>DEIV01000091.1:0-43752 GCA_002352665.1 Flavobacteriaceae bacterium UBA2765
AAACTTACATCTTGATTTCTGGCAACTTTTTAGTTTTACAGCATTGTTGTAGCACATTATGAGAACTGTACTTCATAATAACATAACAACTTGCTAAATAGTTATTAACCAATTAAATATATAATTATGAAAACTAAAATGACATTTGTATTGATTATGATTCTCGGAATTGTAATTACAGGATGCAAACAAAAAGAAGAAAAAGTTGAAGTTGCAGAAGTGAAAATTGATTTAATCAATGATGAGTTTCCTGAAGTAAAAAAGGAAGTAATGGAAACCTATGACGCAATTGTTCAAAGTATTAAAGAAGGAGATATTGATAGACTTATTTCTTTACACGCCTACAGTCCAAAGTTTACAGAATTCAAAAATGGAGAACTACGCAATGGTGGAGAAGCAAATGAAACATACGAACGAAATATTTTTAGCTCTGTAACCGAAGTGGTAAAATTCGATTCAAACGACTTAAAGATTGCAGTTTATGGAGATGTTGCAAATGTAACCTTTCATTCTGATTTTCATTTTAAATTCGGAGAAGACCTTGTGGTAGTTAATGACCAAATTACTTTACTATTTGTAAAAACAGAGAATGGTTGGAAATTGGTTCACGAGCATCATTCACCTTTGATACAATAAGGAAATTAAAAAGTGCCAACAATTATCTTGCAAATAAATAAACCTAATGAGCTACACATACAGCATGTTCTTACATCAAATGGGAATAAAGTATTTAGTCATTAAATTGTAACTTCATAAAAATTAATTATAAAATTTTATGGAAAAACTAAAATCTCAATGAATATGAAAACTAAAATAGAGGAATTAAAACAACGAGCAAAAGGCGAAATTATTCTGCCCAATGATAAAAACTACGATGAGGCAAGAACTATTTACAATGCTATGATCGATAAACATCCCGCAATTATTTTTAAATGCAAAGATGCGGATGATGTAATTGCGACCGTGAAATTTGGAAGGGAAAATGGTTTGGAAGTTTCCATACGGAGCGGAGGCCATAACGGTGGTGGATTAGCTTTGGTAGAAGACGGACTGGTCATCGATTTGTCTCAAATGAAGGATATCAAAGTGAATCCTGAGAAAAAAACCGCCAAAGTGCAACCGGGTAATACATTACGTGATGTGGACAAGGCTACTCATGAACATGGTTTGGCATTGCCCGTAGGTATAAATGGTACGACGGGTGTAGCGGGGCTTACCCTTGGCGGAGGTCTGGGTTACTTGAGCCGGAAAGGTGGTCTTGCGATCGATAATCTTTTGGAGGCTGAAGTCGTCTTGGCTTCGGGCGAGTTGGTAACAGCAAACGCTATCTCACATCCTGATCTGTTCTGGGCGTTGCGGGGTGGCGGAGGAAATTTTGGCGTGGTCACTTCGTTCACTTTTAATTTGTTACCGATTAAAAATGTGTATGCAGGGCCTATGTTTTGGCCTATGGAGCAAGCTGAGCAAGCTATGAAATTTTATGACGAGGTCACTAAAAATGCCTCCAATGATCTGTATGGTTTCTTTGCTTTTTTAATGGTGCCTCCGGGTGATCCGTTCCCGAAAGAACTACATAACCATAAGGTATGTGGAATCGTTTGGTGCTATACCGGACCCATGGAAAAAGCCGAAGAAGTCTTCAAGCCTATTCGTGACTTTGGACCACCAATTCTAGATTGGGTAGGCGAAATGCCAATACCCGCACTTAATGGACTGTTTGATGACTTTTACCCTGAAGGGTTGCACTGGTATTGGCGAGCACATTACGTCAACGAACTTACTGATGAATGTATTCGAGAGAACATAAAACACGGTTCCAACGTCCCTAATTTCCACTCCACAACGCATTTTTATCCTATCGATGGTAAAGTACATGAAACCGCCCAAGAAGATACGGCTTGGGCGAATAGAGATACTAGATGGGTACAGGTCATCATTGGGGTTACACCAGACCCTTCTGAAGCTGATAAAGTGACCCAATGGTGCAAAGCATACCATGAGGGCATGAGGCCTTATGCCGAAGGAGGTGCCTATGTCAATTTTATGATGAAAGAAGGGCAAGATCGAGTAAAGGCGAGCTACAAAGGCAATTACGGGCGATTGGTACAAATTAAGACAAAGTACGACCCCACTAATTTCTTTCATATCAACCAGAACATAAAACCAACTAATTAGTAGAATAGGAATGCCATACATTATATATTAAAAAAACTTCGAAATTTTTACTTTAAAGAAGAACGGAAAAACGAACATTAATTTTTTACATCGTTAAACTATATGGTTATTTCATCCTTTTCAATATTACAAATCCTGCCATGTTAGAAATCAATACTATTGGGACAATTATCGCTGGTAATAGGATAAAAGGGAATTTCATTACAGCTATGTTGGGTTGTTCAAAAGCAAATTGTTGTAAAACTGTTGGTGTTGACAGTACAGCGATTACCAAAATATTTATCAAAAGGATAATCGAAAAGACATTCCAAATCCACAAAAACAATTTGTTCGTTTTATGCTTTTTGAAAGCAAATAAAGCTACAATCGGAGCTGTAATTCCTGCTAATATATCAAAATTACGTCCTTCAAAAGTCATTAATTCAGGTATATATTTTTCCAAAAATAACCAATATAATACTAACTCAACAGGGATTCTTACCACATGAAGATAGGTAAGCATTTTTAAATTAAATGTACTTAACCAATTTTTTGTCTTCTTTGAAAAAACGGAAAATAAAACAATTGCAACCATGGGAATAACCAATAGGATAAACCTTGGAGGAACTGTTTTGGTGTTTTCGTAAAACCCCAACATTGCCAGAATACTGTGTAATATTCCCCATAAAACAATGGCAATAATGAATTTTAAACCCTTATCATTTGCATAATAGAATAGCACTAAAGAAAATAACGTGGCAATGCTAAAAGTAATATAGACGTATATTGGTAAATCTGTAATCATAGTATAATAACATTAAAGGTGGCTAATGGTTTTCTTCAATTTGCTATTTGTCTTTCCTATCAACAATCCAAACATTTTTGTATTCATATCACGAGACATCACATGTTTTGATAGTATACCCAAAATTTTATTCATTGTACCAGGAATTACCTGTGATTTTTTGCCTAATGCTTTTAAACCGGCAACCACAACTTTTTCAGGACGTAGTGGGCTCATTGGCATATGTGAAAAGTCATATTTCGAAATCATCTCGGTTTTTGTAAGTCCCGGGTTTAAGGACAGTACATCAACACCTTCTTTTTTAAGTTCATACCATAGACCTTCACTTTTTACTAGTTCAAATGCTTTTGTTGCGGCATAAATAGTTGAGTAAGGAACTCCTAAATATCCTAACATGGATGCTACATTGATAATCCCTCCTTTTTTGTTTTCCATCATTTTAGCTGCAAAATGATGTGTTAGAATGGCAGGAGTTTTTATATTTAGCTCAATCATGCTCAATTCATCTTCCAACGTAATTCCTAAATAATCTCCCATTTCCCATAATCCTGCATTGTTAATTAATAGTCCTATAGTAAGGGAATCTGTTGTTTTACGAATTTCATCTAAAAACCGTTCTTGTGTTAAATCAACGGCTATCGTTTTTACCCGAACGGAATATTGATTCTCAATTGTTTTGCCAATATGATCTAACTGATCTTTTCTTCTTGCTACTAATATCAAATTTAATCCTAATTTGCCTAACTGTTTGGCAAATTCTTCTCCTATTCCCGAAGATGCTCCTGTGATTAACGCCCATGGACCATATTTCTCTTTTATTTTTTTCATTGTTTTGAAACTTAATTTTTAGTTTGGTACCATTCCATGATAGTGCTCCCAATTTCGTCTGGAAAATCTTCTTGAATAAAATGTGTTGCCTCCCCTAAATATTTATCTGTTAAATTTGGATAATCCCTTTTAAATTCTTCTACCATTTCAGGCTTTACTAAAATACCCGGTGTTACCCAAAACAGTAATTTTGGGAGCTTAGTAGTTTGCAACCATTTATGATTTTTACCAGCCATTTCATGGGTGTCAATTGGTTTTCCATCAATGGGAAGAAATTTTGGGAACAAATAGACAGGAAGCCTATCCTTTTTTCTTAAAAAAGGTTGACTATAATATTCTTTTTCCTTTTTGCTCATTTTTCGGACAGATCCCAAATCAAGCAACACTTTCTTCACAAACATATTTAGGTTTACATTCATGAATTTACCAACAATAGGTGTTCTGAACAATCTAAAAATAGTACGAACCGGTTGGTAAGCAAACTCACTCCACTTCATTGGTTTAATAATACCTTCCATAAAGACCAATCCTTTAATTTTATGTTCATTTTTTCTGGCATAGGATAATCCCAATGCCAAACCCCAATCATGGATTACAAAAACAATATTGTCCAATTCTAATTTATTTATAAAGCCATCTACATAATTGGAATGTGTTGCTATGCTNNGGTAATTATGTATATGAAAATGACGTTTTACAGTTCTTTAATCACCCAGAGGGCTACGTAAGTCCTGATAACTCTGGAGGGTTCGATTATGTATATCAATATAAAGACCACTTAGGAAATATCAGATTATCGTATACTGACTCTGACGGAAACGGTACCATCGCTCAATCTGAAATTATTGAGGAGAAAAACTACTATCCCTTTGGGTTGACCCATAAGGGGTATAATGATGTTACCCAACCAACTGGAAATAGTGTGGCGAATAGATATGGTTATAATGGTAAAGAATTACAAGATGAAGTTGTTGGAGGCAGTTCTTTAGATTGGTATGACTATGGAGCAAGAAATTATGATGCTGCGTTAGGGCGTTGGATGAATATTGATCCTCTAGCTCAAGCTTACTACTCTAAAAGCCCTTTTAATTATGCTCTTAATAACCCAATATCATTTATTGATCCTGATGGAACAAGAGTGTATTTTGTTATTTACACTGGAGGCAGTAATGATGCTTATGATGCAGCTTCAACAAGAAGAAAGGAAATTGAAAATTCTAAAGGTTTTAATTCAAAAGAAGATAAAGTATATTTTTTAAATCTTGGAGGAGATTTAGGAAAATTAAAAGGATTGATTGAAAGTAGTGTTGCAGATGCTGAAGAAAATGGCTTTGGTAAAACAGTTGAAGCTAGTTTCTTTGGTCATGGTGCAGTAGATGGACCAGCAGGGTCTGCAGAAGCAAGTAGCGATGGTTTGGATAATGTTACTGGAAGACCTCTGGATGCTAATCAGTTATCTCCAAGTGAATGGAAATCTATCAATTTTAATTTTGATGGATCAGAAAGCATTGCCTGTTTTTATTCATGTAATGGATCTGAATTTGCAGAAAGATTTTTAAATTATCAAAATACTAAGTTTTCGGCAGGAACAACAGGTAAAGCAGGAGGCTCTTATACATTTAAAGGAGGGTTTTCAGCTACTTGGTTTGGATTTGGAAGAAAAGAATATATGGTATCTGAAGATAATGGGCAAGTAAATCCAACAGCTGTATTTTCAGCAGATTCACCAATTGAAACTTATAAAACAGGAAATGGACAAACAAGAAAAATAACTTATAAAGACCCAGAGGGTAATATTATTTATTCTAGAACAGAGACAGGAGTACAAGGAAATCCAACAGTAGATAGAAAAACAAAAAAAGTAAAATCTGGATCAAATTAATTTTATTATGAAAAAAATATTTATTTATACTTTATTACTTCTAATAGTATTTTCACTACTATCATTTATGTATAGTTATTTTACTTCTAAAAACGGTTTTAGTGTAGGCTTCCCTTTTAAATTTTATAATGAGTTCGAGTTAAGTGGAAATAGTTTTAAAAATTTTGGATGGTTTATCGATAAATTTATTTTCAACATTTTAGTCTACGCAGCTGTATCTATTCTTCTTGTAAGGTTAAATAAACTAAAAAAGTAACATTTTATTAAATCGCTCTTAGGAGCGATTTTTTTATTCCATTTCTTGGAGAACAGTTTTAAGTGTAGATTTTAATTTACGCTTCGATAGAAATGCATCAAGAATAGAAAACATCGTTTTTTGTTCTTCTTTAGAAAGACTATCAATAAGTGCTACACGTTCCATTAATGTAGTATCAATAGAATTTACATCACGCAAAACATCTTTATCGGTAAAGAGTTCTGCCATCGATGACCCAAGAGCCTTTGCAATTTTAACTAAAGTACTTACAGACGGGTCTGTTTTACCATTTTCAATACGGCTGTACTGGGCGGCACCCATACCAATAGCAGAAATGACTTCTTTTTGAGAGAGTCCTTTAGCTTCTCTTACACGTTTAATGTTCTTACTTATCTCCATATTATTGCTTAATACTGCAATAAAGGTACGTTTAAAGGCTTTATTTATCAATTTTTAGAAATTATGATTTATATTTATTGCTTTATAAGGCAAATATATATAATTTTGTTTTATTGCTATATAAGTCAAATAATAATTATGAGTTCTTTAAACACTAACAATCCAAACAACTACCAGTACACCACCAACTATTTAGAAATACACATACTTGGCGGCATCAAACTCAACAAATTAGAAACATTAAGGATAACACTAAGTGTTCAAAAACCCAAAGTGCATATTGTTTTAAGACATAGTTTAGATGTATATAATGATAATCAAGTAGAAAAATTTGTTAGAAAAGTAGCAGAACGCTTGGAAATAGGAACGAGTATTGTCCGTAAAACATTACAGGAACTCACGCACGAATTAGAGAACTATCGCTTTTTATTATTGAAACAAGAGGCTGAATTATACAAGCCACATTTTAAAGAACTCACAGAAAATGAAAGGCAGTCCGCCACGGACTTTTTAAAAAAGAAGAACTTACTACAATTAACGAACGAACTTATTGGAAAGTCTGGAGTTATTGGAGAGCAAACCAACAGGCTTTTAATGTATCTAATATTTACATCAAGAAAAACGAACAACCCTTTACATTGTATCAGCTTGGGAAGTAGCGGAGTTGGTAAAACTCATTTGCAAAGCAAGGTTGCAGAATTAATACCAGAAGAAGATAAAATAGAAATTACAGTATTATCGGCAAACGCATTTTACTACTTCAACAGAACAGAATTACAACACAAATTAATATTAATAGAAGATTTAGATGGAGCAGAATCTGTACTCTATCCACTACGAGAATTACAATCTAAAAAGAGAATTACTAAAACGGTAGTTCATAAAGATACCAAAGGCACAACCAAAACTATACACCTAACTGTTGAAGGTCCTGTAAGTGTTGCAGGCTGTACCACCCAAGAAAGCATTTATGAAGATAACTCAAATAGAAACTTCCTTTTATATATTGATGAGAGTGCAGAGCAAGACCAACGTATTATGAATTATCAACGATTGATTAGTGCAGGAAAAATAAATGAAGAAGAACAGCACGCATCGCGTGATTTATTACAAAATGTTCAGGGTGTATTAAAACCAATACGAGTAATCAATCCGTATGCAATGTACTTAGAATTACCACAATCAGTATTTAAACCAAGAAGAACCAACTCGCATTATTTACAATTTATAGAAGTCATTACCTTTTACAAACAATACCAACGAGAGCATAAAGTAAATGAAGATACAGGAGAAATCTATATCGAAACTACCATTGAAGATATAGAAGAAGCGAATGAATTAATTACAGATGTGTTATTGAGAAAATCTGATACAATTACAGGAGCAACACGAAACCATTTAGAATGCCTCAAGGCATATTTAGCAAAAAATAACCAGACCACATTTACAAATGCTGAAATCAGAAGAAATCTACGAATAAAGGAAACGACTTTAAGACGTTACAATGGGCAGTTATTGGCAGAGAATTATATACAAAGAGTAAAGAAATCTAAAACCAAAAGTTACTGTTTTGAAGTCGTGGACGTGGACGAATACACCAATCTAAAAGAACAGATAAATAGTGCATTAAATGTTTGTCTGCATCGACTCGATGCCGCCACATCGCCACAAAGTCGCCACCAACAAAATGGCGAGGTAAAGGATAAGAAAATCAGTTAGTTACAACAACTCGCCACAAAAGTCTAAAAAACACATACCGAAGTAAAAAAAGTCGAGAGCCAAAGCCTGTATTGAGCGAAGCCGAAATAACACACAAAATGAAGAAACTGAAATTACAAAACCAGAGTTATAAAGCCTTACTGCAAAATTTTAAGGAATGGTTGGACATTTTAGGCTATAGCCAAAGCACAGTTTATTATATGCCAATTTTTGTACAAGAGTTTTTTTACTGGTTGGAACAGCACAATATTAATAGTATTGATAGAATCAGCTTGACCAATGTAACCGATTATTACAGGCATCTAAATGAACGTTGCCACGAGCGAAAAAGCGGTGGATTAAGTAAAGCATACTTGAACAAACACCAAAGCGGTCTAAAAAAGTTTAGAGAATACTTGCAAAAACACGGGGCGAAAACCTTTAAAATACATCTTCGATGGGAAGAGAATGATCCTTTAAAAAAAGAAGTATTAACGCAATCAGAAATCAAAGAACTCTTTGAAATAACCAGTTATAGTAGTGGGTTTTTAAGAACTCGTTTACGAGATAAAGCGATGTTGGTAGCCTTATATAGTTGTGGTTTAAGACGTAGCGAAGTGATGAACCTTGATATGAACGATGTTCTTTTTGATAGAGAACTGATATTTATAAAAAAAGCAAAGAACTTTAAACAACGTTATGTGCCAGTTAATAATTACAATCTACGCATTTTAGAAGATTATCGTTATGAAGCTCGTCCACTCTATCCAACAACTACAAACGAAGCTTTTTTTATCAATCGTTATGGCAATAGATTAGCTGGTGCAGATATGGCCATACGATTGCAACATCTAATTAGCTTAACGGATAACCAGGAGTTAAAACAAAAACGAATTACACCACATTGTTTGCGACATTCTATTGCAACACACCTTTTACAACAAGAAGTGAAATTAGAAGACATACAACAGTTTTTAGGACACAGTTCCTTAAAGGCAACACAGATTTACACGCATTTAATCAAAACAATATGAAGAATTACCAGACCTATCTAAAGCAACTTCGTAAAAGTCAAAAAACTGTAGAAGCGTATAGCATCAATATTGAAAAGCTACAAAAATGGTGTGCGTCAAAACAGATAGAAACTGAAACCATCAATTACAAGCAACTATTGAAATATGTAGCAACATTAAAAGCGAACAACCAAGCCAATACAGTCAACAACCATTTAACAGCGATACGACATTATCTAAACCACTTAATCGAACAAGGTTACCGAACAGAAAATATTGCAGAAGGAATGACCATCAGAGGTGGTACAAAAAAAGTATTACAGAATTTATTGGATGCAGACGAACTTGAAGATTTATATTATTCTTATGAAACCAATACGCATAAAAAAGAGAATTTTTATTTTGAAGCAACAGCCAAACGCAATAAGGTTATTGTAGGCTTATTGGTATATCAAGGCTTGGTAAGTAATAATTTTAATCGTCTAAAAGTTGATGATATTAATTTACAAAGAGGCTCAATTTATGTTGCGAGTACGTTAAGAAATGCACCAAGAAAAATACAATTAAAACCTTGGCAGATACTACAGTTAAAAGAATATATTGAAGAAGTTTTACCAATTATACGAAAGCATATAAACGTCTATGATGAACGTCTTTTTCCTTTAAATACCCCACAGTTTAGTGTGTTGTTGTTCCCTATTTTTAATAAGTTAAAAAGCTACAATCGAAAAGTAACAAATAACGGTCATCTTAGAGCGAGCGTTATTGTAAACTGGTTGAAACAATACAACATTAGAGAAGTACAGGAAATGGCAGGACATCGACATATTTGTTCAACGGAATCTTACAAACAAGATGACTTGGAAAATCTACAGAAAATTATAAAAGCGTTCCATCCATTAAGTTAATAACCTTGTTGTCGCAAATTGCGACAACCTAAAACATTTAAGGAAAAATTGAGCACCTTAAACTTGATATTCCAATCTGGAATATCAAGTTTAAAAATAGTATTTTTACCAACGAAATAAGCATATAAAATGAGTAAGGAAATCACGATAACCGAAGAATCTGTAATTAATAAAATCTATATTATTAGAGACCAAAAAGTAATGTTAGATAAAGATTTAGCAGAACTCTATGATGTAACAACAGGTAATTTAAATAAAGCTGTTGGAAGAAATATTAAACGTTTTCCTGAAGATTTTATGTTTGAATTAACTAAAGAAGAGTTCGACAACTTGAAATCACAATTTGAGATATCAAGTTGGGGTGGAACTCGTAAAATGCCGAAAGCTTTTACAGAGCAAGGAGTTGCAATGTTATCAGGTGTTTTGCATAGTGATAGAGCTATTATGGTAAATATCCAAATAATGAGAGCTTACTCAAAAATGAGAGAAATGTTAACCGATAATTTAGGTCTAAAACTTGAAATTGAAGAAATCAAAAAGAAGCTATCCAATCACAGCAAGAATATTGAACTGGTATTTAACTACTTGGATGAATTGATTGACAAGAAAGATGACAAAAAGCCTCGAACCCAAATAGGTTACAAAAAAGATAAAGAATAGAAATCCCCACAAAACAAAACCCAGTTTTATCGCTTACTCAAAATCTTCTGTTTTTTGTTTTGTTCCGCTCGCCACTACAATGTAAGTTTTTATGCGCCAACGCACTTGTAGCACATTGCTTGAAAAAAGCAAAGAGCTACGCCAACAAAAATCTAATGCATAAAAACTTACCCAAAGCTATGTTTACATAATAGTAGTTATAAGTTCGCTTCGCACAATTTTTAGCCGAATTATTTTAGCTGTTTAAAAATGGTCGTTATAACTGCTATTATGTAAAATTGCCGACTTACCTAGCGCGCGAAATGATACTTGGGAAAATGTTCTGCAAGATGTGTTAAGTGACGTCACTAAACTAAAAATCACTGTTCGGAATTTTCTCTGCAAGATGTGTTTTGATGGGCATCTAAACTAAAAATGTAAATCCGCAACTTACTCGAACGTTGACGTTCAATCGCCTCTTAGGCTATCATTTTATTATCAGTGGAAAATCCACGCTTCGCCAACCTCTTTTTCCACTAATAATAAAACGTTTTACAGCTTACAAATTTATACTTCAAGATGTGTGCGTGTGTACACAAAATCCGTTTTAAAAAGTAACGGAACAGCGGTTGATAAATGCGGATGAGTTCCGTTGGTTTTTAAAATGACTTGTTCTTCATAATCTTATCAAATAGAAACTAAAATATCAATCGAAGTTCAAAAGTGAGCGTTGGCAGAAAGGCGTACAGCGGAAGTATTTTACATAATTTACATTATAACTTACAAGAGAAGAACCAATCAGATATAAACGACTGAACTTGTATTATAATGCCAATTATGTAGAATATCGAAGGAAAGGAAGCAAGTAAAAGACAGAGGGTTTTAAGGCACGAAAATACTGGATATTACTTGCGTGGGAATTAATACTAATCCGTATATTAGTGGTTAATAAACGTTCTTTTAAATAAATTTTTTGGAGGTAAAAGGCTAAAAAAGAGTGTCGACACTTGATTTTTTACGTAAAGGATTACGCANNATAATCTATGTTTGGCTTATCAGATTTTCCAAAACCGATTAAATCAAATGCAATTACTCTTCCTTCAGTTTTTAAATACGGAATAATATTTCTCCATAAATAACTTGACGTTGGATTTCCATGAATACAAACGAAAGTGGTTTGATTTGAATCGTTTGTATTGTTCTCGTCAACATAATGCATTCTTGAGCCATAAACATCTACGAATTTCGATTCAAATGGAAAGTCTGCTATTATTTTATTTTCCATTTGATTTTATTGAAATTCGTCAATATGTTCTTCCAAATAATTAGCAAAACTTCTTGGTTCGTGTCCAGTTATATTTTTAACTACATCGGAAGTAACGTTAAATTTTCCATTTGCAATATCTTTACTAAATTCCTTTAAATACTTAGCTAAAAAATCATTTACGTATGGGTCATTTTTCATATATTCAACCCAATGCTCTACAGGAATTGGTACATGTTCAACATCTTTACCTACCAATTGACCTATTTCCTCTGCAACTTCTTGTCCTGTATAAATTTTAGGGCCAGCAAGTAAATAACGCTTACCAATATGTATTTCTGGATTATCTGATGTTAGAATTCCAACAATCACATCACTAATATCCTGAGGATGAATAATGGTATATCTAGCATCAGGATTCGGAAAATAAAATTTACCTTCTGCTTTTACTGTTGGGCCAGCCATATTTCTATAATTGCTTGCAAATAATCCCGGACGAATGTGAACTGCACCAATGCTTGCCCAGTCTAAAATATCCTCAGTTATCAAATGATTTTGGGTTGCAGGACTTAACGAACCTTCGTGAGCATTCATTTGTGACATCACTACAGTAAGTTCAACTCCGTTTTCTTTTGCTGCTTTGGCAAAGTATCCTGCTCCTTTTGGTAAGTTATCTTGAAAAGGATAGCATAGATAAGCTCTTTTGATACCATTTAAGGCTTTTCTTAACGAAATAAGGTCTAAAAAATCGCCTTGAATAATTTCAGCTCCCATTTTTTCAAGCTCTTTACTTCTTTCATCAACGGTTCTGACCATGGCTCTAACCTTCAAACCTTTGCTTATTAAACCTTTGATGGTATATCTACCTGTTGTTCCGGTTGCTCCTGTGATTAAAATTTCTGTTTTCATCTATTCTAGTTTTATTATATTATAATTAATTATTATTTTTCTGAAGTACAATCCATTTCGTGTCATTTATACTTGCTTTTTACTTTTCTTATCAAGTACAACTTTAGCAAATACCATAAAATGAGACATCAATAGTAAAGGCACAAATGATACTGGTATAATAACAGTAGGAAATGCAGTCAATGGGTCAATCATATGAAGATTTTCGGGCAATACCCCAAATGCAGAAGTTCCGGTAACAATAGCGAGAATTAAATCTATAGCTCCAAAAATGTGAAAGACTACTGCGTATTTTATGGCATACTTCCACTGCAGCCATACCGCAACAGCTACAAATGGTGCGGCAATCCCAACAATAAAGTCACCAAATCCTGCTGGAGCGGCAAATCCAGCTGGCAGAAGTCCGTAAAACCATTGAACTAAAAACAAATACCCTATTGTACGCCAGGCATGGGGTAATGTCAACATAGCGATATTCAAGCTTTGAGTCCATTTACGAAAGTTTGAAAACGCTGTGAAAAGTAATCCAAAGATAATTGTTGGTGTTACAACTGTAATGATGATCATCAAGTGAAAAACATCACGATTATACTCGTAGTATCCAAGTGTTCCTAAAATTGCAGTTACGATTATCCATAATACTGCCAATACTATTGCAATAATTACACCTTGGTTACTTTGTTTTGTTGTCTTATTTTTCATTTTATATATATTTAATTTTAATTTATAAATGGTTTTACAAGCCATTTGCTTAATCTGTTTGTAAGTAGTTGGATTGACCAATAACAAACTTCTACTAATGCTGCATCGCCAGGTTTTGCTTTTCTGAAATCTTCAATATCTTTCCCCGTAACAGCAAAAGGTGTAAAAGCAGCTAAAAACATTATCTGAGCTATTGGCTTTTCATTTTCACTTAAAGGTTTAATAACCTCATTGAGCCAAGATCTACCCATGGGCATTTCTTCTCCCTGCCAGCTATTCACTTTTTCAATAAATAATTGTGCTAATTTTTTAGGAATCAATTCTTCCTCAATTTCGTTTAATACAACCTGCTCTGCTGCCAAAGCTTTTGAAAACGGCGGTATTGATTTAGACCATTTTAATGATGTTGGAATTGGATAATCATTGATAAATTCTAGGCCATCTCCAGTAGTAGATTGCTTCTCTACCATACTTTTAAATAATGTTTTAGCAGCAATTTTAAGTGCTGTTTTTTTTATTAGTTTACCGCTTAAAAAATTAGGTAATGGCGACTCTTCTAAGAAGATGCTGACCAAACGATTGGTTGAATGAAAAACTAGGGCTGTTCCTATTATTTCCGGAGCTTCATGAATCGAAAAAGGAGGATTTTTAATAATCTCAGCATTTGGGTTTCTAGTATTTAAACTCCATTCTATTATTTGTTTCTTCTTTTCACCCTTTAAGGTTTGCCAAGTTCCATTGGCAATTTTTTTCGATGTGATCTTATCTCCAGCGCTAACGATAGAAGTTCCATGTGCATCTTCACAGTAAGGACATCGATTTACTTGAGCGACACTAGCAGCAACAATTTCTTTGGTCACTCTTTTTACACTACTTTCAACAACATACGATTCCCTTGCCGTTACCCATCTTACCGCATGGACTCTTTCGCTCACTGTGGACAGCGTTAATGGTCCTGCCAAACCAAAATCACGGGCTATTTGCTCATTAATATTCTTTATTGTCCCTGTAGAATCTTTAAGCCCGACTGCTTTTATATATTTTACAGCCTGACCGTTTTGTTCTATCATCTTTTTTTCGAATGTCTTTATCATAATATAATTTTATGTTGTATATACAACATTACTATTAAATTTTTTTACTTTATTAGACTTTCTAATTTTTCAATTTGTTCAATTCCTTTATCTCCCATTTTACTGCAGATCTCATCCATAAATTTTTCCCACAACGGAATTAGTTTTTCGACCAACACCTTCCCCTTACTAGTCAACTCTATATCCGGTCTATAGTCTGACGTCCTTTTCACGTATTCCTGTTTTTCAAGTAACTTAACTCCTCTACTCACTGTAGATCGTTCTAATACAAGCTTTTTGCCTATTACGCCTTGCTCAACTCTTCCCAATTTATAAAGAATAAAGAGAATATTCATTTGATTTTCAGTGATATCAAAACCCTCTAGTTGTTTACGCAAGTAACTGTCAGCAATACGCGACAATCTTCTTAATCTGGAGGCAATGCACTGGTTAATTTCAAACTTCATGTTGCAAATATATACAATTTATGTTGTATATGCAACATAAATTATATTTATATTTTACACAAATCTTAAATCATATAAATTATGAGAAAAAAATATTAGTAGTATGGATAAGATAATCCGTTTTGTTACAGGTGCTGTTCCGGTTTGGACTGCCTAAAGTTTTTCATATTATAACTTTTAATTATTTTTTATTAGTAAGTGTATTTATTATTTCTTTCGGATTTGCACATTCAGTATAATCTTCAGATACAAAAACATACTCTATTTTGCAATTTGTATCAAGAATATTAGTTGCGGGCATTGGTAATTCATAATCTAAATTACCTTTGTGCCTTTCCACATCAAGATTAAAAGAATGATAAACCTCTCTCAAATTTTCAGGCATTTGAAAAACTAATCCATTTTTATTGCTAATAATTCATTTTGAAAATTCATAATTATTTAATTTTATTACTTATTTATCTAAGCATTAGCTTAGTTTAAATTTAAAAAGAATAGAAGCTTTTATACTTCTATTCTTAATTTAGGTTATATTATGCCTTCACCCAAGTTCTACCTTTAAATGCAGCATCGACAGGCGTATCAAATACATGATTAAAATAATTACTCATTGTCTTTACACCTATTCCTGTAATCACACCTAAAATATGATTCTCAGTATAACCCGCCGCTAAAAAATTATCGATATCCTCTTGAGAAGGATCCCCTCTTTTTGAGGTCATTGCTCTGGTAAAGAAACTCAATGCTCTGAATTTAGGATCTCCTATTTCAGTATTACTACGAATGGCATCTGTTACATTTGTTGGTACGTTGGTCATTTTATCGCCTACAAAACTATGTGCTGCCATACAATATTCACAGTTGTTTTCATAAGCCACTGATAAGAAAACGATTTCTTGTTCTGGTGGCGTAAAACCAGAATTCTCTCTAAAAGTATTATAGGCTGAACCATAGGCATCTAATAATGCCGGGTTGTTTGCCATTAAGCCGTACATATTCGGAATCATACCTATTTTATTTTTAGTGTTTTGCATAATTTCACTAGAAATAGGATTGGCAGTTTCAATTGTTTGTGTCTCTAAAGACAAAGATTTTAATGTGTTCATAATTTTAATTTTAAGTGATTAATATTTAACTAAGCATTTGCTTAGTTTTAAGTTAAATTTTTTTATATGTTATTAAATGTTACTTCAATAAAATCGTCTAGTTGTTCCTTATCAAGCATTTTTGAGGCAACTGATAGCCCCTGCAACGCAACAATTAAATAATTAGCTTGTTTATCAAGTAGTTTTTTAGTTTTTTTTTTATCCATAGCAAGTTTATCTCTAAAACAATTACGAAGCTTAGTTGCAAACTCATTTATTTCTGATGCAGCTTCATCGTTGTCTTCAATTTCAAAAACAGAATTTGTTAAAAGACATCCTTTAAATTCATCTTCTTCTTTTGAATATTCTAAAAAATCATAAAAATATTTTTTAACACTTTCTATACCTTGTTGAGAATTGATCAATTTACTCAAAACTTCTTGCTGCAATTTATTCTTATAGAATTGTAAACTTTTTAAAAACACACCATCTTTATCCTTAAAGCTAGCATAAATAGAAAATTGATTAATCCCCATTTCTTTTTCAAGCATACGAACAGAAGTAGCTTTGTATCCATTCTTCCAAAATGTATACATTGCTTTCTCGATAACCTCTTCTTCTATATATGCTTTTCTTCTTGACATTTTCTAATTTATTTTACAAATCTAAGCAATTGCTTTGAAATAGTCGGACAAACTATTTTTTAATTACAAAATATTTTCTAAAACTTACAAAATCTTAATAATTTCCTTAAGGTTAGAGCGTTTTAAAATGCTATTTTTAGTTATAATACAACAAACAATTACACCCATCTTATCGGCGACAAATATTTTAAATCGTAACAACAATTTTACCGTTTACAGTATTGCTTTCCATTAGTTTATGAGCCTCAATAATTTCATTGAAATTATAAGATTTAGCAAGAATATTCGGAATTGATTTATTTTCAATATCTGAAATTATTTTTTGCAACGGAATTTTAGAATATGGAAAATATTTGTTGCCAAAAACAAATGCACTACCAAAAGATGTTAGCTTTACACTACTTGGAATTTGCATTAATGGCATAAAGTTTTTAAGAGGAACTAAACCGCCTAAAAAACCTGCAATACAGATGCTTCCATTTACTGCAACACAACCTAAACTATCATTTAGTGTTACATTGCCAATAAGTTCTATTACATTGCTCACTCCATCAGGAGATATTTCTCTAATATTTTTCGATATTTCTCCATTATCTAAAATAGTGTAATCTGCACCATATTGTCTTAGAATATTAAATTTTTCTTTTGAACGGCTTGTTGCAAAAACGGTTAATCCCATTTGTTTTGCAAGAATAATACTTGCTAAACCAACAGTTGATGTTCCTCCTCTTACTAAAATTGATTGATCTTTTTTTGCTTGCAATACCCAATTTAAAACAGCCCATGCAGTAGCATATGTTTCAGGTATTGCTCCTAATTCATTCCAAGGTAGGTTAGTTTCAATTGGAATTATGTTTTCTAAAGGAACAGATACGTATTCAGCATAACTTCCCCCATAATCTCGTGCTAACCCACCAACAAAAGAAACTACTTTTTGTCCTTTCGCAAACGTATTAGAAGAATCGTTTTCTACCATCCCAACAAATTCAATCCCAATGATGTCGTGAGTTTCTCCCCATTTACCTTTTCTCATATAAATCTCCGCTCGATTTATACCAAAGGCCTTGTTTTTAATTAACACAAAACCGTTTTTAGGTTCTGGTTTTTGATACTCACTTACTGTGAGATTTTCTGTTTTCCCTTTTTCCTTAATTAAAATTGCTTTCATAATTTATATTCTTTATTTGTTATTCCTTTAGACAATTCTCAAAATTGCCTGTAACAACATTTATAAATTATTTTTGCAATTAGTTTAAATTAAAAAGTGTTTTTACTTCTTGTGAGGTTAATATTTTATTGAGTTCTTCAGCGAATTCCTTATTTGATAAAAAAGTGTGTTTTCTATATAAACTACGATATTCAGAATATAAATATTCTTCCATTTCCTCCTGTTTTTCAAGTGCAGCTTCTCTAATAAATGTCTTATATTTTGGATAGAATAAAAGGTTCTTCGGGTTTACATATCCAGCTTCTATAAAAGATTTTGTTTTTTTAGAACATCTGCAAGGGTTATTTTTATTGATAAGTCCACATTTATTATTCATAAATGAGTAGAGCTGTTTTTTTGCTCTCGATAATATCATTCTAAAATTTTCGGGTGATATTTCTAAAATTTCACTTCCAACTTTATCATTAAAACCTAAGATTTCGCCAATTATGAAAACCATTCTGTACTGATTATCTAAACACATTAGCATTCCAGACATACAAGTTTGTTTCACTTCTTCAAACAATATTTCATTGTCTGCTTGATTGTATTCTTTAGATTTCAATAAAAAATCAGGCGTGTTGTCTAAGTTATTCCCATACTGTTCAAATGAAAATTCTTTATTTCTATTTTTTGATTTTCTATAATTTATAATATGATTTACCGCAATTCTATAAAGCCAAGTTTTAAATGAACTATTAAATTTAAAACTATCTAATTTCGTTACAAATGAAATGAGAATTTCTTGAGTAACATCTTTAGCATCATCAACATTCCAAAGCATTTTGTAAGAAATGTTAAAAATGAAGTCGTTATACCTCTTGATCAATACTTCAAGATGTTTTTTATTCCCTTTTAGGCTGCTCCTGATTAATTCATTATCCGATAATTTTTTGTTGTCATTCATTTTGTTCTTTATACTTTAGACAAATTCAACATCACTTTGTAACAATTTTTTGATTCTATTTTTAATATGTGGCTTGAACTCATTCTTGTACATCTGTCAGTTGTTAAAAGTTGAATGTTGCCTTTATTGTCTTTGACGATAGTAATTTCTTTATTGATTTCAAACTGTTTGGACTTTGTACAAAAGGATGATTTTGAAAAAGCTGTTGGTAATCTCTAATCACTTCATTGTCATAAGCATTCACTTTCTTATTTGCCACCTTTCCAATAGATATAATTCTTTCTTTTTGAAAATGAAGGTTTATTGGGTCAACATAGCCCATTTTAATAAAACCTGCCGTTTTTCTAGCACACCTACATGGATTCTTCTTATTTACCAATCCACATTTGTTATCCATAAAATTGTAAAGTTGTTGTTTAGCTCTATGCAGTTTTACCCTGAAATTTGTTTTCGAAATTTCCATAATTTCACTAGCAATAGTATCGGTAAACTCAAATAATTCTCCTATTATGTATATTAGACGTTGTTCTCTATCGAGACACAAAAGCATCCCTTTCATGCAACTTATTTTAGCTTCCTCAACAAGTGTTTTATTATCTATCTCGTAAGATAAATTTGATAAAGATTCATTAGGTATTGTATCAAGTCCTTCTCCAAATTTATCAAATGTTATTAGTTTCGTTTCATATTTTCCTCTTTTCATATTAAGGAAATGATTTTTGGCAATACGATACAACCAAGTTCTGAAGTTACTTTCGTTTTTAAAAGTTCCTAACTTTGTAGTAAGTTTTATTAAAACCTCTTGTGTAATGTCGGCAGCATCATTATGGTCACTTACCATAGCAATAGCTACATTGTAAATCCAATTTTGATGTTTTTTAATCAGATTTTCGAGAGCCGTTTTATTGCCTTTCAAAGCTCGGTCGATAAGGATATTATCTTCTATTTTTATATTATTATCTTCAAACAAGCTTTTCATCCCTGATTTTTTAATGACCAAGCACAAATTTTGATCTGTACTTGGTCAAATTATTTTTTATTTTGTTTCAAGCAAATTCTTCAAATCTACTAATTCATCTGCTAACAATAGTTTCTGGGTTGATAATGCTCCCTCTAATTGTTCTAAAGGCACAGGCGGTGCCAATAAAATAAATGAATAAATAGTTGCACTACCATTTTCTGATACTCTAGAAAATGCCTTTCCAATACTTCCATCTGGCATTGTCATAACCCAATCAACAGTTCCTAATTCTTTGGATACTATTGTTTCCATTTCAATATTCAACTCTCCATTGGGTGTAACCATAGTTGCCAATTTATTATCTGCTTTTGTAAATGCTTTTGTCCACAAAGGCAAGTTTTCTGGTTTAGAAACAAATTCAAATACCTTTCTGTGATTTACATTAATTCCGATACTTTGTACGTCAAAATTTTTTTCTAACATTCTTTTCTCCATTTTAAGTTTAATTTATGTGTTTGTCTAACTTAGACACAATAAAATGGTGACTGTTACAGTAAGTTTCTCTTCTTACAAAATACTTTGTTTATTTATATTGTTAAGAATGTGGCTTTTCTAAATACTTAAATATTGCGGAAAAATCAAGCCTTCCCATTCCACTTTTAGTTGCTTCAGTATATAGCTCCTTGGCTAAGTTTGCTAAAAATAAGGGCTGATTGTGTTCGTAAGCCGTAAGTGTTGCCAAGTGTAAATCTTTATGCATCCATTCTAAAGGAAACTGAACATCATAATTATCATTTTTTATTGTTTCTGCTTTAAATTTAGTAAATGGCGCAGATACAACTAGGTTAGGTAAAAGATCAAGTAAAAAGGTTTTTGAAATTCCCATTTTATCTCCAAGTAAAACTGCTTCTGAAAAAATCAACATAGACTGAGCAAGCATTATGTTTACTATCATTTTAAATGATGCTCCTTTCTACTGAAGATTCTATAATCACCATATCAAATCCAGATATAGAAGCCGAAATTTTTCAGAAATTCCCAAAATTTGAAAAACTTTGTAGGATAATGTCAGAAGAACTTTTGTCAAAAGAACAAATTAATTTTGACGGCTTTAAGACTTCTTCTCCTGAGCAGCGATACTTGAATATGTTGCAAAAAAGACCAGGCCTCATTCAACGTTTACCTCAACATCAGTTGGTAAGTTATTTAGGCATTAAACCTCAATCATTAAGTAGATTAAGAACAAGAATTCTTAAAAAAAACAAGAGTTAAGTTTCACTTCTTAACTTAAGTGAACGAATAATTAATTGAACTGCATTTACTTTTGCATCTACATTATTAATCTAATAATATGTAAAAGAAAATATATATAATTGTTCTTTTTTATGCTTGTTCTTTCCAGTTACAGGCACAATATGATAAGTCTGACACCTCTTATAAAAAACATTTTTTAGGAAGCTCATTTTTTATGTTGGCCAACTTTGATACTTATGAAACACCAAATTATTATCAGTTAAATTACGGCTATCGAATAACTCCAAAAGATATAATTTCAATTGAAGCAATAACTTGGAATTATTACGAACCAGTAGGTATACCTTATGGGTCAGAGAAAACAGATGAAATTAATAATTTCCCTGGTAAAGTACAAGCATATGGAATAGGGTTTGCATACAAACGTTTTTTATGGAAGAAGTGGTATGTTGCCGTACATTCAACAGCCTTTCACCAAAACTATTTAAATGAAAACAATAAAAAAATTCAAAGTGGATTCCAGTTGTTTAACACTCTAAGGTTTGGCTATCAATTTAGCTTCTTTAATAATCGATTCTTTATTGAGCCTTCTATTGCATTTACTTATTGGCCAATAAACACCAATCTACCTAATTCTTTTCAAGTTGAAGAGGATAAATGGCCAAATTATTTCTTATTTGAACCTAGACTTCATTTTGGGTTTAATTTTTAATAAAAATAAAGTGCAATGAATAAATCTGAAAAATTTTGGAATAGATTATCAAAGAATTACGATAAACAGGCAAAAGACAAAGCTTACAAATTAATCATTGATAAAAGTAAAAAGTACCTGAATAGCGATGATAATATTCTTGATTTTGGATGTGCTACAGGGTTATATTCAGTTGAATTTGCTAATAATGTCAAAGAGATACAAGCTTTTGATATATCAACGAGAATGATAGACATTGCAAATGAAAAAAAACACAAAAATGAAGAACGAATATTTAAGACATACTTTAGCTACAATTGACTACCGATTTCAAAAATCCATAAAATATAGAAATTCTGATTTTGGTGATTATTCATTGGGAAAGGAAAGCAGAAGTCCGAAAGAAATTATCACCCATATGTATTTTGTCTTAAGCTCAACTACAATATATATTCAAGAAGAAAGAATACAAAAGGAAGAGCCTCGTAAACTTGATTTCGAATTAGAAATTGAAAGGTTTAATTTGGAAATGAAAAACTTGGATAAAGCACTTTCTGAAAATGAATTGGATATGAATTATTCCAAAAGATTATTGCAAGGTCCTTTGTCTGATATTCTTACCCACATTGGTCAAATATCAATGTTATCGAGATTAAACAACAATCCTATTGAATGGGAAGATTTTTCCTCTTCAACAGTACGAATAGAAAAAAACGAACAATAAAAACTACAGCCAAGCCGTATAAAATTAATTGCTAGTGCAAGCTTACTTACGAAAATCCTCGCGGATTCTATTCGGTTTGTATTTACTAAATTAGTCGCTTAATCAACGCAAAAAATCTTATACTAACACGTTGCCATTAATTAAACGAAATGCAAAAATCAATCTTAACAATAATATTAATTATGTTTTCATTCTTTTCTAAAGGTCAAACCGACTTGGAAACTAGATTTTCAGAAGCAAACTCTGATATGAGTTTAAGAAATATGTATCAAAGAATCGTTTGGAATATGCAACCGACAAATGAGTATTTGTTTGACCAAACAAAAGGAGAAGTTAAATATACCGTTGAGGAAAATGGATACGAAGTAATTGTAAAACCAAAAATTTTAGGAACATTCAATCTTGATGACAAAACATTTTTATGGTCTGACAAAAACCTTTCAATTAATGACAAAATAAATGATAAAGTAGATTTGTTCAGAGAAACTTTACCAAAAAAATATCAGAAAAACAAATTCAAATCCGATACAGATTTTATTAAAAACCTTCTCTCATTGTTTAGTTCTCATATTGATGCTAATGGATTTGACAACCAACGTCAAGATAATGCAATAATTTATTACTCGCTTTTAGAAATTAAAATTTTTAAGGAGGGAAAGGAAATTAAAGTGATTGAACCAAAAAATCATATTCAAGTTTTGGAAAGTCAAAATAATGTTAGTCGAATTAAAGAGTTTCATAAAGAAAAATTAGCGGTAAACAAGTTTTACAATGATAGCAAGATTGAATCTGATGAAGCATTTAAAAAAGTAAAAGATGTTCATTTGAAATATTGGCTAAACGAAGATTCGTACTTCTACCCATCATTGTCTTGGCCTTGCGATTTTGATGAAAAATCAATACTTGAATGGACAGAATTCAAAACCGATGACAATAGACTTTTTGTAATGTACACGACTGATTTAAGATGGACTACTGAATCTTACGCATACGAAATTGATTCTGATGCTAATGGAGATAAAGTGATAATAAACGAATATTAAAAATAACTAGCTACAACAAAGAACTTAGTTAAATTCTACAATTATTCATAAGTGAGGCTTCCATTTTCAAAAGGTTTATAAAACGAACCTTTTAAGCGGCACTTGATTACCTATCAAAGTTTGTTTAATAGAATACAACCTCAAAACGTATCAAACACTATAATTTTAAATTACCCAGTGAAAAAAGACAAAATGTTGTACCTATGTTGTACCTGAACAAAAAAGCCTTTCATTAAAGAAAAGCTTTTTGACTAAGTACAGGCGGAGAGACTCGAACTCTCACACCTTGCGGCACTAGATCCTAAGTCTAGCGTGTCTACCAATTCCACCACGCCTGCAAATAATTCCCTTTTTCAGCTTGTCTACTATTACCTTATAAATAATATACCTTTAGACCACAATACCGAAAAAAATGAATTGGGCTGCAAATATAACTAATCTTAGTAAATAGCAAACTGTTCATCTATATTTTTATTACATTTGAACTAGAAATAATCCATAATTATGAACAATATAAAAACTTACGTAGAGCAACATAAAGACAGATTTATTGAGGAATTGATAACCTTACTAAAAATGCCCTCAGTAAGTGCAGATTCTGCATTTAGTCAAGATGTTATTAATACGTCAGAAGCTGTTAAAATTGCCCTAGAAAAAGCGGGTTGCGACCAAGTTGAAGTGTGTGAAACACCGGGTTACCCTATAGTATATGGCGAAAAAATAATTGATCCCAATTTACCTACCGTATTGGTATATGGTCATTATGATGTACAACCGGCCGACCCAATAGATTTATGGGACTCACCACCTTTTGAACCAGTTATTAAAAAAACTGATATCCATCCGGAAGGGGCAATTTTTGCCAGAGGTGCTTCTGACGATAAAGGCCAGATGTATATGCATGTAAAGGCATTAGAATACATGACAAAAAACAACAATCTACCTTGTAATGTGAAATTTATGATTGAAGGAGAAGAGGAAGTTGGTTCAGAAAGTTTGTCTTGGTTTGTAAAACAACATCAAGATAAATTAGCCAATGACGTGATCTTAATTTCTGATACGGGTATGATTAGCAATACGCAACCATCAATTACTACAGGTTTACGTGGATTGAGCTATGTTGAAGTTGAAGTTACCGGGCCCAATCGTGATTTACATTCAGGGCTTTATGGTGGAGCTGTAGCCAATCCCATCAACATATTGAACAAAATGATTGCTTCTTTACATGATGAAAATAATCATATTACTATTCCGGGATTTTATGACAACGTTGAAAATCTATCTGCCGAAGAGCGTGTAGAGATGGCAAAAGCACCATTTTCATTAGATGCGTATAAAAAAGCTTTAGATATTGAAGCTGTTTATGGTGAAAAAGGATATACTACAAATGAAAGAAACTCTATAAGACCTACACTAGATGTCAACGGAATTTGGGGAGGCTATACCGGTGAAGGTGCTAAAACTGTAATTGCAAGTAAGGCCCATGCTAAAATTTCTATGCGGTTGGTACCCAACCAAGATTGGGAAGAGATTACTGAATTATTTAAAAATCATTTTGAAAGCATTGCTCCTAAAGGTGCAAAAGTAAAAGTAAAGCCACATCATGGAGGTCAAGGTTATGTAACACCTATTGATAATATAGGTTACAGAGCCGCAGCCAAAGCTTATCAAGATAGTTTTGGTGTGACACCTATACCACAACGAAGCGGTGGAAGTATTCCGATTGTGGCTTTATTTGAAAAAGAATTAAAGAGCAAAACCATTTTAATGGGATTTGGTTTAGATAGTGATGCTATTCACTCACCAAACGAACATTTCGGAATATTTAATTATTTAAAAGGAATTGAAACTATACCGTTATTTTATAAGTATTTTACTGAAATGAGTTAAAAAAAACCGAGATCATAAAATTATGATCTCGGTTTTTTTTAACTTTTATTATTTAGAAGAATGCATATTCACTTTCTGTTATACAGTTATTACGTCACCCTGAATTTATTTTAGGGTCTCATATTATCGTATTGATTTACAGAATTATGAGATTCTTAAACAAGCCGTCCGACATGACTGGTTCAGTATGAAATACATTGTAAATTTATGAGTCCTAACGGACAATTATTTAGAAGATAATATTTTCCATTGATCTTCTGTTAAAATATTTTGAATTAAATGATCACGACAATCAGTTTTAGTCGTGACTATTTGTTTTTTAACCTCAGCAATTTCTATTATTTTTTTTAAGATATTTTCTTTAGACTCTTTCAGTATTGAAAGCTCGTAGACATTTTTTTCAAGTGTATTAACCTTAGCAGCAAGCTCCATCATTCTCGGATGATTATCACTACTCCATTTTGAAAGCTTTTCTTCTTGGGTCGCATCTAATTTAATATCAACTTCTTTTATAAGTTGCATGTAATTTGGTAAAGGATTAACATGTTTTATCAATAGAGACATTTCCTTCTTATCTTTAAAAGGCATTTTTTCTTGATACAAAATCACCAAGTCATTCCATTGTTTTTCATCTAAAATCTCCAAAACCTTAGTACGACAATCCAGTTTCATATTCGCTAAACTAGTTCTCAATTCTAAAGTTTTTTCAAAATTACCTAATATGAATTCCTTCTTTGCATTATCTAAAGAAGCTTCATATAATTCATCTTCTAAATTTTTAATTTCATTAGCAATTTTTACAGCCTCCGGACTTTTATTTTTGTTAAATTCTTCAAATTCTTGATATTGAGTTTCATTTATATGCAATGCATCCTTATTATTTAAAATAACATTCATATAAAGTGGCAACGATGTTGCATGAAGCATAGCTTTCATTTTATCAGCTTTATCTGATATTGAATCGGTTTTAACTTCTGCCTGAGCAATTTCTTTTACTTTATTTTTCTCTGTGTTCACATGCTCTTTACAAGATGCTAATAGTAAAATTAATGATAATAATATGCTAAGTTTTAAACTTGATTTTTTCATGATAGTTGTAATTAATTTACTTTTAATATTTTGCAAAATTACAACACAAAAATTCAATGACTAGCAACAAAAGTTACTTTCAAAATATGGATATATATTGATTTATTAATAAAAATTTGATGAAGTTAAGATCAACTAATTTAAAAAGATAAATTAAGGATTAACATCTGTATAAATAGATAGGTTGATATAATTAAAAGAAATTAACTACTCTTTTGTATTATAAAAAATACCTGAGCTTTTGGCTAACTCAATTATTAGATGTCTATAATTATCTAGATCACACTTTTATATATACGACCATTTACAGGAGATGCCGACCAAGATTCTGGAAATGTTTTTTGATTTAATATAGCAGCTTTAAAAGCTAATGGCCAAGTTTTAGTTTGTTTTAATTTATTAATGCCAGCATTCATTATTTTAAATTGATTTGAAACATATGAATTACATTCATTTTTTTCTGAATTTACCTTTAATATTTTTACCATAACTTTATTTTTTTAATAGTAGTAACTTTATTATAAAACAACTATAATATACAAACTCCTACTTTAAATCTATATTATATTTTAATTGAAAAAATAATTAACAATTTATCAACTTTAACATATAATTCACACTTCTAAAACAACATAAGGAAAAAAGATTCCGTTGAGTATACTTATACCCATTTATGATGTTAAAAAACTTCTTTTGGATGTGCTCTGGTGCGGATCCTGATTTACTAAATGAAAGTCCAAAATCTGAACAAATAAAATACGCCGGTATTGGTGGAACAATTTTTTTTACCGCTATAATGGCATTTATTGCCGGTTCTTATGCACTATTTACCGTATTTGATAATGTTTATATAGCCATAGCTTTTGGATTGGTTTGGGGTTTACTCATATTTAATTTGGATAGATTTATTGTTTCTACTATAAAAAAAAGAGAGAATATATGGCAAGAAATATGGCAGGCTTCACCAAGAATTATTTTGGCGATAATAATTGCTGTGGTTATTTCTAAACCATTAGAAATGAAAATTTTTGAGAAGGAAATTAACCAGGTATTATTGAAACAAAAAAATGAATTGACCTTGCAAAATCAGGATCAAATTGCAGCACAATATAATCCAGAAATTAACCGGATACAAAATGAAATTGAAGGTTTAAAAAACGGAATAAACACCAAAGAAAAAGAAGTTAATGAGCTATACAGTACTTATATTACGGAAGCTGAAGGTACTTCAGGTACCTTGAAATTAGGTAAAGGACCTGTTTATAAAGAGAAACGTGAAAAACACGATGCTATATTGCAAGAATTACAACAATTAAAAGAGACCAACAAAACTCAAATTACAGAAAAAGAAGCCGCTCTTGCTCAACTACGTACCAAACAAGACGAACAAGTTAGCACCAGTCAACCTATAATTGATGGTTTTGATGGATTAATGGCTAGAATAAATGCCTTAGGAGAGCTAGCATGGTTTCCTTCATTTTTTATATTTCTACTATTTGTTGCCATAGAAACAGCTCCGGTATTGGCTAAAATCATGGCTCCTAAGGGTGCATATGATCTAAAATATGAAGAGCAAGAAGATGCTTTAGCTGTATGGGTAACACAACAAAAAAATCAAAGAAATATATTGCTAACTACTGACAACTCTTTAAACGAAAGTGTATATTATGATGTGACGAATGATGAAGAAATTTATAATTACAAAAAACAGAAAGCGAAAGATTTAATCAAACTACAATCTGATACTTTTTATAAAAAACAGAGCGATATTATCAGGTAATATTTTATTTTTGTTATAATTACTACTAATTATGACTTTATTAACCACCCAGAGACTAATTTTAGAATTAGCTTCCAAAAATGATGCTCCTTTTTTATATGAATTAATGAATGATGCCTCTTATATTGAAAATATAGGTGAAAGAAATATCAATTCCATCAAAGATGCTGAAAATTTTATTACTGATAAGTTTTTAAAAAGTTATAGCGATAACGGATATGGATATTATATTATAAAATTTAAAGATTCTAAAATACCTATTGGTATTTGTGGTCTTGTGAATAGAGAAGAATTAAAAATTATCGATATAGGATTTGCATTATTACCCAAATTCATACAAAAAGGTTTTGCCTTTGAAGCCACCAGTGCATTATATGATTATGCTAAAAACACTTTGAAAATTGAGGATATTGTAGCTATTGCAGATGCAAAAAATAAAAAGTCTATCGCTCTTTTAGAAAAATTAGGACTACAATTTGAAAAAATGGTGCAATTGGAAGATGACCCGTTAGAATGTATGCTATTTAGCAAATTAAAAAGTTAATCAATATAGAAACTATATTAATTACAGTATGCAAATGAGTTATATATCTAGAGTTTTAGTTTAAATCAGAATTCTTAAACTTTTCAATAGGAGTTTCATTTTTTAGTATTGGCTCAGTCTGTATTTCCACTAACAACCGCTCGGCAAACTTATAATCTACTTTTCTAAATCTATCAGCTGCATAAGCTTTATAGCCACTACCTCTAGATTTCACTTCTTTAAGTATCAATCCGTCATCATAAGGGTTAAACCCTACAACCGTATACATTTCTTTTTCTCTAAGTCCGTCTAATCTAAACCATCTGCGTCTAGCATCGACACAAACGACAATTTCTCCTATTTTAAACATAAAATCATTTAATTATTTTCCCACTGGAAAAGTAATAATTTTATTCTAAAAAACAAAATTTAATAACAGGAAAGTTGTAAAATATATTAATTCAATAAGGAAAGTTCAAATTTTTGTGGTTCCAATTCAGGATTAATTTGAGGTTGAGGCATTGGCGTTTCTTGTACCTGCAATTCATGTAAAAGATTGTCTGCAAAACCATAATCAACTTTTCTAAACCGACCTGCTGCGTATGCATTACAGCCACTTCTTGGGCTTTTAGCTTCTTTGAGAATTAATCCACCATCATAAGGATTAAATCCAGTTACAGTATACATTTCATTTTTTTCAAGACCTCCAAGTCTGTACCATTTTCTTTTGGCATTTACACAAACTACTATTTCTCCGACTTTAAACATATTATTATATTTTTAATTAATTGCTTACATATCTTAAACAATTATTGAGATACAATTCCCCCATAAATATGCATTTTTTTTTATTGAAATTCTCTAAGTGGTTCATATTCAGTCTAAAAATTATTCTAATGATAAACTGATATTTCATTATTTAAACGGGGCATTTTAGTTATTAGTATAGGGTCTTAGAATCAGATAGTATCTTATCAGCACTAATTTATTTACGCTATAAATTTTGGAAAATAAAAATTTTATTCTACATTTGTAGAGTATATTCTAAACTTGTAGAACCTTGAAGTTATCAAAAACAGAAGAACAGTTGATGCAGCACCTATGGAAGCTTGATAAAGCTTTTATGAAAGATCTTTTAGAGATATACCCTGTACCAAAACCTGCAACTACTACTATAGCTACTTTATTAAAAAGGATGATCGACAAAGGTTTCGTGGCCTATAAATTATATGGAAATGCCAGAGAATATTATCCTTTAGTTAAAAAAAAGGTTTATTTCTCTAAACATGTAAATGGATTGATTAAGGACTTTTTTAATGACTCGCCTTCTCAATTTGCATCTTTTTTTACAAAAGAAGCTAATCTTTCTAAAACAGAATTAGAAGATTTAAAAAGAATAATTAATAGTGAACTTAAAAAGAAATAGTCATGTTACTATATATTATTGAATCTAGCATTTGTTTATCCTCATTCTATTTGTTCTATAAATTGTTTTTCGAAAACGAAAGCATTCACATATTTAAACGGTTCTATTTATTAGGATCATTAATACTAGCATTTGGCATTCCATTAATCACTTTTACCATATATGTAGAACCTAGTTCATATATAATATACAATCCGGTAATTGTAGTTGACAATAGCAATCAATTACAGCATACTCAAGAAGCTGTGAGTACAATTTCTCTGCCTATGATTTTATGGTCGATTTATGGTTTAGGAGTAGCATTATTTGCTTTAAAATTTTTATACAATTTAGTTGAGATTCTCGATAGAATATTTAAAAACCCTAAATCCCGACAACAATATTTTACACATGTTTTATTACAACAATTAATCATTCCACATACCTTTTTTAGTTATATCTTTTTCAATAAAGAAGCCTATGAAAAAAAGCAGGTACCAAAAGAAGTAATTTTACATGAAGAAACACATGCACGGCAAAAGCACAGTTTAGACTTGTTATTGGTAGAATTATTACAAGTAGTTTTTTGGTTTAATCCGTTAATCTATTTAATGAAAACAGCGGTTAAATTAAATCACGAGTTTTTAGCGGATCAAGCTGTTCTGGGTCATGGCATTAAAACTTCTACCTATCAAAAAACTTTATTAATGTTTTCTTCAGATTTGACCCATCCTAAACTATCACATGCGATAAATTATTCATCTATAAAAAAAAGATTTACCATTATGAAAACAAAAACTTCATCTACTACCATTTGGATACGTAGCTTATTACTATTACCACTACTTTCTATAATGATTTATAGTTTTAGTGATACTAAAACTGCACAAAAGGAATTAAGAATAGCTGAAAACATTTTTATACAGGTTACTGAAAACAAACAAATCTTAGTTGATGGAAAAAAAATTGCCTCTATTAATGCACTTAAGGGAGAAATTAAAAAAATAGTAAAAAATTATAGTCCGGATCAAAAAAGAAATGTAACTGCCAATATAGAGGCCGAAGGAAATATTGAAATGGGATTTATAACTGATATTTCAAGAGAAATTGTAAAAGGTGGAATAACATATAGAAAATTAAATTTTTCAGAATTTAAAATGGGTCATCAAGATAAGGCAACTCCAGAACAAGTTGCTGAATATAATGCCTTGGCAAAACACTACAATACACAATCAAAAAATAATATGATCATCAAGTTGAAAGACATGGAGCGTATTAAATATATTTATGATTTGATGACGGATGAGCAAAAGAAAGGGGCAGAGCCTTTCCCTAATTTTCCTCCGCCTCCAGCACCTGATACTACTCCAATTACACCTCATGATTTGCAAAACGAAAAATTACCTCCACCACCTCCTATACCGTCAGATGCAACACCTGTGCAAAAAGAGGAATACGAAAAAGCAATTAAGAGCTATAAAAATAAAAAAACAGGCTATACCTATAAACACAAAACGGGAGAAGGTGAAATTGTTGATGTTGTAGTAATTACTGATGAAGAAACCATACCCCTCCCACCTCCACCAACGTTTGAATTACCTGAAAATACCAATCCAACACAAAAGCAAGAATACAATAAAGAGAATGCCAATTATAATAGACAAAATTCTAAAATAAGTTCAGCGTCTAATGTTGAACCTACAGAGGTTGATAATCTTAAAACATCAATACCTCCAGCCCCACCCTTACCTGCTGATGTAAAGAACGAACATTTGGTTGAATCTAATGAGAATAAAAATAGTAATGTTCTACCACCTCCTTTACCTCCAAATCCAATAGAACATATGGAACAGATGGCTAAAAAGGGAGCCGAGTTCTATTATGATGGTTCAAAAATAAGTGCTGATAAAGCCTTAGAGATTCTCAAAAAAAACAAGGATATAAATATTCAGATCAAAGAACTAGATTCAGAAAAGCCTAGCGTAAAATTATCTACCAAACCTATAATCGTAGAAGATTAATACTAATTGAATAAAAAAATAATCGTCTCCTGAACTTGTATGGGAGACGATTATTTTTCATTAGTTAAATTTGGGTGAAAAATAGTCCTATAATTTCTTTACATATTTTGTAATAATAACTATCTGCTGTCCATCCACTTTACCTTCAATATATTCAGCGTTATCATGATCTAAAGAAATTCTTCTAACTGCTGTGCCTTGTTTTGCCACCATACTAGAACCCTTTACTTTCAAATCCTTTATCAATACCACAGCATCTCCAGCTTCTAAAATTACACCATTAACATCTCTATGCACTATACTAACTTGTTCGTCCTGATCTTCTCCAGTAGCCTTTGCCAGTTTTAAAGCATCCTCGTTAAGATACATCATATCTAATAAATCTTGAGGCCATCCTTCTGAGCGCAATCTATTTAACATACGCCATGCCATAATTTGAACGGGTTGATGTTCACTCCACATACTATCATTTAAACAACGCCAATGATTAACATCAACTTTATCTGCATCTTCAATTTGTAGATTACAAGTACTACAAATAAATAACGTGTTATCAACTGTCTTATTTAATGACGGTGGTATTTTATACACGTTTAGATTTTCATTTGAACTACACAACTCACATTTTGAATCGCTTCGTTTAATTAATTCTTTTTCAATATTCATTTTATATTATTTGATAAACAAATGTAAAAGTATTAATTACTACCTGCAAATATTAAATTATACTTTACTCCATTAAAAAACTGAAGTCGATTATAAATTCAACTTCAGTTTTTATACTAATTCTAATTCAGTGTATTATTTTTGTAACTCTATATTGTTTTTTTCAATATCAAAATTTCTTTCTCTTGGGCTTGAAATTCTTTTAAAACTTTATTGGCAAATTTATAGTCAACTTTTCTAAATCTATCTGCTCTATAAGCATTACGTCCACTCCACCTAGATTTTATTTCTTTAAGTACTAAACCACCATCATATGGATTAAAACCAATAACAGTATACATTTCATTTTCTTTAAGACTTCCTAATTTATACCACTTTCCTTTTGCATTTTCACAAACTACTATTTCTCCAATTCTAAAAGTATCATTCATAATTCTTCATTTATATGTATTATGATTAGCGAAAAAATAAAAGTACAAACAGAATCTAAAGGAAATCTAAAGTTTTAAATTAAAATGTTCTATCAGGATGGTATGGTGCTAATTTTATTGAAGATTTTTGATCAGAAGTAATTTCTGAAACTAATTTTCCAGTAGCTGTAGCCATACTCCATCCCATCATGGCATGACCGGTAGCAATGGTTAAATTTTTACATTTACCAGATTTTCCTATATATGGTAATCCATCAGCTGAAAGTGGACGTAGACCACAAGCAGCATTTCCTTTTTCATCTTTGGTGAGTTTGATTTCCGGGTAAAATTTTGTAACGGCATTGGCAATAACCTCTACACGATCCCTATTGATATGATGATTTATACCTGCTATTTCCATAGTGCCTGCAAAACGAGTAAAACAGTGCATTGGGGTTACTGCCACTTTTGCTTCGGTTAAAATTGCAGGAATTGTAATTTCGGTTTGCCTAGAAGTATTTATACAGTATCCTTTCCCTGCCTGTAACAATAACTTTAACCCCAATTTTTTACTTAATAAACTACTCCAAGATCCGGCTGCTAAAACAAACTCATCTGCTGTTAATCTTTGTTGATTTGTTTTAATAGTCAATATTTCCCCATCTTTAACCTCTAAATCTTCTACCTTTTCATTATTATATATTTTAACACCCACCTTTTTTAAATGAGTTTTCATTTCATCCATAAATTCATGAGGCGTGGTATGAGCATCTCCTTGATAAAAAATTGCTCCCTTAACGTTTATTTTTACATTTGGTTCTAATAATTTTAATTCAACTAGGTCGATCGCTTTAGCATCCAAACCCACCCTATTTGCAAATTGAGATGTTATTATTTCAGCGTCTAACATTTTATCTGTTTGACAAAGCATTAACAAGCCCTTCTTTTTATAATGAAAAGTAAAGTTTTCATCTTCTTTAATATCATCGTATAATTCCTGACTTAATAAAGCAATATCTTTAATAGCAGGAATAGCTTTTTCTACATGACTTTTATTACAAGATGAATTGAAAGCCCATGCCCATTTTAAAAAATCTAAATCTAATCGAGGTTTAAGATACAATGGACTTGAGGGGTTAAACATCCATTTTAGTCCTTTCTTCATAACTCCGGGTGCTGATAAAGGGATAATATGGCTAGGTGACAAATAACCTGCATTGACATAAGATGCTCCGGCATCCATATTAGATTGATCAACAATCGTAACTTGATGCCCTTCTTTTTGAAGATAATATGCAGAGCAGAGACCAATAATACCGCCTCCAATTATAATTATATCTTTCATGCTTATTGTAATATATTACAACAGTTCTTTTAATTTTTTAGGCAATTTAGCTACTACTAAATCATACGAATGGTCTATAAAATTAAAAAGCTGCTGCTGTGGTAAATTAGATATTTCTATAGTATTCCAATGTGTTTTATTCATATGATAACCTGCATAAATATTTCCATCATATGTTTCACGAAGTTCAATGGCTCGTTCCGGGTCACATTTTAAATTAATTCTTGGAGGTTGATGTTCTAATCCTGTCAACGCAAACATTTTACCTAATACTTTAAACACTAATGTATGTTCATCAAAAGGAAATTCTTCTGTCACTCCATTCTTGCTCAAACAATATTCACGAAATTCTTCGATATTCATAGTCCATCATATCCTTACTTTAGGAAAGGAAATTTAAATTAATTAGCACTTTTTACGGATTTAAAACTTCATATAAAACAGGTTTACTTGGGCTTGCATCATTTTCAAAAGGTGCTATTTGCAGATTCAAAAAATACTTTCCATCCTTAATATCATTGGGTACAAAAACGAGCTCTGTAATGGTAGCATTAAATCTAGTTTTACCTTTGGTGTTCCAAAAAGCGTTGTGAGATAATAATTTACCTCCATCTTTTTCTTTGTCTATTGACGGTAAATCAATTAATAAATGTTCAATACCTTTATCTCTTAAATAAATAACAGCTTCTTCAAGCAAATATGGCGGATTCGTTTTAGAATAATTAGTGGATAATTTTTCCTTAGTATTCGGCAAAGTTCTAATAATAATGGCTTCTCTTTTTTTATTGCCTAACACAAATTGCATTTGCTTTTTAGAAATCACAAAATCTTTATCCATTTTTTCAGGAGCTACAGTAATTACTTCTGCCAAGAAAAAAAACTGTTTTAGATGTTTATTTATAGAGTTGAATTCTTTTGTAATATGACCAACACACTCGGTATGTGTACCATGAGCATGTGGGTTAAAATAAATAGAATTAAAATTGGTGGAATCTTTTTTAGAAACGCTTTTAATTTTCTTTAATTTGGGGGCTTTTTGATACCAAGCAATTACATTAGTTTTATCCATACGCAATGAAATTGATATATCTAATGGCTCTGACAAATTAATTTTTAATTTTTGTGAACCGTATTGAATTGTTGTAAGCATAATTCAAATATACTAAATCATGAATAAATTTGAAGCTATACCATCTGCTAAAAATTTTCCTTTCAAAGTTGCTTTTAAATGCTTATCATCATCTATAGAAATTAGCTTTTGATTGATGAATTTTTCAGCATTTTTCAATAATTTATTTTTTATATCAATGCCGAAATTCTGTTCAATTTGGGGAAGTGAAACACCCCAAATAGTTCTTAGACCTGTCATAATTAATTCATTAAAACGATCATTTATAGATAATTTTTCAATCTCTTGAGGTATTTTATCTTTTTGAATAGCTTTAATGTATTTTATATTATTGGATACATTCCAACTCCTATCTACACCATTGTATGAATGAGCAGAAGGACCAACTCCTAAATACGATTTGCCCAACCAATACGAGGTGTTGTGTTTAGAAAAATAATTAGGCTTTCCAAAATTGGAAATTTCGTAATGTATAAATCCTTGTTTCTCGGTTTCAGCAACTAATATATTAAAATGTTCTGAAGCCAATTTTTCTGATACCAAGGGGTATTTCCCTTGTTGGATAAACGTTGCTAAGGCCGTTTTAGGCTCTACTGTTAAGGCATAACTTGATATATGATTGATACCAAAACCGAAAGCCATTTGCAAGTTTTGTTGCCAGCGTTGATGTGTCATATTTGGTATTCCATAAATTAAATCGACCGTAATATTATCAAAACTTTTAATGGCAGTTGAAAGGCTTTGTTTTGCTTCCTCAGCAATGTGTGCACGATTCATCATTTGTAAATCTTCATCAAAAAAGGACTGAACACCAATGCTTAGTCTGTTAACGTCCGATGCAGCCAATTCAGAGATTTTATAACTTGTTAAGTCATCTGGATTGGCCTCTAAAGTAATTTCCGGTTTATCAATTACCTTATAATTTTGATAGATGGTATCAAGTAACAACTGTATTTCATCAATTGTCAATAAAGAAGGAGTCCCTCCTCCAAAATAGATGGTTTCAATAGTTTTATCGTGAAATTCACCTTTACGCAAAAGCAGTTCTTTAACTAGTGCTTTTATCATTTCATCTTTTCTCTTTAGCGTTGTAGAAAAGTGGAAATCGCAATAATGACAAGCTTGTTTACAAAAAGGAATATGGAGATAGATTGCGGCCATTCAGTGTTCAATATTTTGTGTTTTGTGTTTTGTGTTTAAAACTATTCATCAGTAGTTAACTATGACTGCCAACTGAAAACTATTTTTTTATCCTCTTATCATTCTGTTTTACAAAGGCTCCCCACCCGGAATAATTTTTACCGGCACTTACTCTTCCTGCATTATAAAAATGACAAACCGCTGCGGCAAGACCATCTGTAGAATCTAAATTTTTAGGCAATTCTTTTAATCTCAACGTGCTCTGAAGCATTTTAGCCACTTGTTCTTTACTTGCATTTCCATTGCCGGTAATGGCCATTTTAATTTTTTTAGGAGAATATTCGGTAATAGGTATTTGCCTAGACAACCCTGCCGCCATAGCTACACCTTGAGCTCTACCCAACTTTAACATACTTTGCACATTTTTACCAAAAAAAGGTGCTTCAATAGCTATTTCATCAGGATGGTAATTATCAATCAATTCAATAGTACGTTCGAAAATATATTTGAGTTTTAAATAATGGTTGTCATACTTTTTTAATTGCAATTCGTTCAATTGCATAAAATGCATTTCCTTATTCACAACTTTTATCAACCCAAAACCCATGATGGTTGTACCCGGGTCTATGCCTAATATTATTTTTTCTGCTTTCAAATTTTCTAAGACTTCACCCTTAGCAAGGTCATTTAATTTTATTACTTTGCACTAAAGTACAACTCGTTGAGATACAAAACTAAACAATTCTTTTTTTTTCTAATCAAACTGGCTATTGTTGTTGGAGCATTTTATTTTATTTATAATAAAACAGTACATAATGAGCACATTAGCGGTCAAAATTTCATAGCCCAACTTGAAGATTCCGTTTTTAGTCAATATAAAACCCTTTTCTTTTTGTTATGTTTTACCTTAGTCAATTGGCTATTTGAAATATTAAAATGGCAAATTTTAATCTCTTCTCTTAGAAAAATATCATTGTATGAAGCATTTCAACAAAGCTTAGGTTCTTTAACTGCCTCTTTATTTACACCTAATAGAATTGGTGAATATGGTGCTAAGGCCATGTATTATAAAAAAGGCAATAGAAGAAAAGTAATGCTACTCAACTTAATGGGTAATATGACTCAAATGACAATTACTGTTCTTTTAGGTGGTCTAGGACTTCTCTATTTTATTTTAAATTTTGACGTCAATTTTGAAATTTTTCGATTTAGAAAAACAGCCTATATATTTGCTTTAGTACTAGTAACCGTCCTAGCCGGAAGTATTGGAGGTTATAAAAAAATTAGAGGCTTTTATATTGATAAGATTATTGATTTTATTAAAAAAATACCCTTAAGAATTCATTCTCTAAACGGTATTTTTTCGGTGTTGAGATATTTGGTTTTCTCACATCAATTTTATTTTTTATTGTTGATCTTTGATATTGAAGTTAATTACTTTGCAGCAATGTCATTAATAACAACAATGTATCTATTAGCTTCTCTTGTTCCTAGCCTAGCCTTTTTAGATTGGCTGATAAAAGGTTCTGTAGCCATTTGGGTATTTGGTTTTATCCAAGTAAACGAATTGGTTATTTTTACTATTACTTTATTAATGTGGGTATTAAATTTTGGCTTACCGGCTATTATTGGAAGTTATTTTGTGTTGAATTTTAATTTCTCGAATCAGAAATGATCATTATAACTTTTGTCATATTGTTAGCTTATGGTTTATTAATCATCTCATTTATTATTGGCTTTGATAAAGTTAGGGAATTCAAGCCCAAAAATAATTGGAAACCAATAACTAAATTTTCTATAATTATTCCTTTTAGGAACGAAACTGAAAATTTAACCCCATTACTGAATAGTTTGGCTTTACTAGAATACCCTAGAGATTATTTTGAAATAATAATGATTGATGATGATTCTTCTGATAATTCAGTTGAGCTTATTCAAGAGTTTTTACTCAAGCATCTAGGTGTTGAAAATAACATTAGCATTATTAAGAATATTAGAACTTCAAATTCCCCAAAAAAAGATGCTATCAATACAGCCATGCAACAGGCTCAATTTGATTGGATTATTACCACAGATGCAGATTGTATCGTACCTAGTAAATGGTTAAATACTTTTGATGCTTTTATCCAAATAAATCGACCAAAATTAATTGCGGCTCCGGTAAAATACACCATTGACAATTCTTTTTTAGAACAGTTTCAATCGCTTGATTTTTTAAGTTTACAGGCATCAACTATTGGTGGTTTTGGTATAGGCAAACCCTTTTTATGCAATGGGGCTAACCTATGTTATAACAAAAAAACTTTTTTAGATGTTAAAGGTTTTACCGGAAACGAAAATTTGGCCAGTGGAGATGATATTTTTTTATTGGAAAAAATTACTGAGCAATACCCTGATGAAGTCCATTTTTTAAAATCTTATGACGTTATAGTGCGTACTAAACCACAATCAACTTTTAAAGCATTAACTGCACAGCGTATTCGTTGGGCAGCTAAATCTTCATCTTATAAAAATAATTTTACAAAGCTCGTTGGCATATCAGTTTTTTTAATGAATTCTTGGCTAGTAATTGCTTTGTTATTGCTTATTTTTAATCAATTTTTATGGTACTGCTTACTCATACTTTTTTCCATAAAACTAATTTTAGATGGTATTTTGACATATAAGTACCATGCATTCTCTAAACAAAATTTTAAAATCTTCAACTTCATTATGAGTAGTTTATATTATCCTTTTTTTAGTATGTTTGTTGCTTTAACATCCATAAAAACTAACTTTATTTGGAAAGGAAGACAATTTAAAAAATAGCGATATGTCACTCATAAATTATAAGACTTCTAATCCGGTATTCAGTCGATATGTTTGGAAACAAAGTCGTTCTTCTGCTTCTAAAATGACTTTAAACGGAATTTTTTTTAAGTCATTATTTGCTATTTTTTTGGTAGGGCTTACTACCTGGTTTGTATGGGATTTAGTCTATAAAGGTGTTGACGTAAAATGGTATACTTCGGGCGGACTCTTAGCTGCCATTTTTTTTAGTGTATTGACTTCTTTCAAACGTACTTGGGCGGTAATTACCACTCCGTTATATGCTCTTTCAAAAGGATTATTTCTAGGAGGAATTTCTGCTTATGCTGAACTCAAATTTGAAGGCATACCTATGCGAGCGGTAAGCGTTACCATACTTACTTTTTTTGTAATGCTCATATTATATAAGGCCAAGCTTGTTGTTGTTACTAAAAGGTTTAGAAGTGTTATTGTAACATCAATAGTTACTATTATGACAATTTACATCATCAATTGGATCCTTAGTATTTTTGGTGTCAATTTACCTTTTATTTGGGGTACATCTTGGTTTGCTATTGGTTTTAATGCAGTTGCTGCATTAGTGGCTTCATTTTCGTTATTATTAGATTTTGATTTTATTGACAGAAAACTCCATAGAGCACCAAAATATTTTGAATGGGTAGCCACTTGGGGACTTTTAGTCACTTTAATCTGGCTATATGTTGAAGTGTTAAGATTGATGAAAAAAATGGCAATTAGATTTTAAAGCTTCCCATAACTCCTCCAAATAAGGAAAGTAAGTTTAACGATCTATTACGCGGCTCAAATTCACTTCCCTTTGGGCTGGGTTAGGGAAGGGCTTTTTTAAATAGTCTTTACCACTACTACCAATCTATACTGTGATTTTACAAAAATACCATGCTTTACCGCTGGTTTCACAGTTGGCAATAGTGAGATACTTTGCTTGATTATAGTGTCTAATTTAGGAAAATTAGTAATGATACTTTGAGGAGCACTAATATTTACTACAGAGGCTCTACCTGTATTATCAATTAATAAATCGATAAAAGCTGTATCATTTACTTCTTTTTTGACTTTTAATTCATTTTTACTAAATAATTCTGAAAGTTTTTGAGTTAGTGTACGCTCAAAACATTCTTTTTGATTGTCATTTTCGGCATAATTCTCACAATCTAAAAAAATAGGATAAACATCAACTTTGGTATAATCAATTACAGTATCTAACAACTGCAAATTGCTATCTGCGGTTGTTGATGTTGTGGAAAAAAAGTCGCACGACATAAAAAATAGAACCAAAAAAAGAAAACTAGCTACTCGCTTTAACATTATTGATTGTTATGATAACGAAAGTACAATATTTTGGTAAATTAAGGTTAATCCACCTTTATAATAGTTGTTAAAATCTTTAACATAAATTCTTTCCACCTTTTTATAATTAATTTAATTAAAAATAATTTCAATTATATTTAGCACGTTTATTGTAATAGTTATTTAAATTTAAAATTATTATGGATATTTTTTTACTTATTCTTGGAATTTGCCTTATGGGACTAGGCTTGGTAGGCTCATTTTTACCGGTTTTACCGGGCCCCCTTACCGGATGGTTTGGTCTATTGGTACTACACCTTACTAAAGCTGTACCAATGAATTGGACATTTTTAGGCATAACCTTAGGTCTGGCTCTTTTAATTTGGATATTAGATTATATCATCCCTGCTATGGGTACTAAAAAATTTGGCGGAAGTAAGTCAGGAGCTATTGGTACTACCGTAGGACTCATAATAGGATTGTTTTCACCTATTCCCTTTGGCTTTATCATCGGAGCATTTCTAGGAGCTTTTATTGGTGAAATGATGCATGATAGTAAAGATACTTCTCGTGCTTTAAGAGCAAGTTTTGGATCCTTTTTAGGGTTTTTGTTTTCAACAACAGTAAAATTTTTGGTAAGCTTGGTCTTTCTTGTATTATTTATCAATATTACTTATGATTATTGGAAGGTTTTGATGGGATAATTTGCAGATTAGAAATTAAAAAAAAATTGGATACAAGGAATTATTAGACACAAAAAAAGACTTTCCCAACTGGGAAAGCCTATACGTATTATGAAAAATCTAAATATTGGGTATCTTTTTCTAATTGTTACCTTCTCGAAGGTAATCTATTTTTTAGCAATTTTCCTCTAACGAAAAATCTTGTTTTGTTGATTGTTATTGTAAATGTTTCTTTTTAGGGACTTTCAAAAAGTTTACTTTATGTTTCACTTACACTAATAAAACAATTTACCTTAAATAGTTCCTACCCTAAAAATGATTTTTTTTACAATTTTTTTTATTTAGCTTATTATCAGCTAGTTAATGATGTAATAAAAATAAAAGATAAATTGTATAAATATTGTCATAAATTTGATTCTAGTCTCAATAAAACAGAAACTTAAAACAACAAATAAGCGTACTATATTGACTAAAATACAGTTGAAAATAACGATATGTTCATTATTTTTAAATAATTTTCCATTAACTTCGTTATTACTATAATTAACTAAAAAACAAACCATATGATTATTTTCGGCTCAAGAGCGACACACCTTCATACTGAACAAACCAATGAAATTGTATGTTCTCATTGTAAAGAACAAAGAAAACACAGCATTAGTATTTTTGGTAGATATGCACATATATTTTGGATTCCATTTTTTCCGATAGGTAAAAAAGGTGTTTCGGAATGTAATCATTGTAAGAGAACATTAGCTTCTAATGAAATGAGTGAGCCATTAAAATCTGCTTATCAAAAAATATATAGCTCAACTAAAGTACCTTTTTGGCATTGGATAGGATTAATATTAATAGGATTGCTTTTTATACTTCCAATTGTTATTACAGTGATTACTTCAGCATTTCAATAAGCGTAATATATAATTCGAATTTATCCTAAAACAAAAAAGCATCCCGTTCATAGGGAAGCTTTCCATTGACTAACTTATTAAGTTAGGGTAGTTTATACGTAAACTACCAAAAACAACACAACATTTTAATTGCGGTCTGGACGGGACTCGAACCCGCGACCCCCTGCGTGACAGGCAGGTATTCTAACCAGCTGAACTACCAAACCAATATTGCCATAAAATTACGATCCGGTCTCGTCCGCCTTTGGCGGAAACTACCAAACCGTTGCTTTATAGCGGTTGCAAATATAAACTCGTTTTTTCTATCTGCAAAACCTTTTTGAAACTTTATTATAAAAATCTTTTCCTACTGATCAAATAGGTAGTTAAAACCTGCTCAAAACCCTCGTTAATATCTACTGGAACATAATCAATTTTATATTGCATACATTTCATCTTTAATTGATTAAAATAATTTTCTACACTAATCTTATAATTATCCTTAACAGTATCAGCATATAAATTAATATGCTCACCGGTTTCAACATCTACAAATCGCTTAGGTATATTATCAAATTCAAAATTTAACTCATGTTTACCGTCATAGGTATGAAACAATACTACTTCATGCTTATTATACTTTAAATGTCGTAATGCTTCAAATAACATATCCTCATCCTTATCAGCCTGAAACATATCCGTAAACAAGAAAATTAAGGAACGCCTGTGAATTTTATCGGCTATTTCATGTAAAGCCGTATATGTTTTGGTTTTGGTTTTAGACGGTACTTCTAAAATTTGCTCTAAATGATTTAGCAACATCCTTCTATGACGCTCACTACCTTTTGCAGGAGCATAATACTCATTAGTATCAGCATAGATACTTAATCCGTAGGCATCGCGTTGACGTTTTAGAATTTCTAATAAAGCCGCAGATGCTATCACCGAAAATCCTATTTTATTTAATTGTGATACTGAGGGATTTTTAAAATGTGGATAGTGCATTGAAGCCGAATTATCAACGATTAAATGACATCTTAAGTTGGTTTCTTCTTCATATCTTTTTACAAAAAGTTTATCTGTTTTGGCAAATAACTTCCAATCTATATGTCTGGTACTTTCTCCTTTATTATACAAACGATGCTCAGCAAA
>DEIV01000091.1:43788-94907 GCA_002352665.1 Flavobacteriaceae bacterium UBA2765
ACTTGATTTGCCAATAATTCAAGGTTTTTGATACCATAAATATTTTTAGCTTCTTGTATAGACATAAATAATAATTATATGATAAAAATATAAAAAGGTTTGAATCTGACGATGTCAAAAACAAACCTTTTTATCAATAGGTATACTTATTTTTAAACTAAAGCATCCAATTTTTCAGTATATGTTGCTTTTGGGGCAACACCTACTTGCTTATCAACTACCTCTCCATTTTTGAAAATTAATATAGTTGGAATGTTTCTAACACCGTATTTAGCTGCGAACTCTTGATTTGCATCAACATCAACTTTAGCAATAACTGCTTTACCGTCAAAATCGGTACTCAATTCTTCTACGGTTGGAGCCAACATTCTACAAGGCCCACACCAAGCTGCCCAAAAATCGACTAAAACAGGTTTTTCTGATTTTAAAACTACTTCGTTGAAAGTAGCGTCTGTAACTTCTAATGCCATTTTTATTTATTTTTTATTTCTATTGTTTAATTTAAAATTTTCACAAAAGTAAACAATTATTTTGCCACTTTTTATAAAGCCAGATTACTTTTGTTTATAATAGTATTCAAAATACTTATTTCCTTACAAATAGATTAAAATATTGCTTTCGCCACAGCTTTTATATTATCAGATTTTCCCATAGAATAATAATGCAATACTGGTACACCGGCATCAAACAATTCTTTGCTTTGTTCAATACACCATTCAATACCCACTTGCCGTACTGCTTTATTGTCCTTACATTTTTCAACGGCAGAGATTAACACTTCTGGCAAATCAATCTTAAATACATGTGGCAACAACTGTAAATGACGTTTTACAGCAATAGGTTTTATTCCAGGAATAATAGGCACATCAATGCCTACTTTTTTTGCGGCCTCTACAAATTCAAAATATTTCTGATTGTCAAAAAACATTTGAGTTACCACATAATCTGCTCCGGCATCTACTTTTTCTTTTAAACGTTTTAAATCAGATTGCAACGATGGAGCTTCTATATGCTTTTCTGGATACCCCGCAACTCCAATGCAAAAATCAGCTCTATCATCTGCGTCAATAACATCATGTAAATATTTGCCTGCATTTAAATTTTGTATTTGCACTACCAATTCGCTAGCATATGTATGACCACCATTGGTTGTATTAAAGTATTGCTCATGTTTCATGGCATCGCCTCGCAAAGCCATTACATTATCAATACCCAAATAATGACAGTCTACCAACAAATACTCTGTCTCTTCTTTTGTAAAACCACCACATAGCACATGCGGTACAGTATCGACATTATATTTATGTTTTAAAGCTGCACAAATACCTACAGTACCCGGACGCATTCTGGTAATTTTTCTATCTAAAAGACCTTCTCCTTTATCTAAATAAACATATTCTTCGCGAGAAGTAGTTACATCTATAAATGGCGGATTGAACTCCATTAAGGGATCAATGTTGTTGTATAATTCTTGAATATTCTTCCCTTTTTGTGGTGAAATTACTTCAAAGGAAAATAAGGTTTTCCCTTTTGCATTTTTTATATGATCTGTTACTTTCATTTTTTTATCTTGTCATTTCCGCAAAAGCGGAAATCTTTTCAATATTATTCGCGTTTTTATAAAAAATTTCCCACCTTCGTGGGAAGGACATTTAAATATCCGCTATATTTGGTTGTAGCCATTTATTGGCTTTTTCTTTTGTAATTCCTTTTCTATTGGCAAAATCTGTTACTTGATCATCTTTAATTTTTCCTAAACCAAAATATTTTGAAGCCGGATTTCCAAAATAAAATCCAGACACCGCAGCTGCTGGCCACATGGCAAGACTTTCGGTTAGCTTTACTCCTATAATTTCTTCAACATTAAGCAAGTCCCAAATTGTTTCTTTTTCTAAATGATCCGGACAAGCAGGATAACCGGGTGCCGGACGGATGCCTTTATAATTTTCTTTGATCAAATCTTCATTAGATATATCTTCATCATTGGCATAACCCCAATGCTTAGTTCGTACTTGTTTGTGTAAATATTCGGCAAAGGCCTCAGCAAATCTATCCGCTAACGCTTGCACCATAATTGCATTATAATCATCTTCCTTATCTCTATATGTACGTGCTAATTCATCAGCTCCGAAAATAGCAACACAAAAAGTGCCCATATAATCTGTCTTTCCATTTTCTTCTGGTGCAATAAAATCTGCCAATGCTATGTTCTGTACACCATCGCGTTTTTTTAATTGTTGCCTCAAGGTTCTGAAAATAGTAATTTCCTTCCCTTTTTTCTTGATAGAAATATCGTCATCATTTATAGTATTTGCTTCAAATAATCCGAATATTGCTTTTGGTTTTAGCAATTGCTTTGCAATAATTTCTTTCAGCATCAGATTTGCATCTTCGTATAATTGTATTGCCTGTTCACCAACACGATCATCAGTTAAAATATTCGGAAATTTTCCATGCAAATCCCAGCTTCTAAAAAACGGACTCCAATCAATAAATGGCACAAGCTCTTTTAAACTCAATTGCTTCAATACTTGAATTCCCATTTCTTTTGGTTGTACAATATTGGAAGTATCCCAATCTATTGTAAACTTTTTCTGTCTAGCCTCTCTTAAGGATATATACGATTTTGATTTTCCCCGTTTTAAAAATTTTTCACGAAACGCATCATAATCCTTTTTTAGATTCAGTACATATTCATTTGCAGTATCTTTATTCAATAGATCACTCACAACGGTTACGGCTCTTGACGCATCATTTACATGAACCACCGCATTTTTATATTCCGGATTTATCTTAACGGCCGTATGAGCTTTAGAAGTAGTTGCACCACCAATTAGTAAAGGCACTTCAAAATTTTGACGTTCCATTTCCTTAGCCAAATACACCATTTCGTCTAATGATGGTGTTATCAATCCACTCAACCCTATAATATCTACATTCTCTTTTTTAGCCGTTTCAATTATTTTTTCAGGAGGTACCATAACCCCTAGATCAACAATTTCATAATTATTACAACCCAATACAACACTTACTATATTTTTACCAATATCATGAACATCTCCTTTGACTGTAGCCATTAATACTTTTCCTAATGCCCTTTGTTGTTCACTTTTACCGGCTTCAATAAAAGGATTTAAATAAGCAACTGCTTTTTTCATTACGCGAGCAGATTTGACTACTTGTGGTAAAAACATCTTACCGGCACCAAATAAATCACCAACAACATTCATCCCAATCATTAAATTACCTTCTATAACTTCTATAGGTTCGGTAGCATTTAATCGTGCTTCTTCAGCATCTTTAATAATATACGTATCAATACCTTTTACCAAAGCATGCGTTATACGTTCTTGGAGCGAATTTTCCCTCCATGATTCATCGGCAACTCTACCTTTTTTTGTTCCTTTTGCTATGGTTTCTGAAAAGTCTAATAATCGTTCGGTGGCATCATCACGTCTATCTAAAATAACATCTTCAACCAGTTCTAGTAGATCTTTTGGAATGTCATCATAGATCTCTAACATGGCCGGATTTACAATTCCAATATTCATCCCAGCCTGAATGGCATGAAACAAAAAAACAGAATGCATAGCTTCTCTAACTGTATTATTTCCTCTGAACGAAAATGAAACGTTACTCACACCTCCACTTACACTAACATTTGGTAAATTTTGACGAACCCAACGTGTTGCCTCTATAAAATCAATCGCATTTTTTTTATGCTCTTCCATTCCTGTTGCAACAGGAAATATATTTAAATCGAAAATGATATCTTCAGCCGAGAAACCGACCTTGTCAACTAATACACGATAAGATCGTTCTGCAATTTCAATCCGTCTTTGATAATTATCGGCCTGACCCACCTCATCAAATGCCATTATGATCACAGCAGCACCATAACGTTTTATCTGTTTTGCTTGCCAAACAAAACTTTCTTCTCCTTCTTTGAGTGAAATAGAATTCACAACGCATTTTCCTTGTACTACTTGCAATCCGGCTTCAATAATTTCCCATTTAGAGCTATCTATCATAATAGGTACTCGGCAAATATCTGGTTCTGCAGCAATTAAATTTAAAAACCGAACCATTGATGCTTTACCATCAATTAAACCATCATCCATATTAATATCAATAATTTGAGCACCTCCATCTACCTGATGTCTTGCAATGGCTAAGGCCTCATCAAATTTTTCTTCTTTTATCAAGCGTAAAAACTTACGAGAACCCGCCACATTAGTCCGTTCTCCAACATTTATAAAGTTGCTATTTTCATTCAGAATCAGCGGTTCTAAGCCTGAAAGTTGCATGTATTTTCTCCCCTCTCCAACCTCTCCCCGAAGGGGAGAGACTTTGTTCTTATCCATATTTTCAGCTTTATTATTCATTCGTTTTTTTATCATAAGACCCCGGAATAAATTTGGGGTGACGTAAATTCTCTACTTATAATGTTCTACTATTGGAAATGGTTCATAAAAATGATGTAATAAACTTTTCCATTCTTGATATTCAGTTGATTTTCTAAATCCTATTTCATGATCTCCAATGGTTTCCCAATTCACTAATAAAATATATTTATCTTCTTGCTCTACACACTTTTTTAACTCATGTGAAATGTAACCTTTCATAGAAGATATAATTTTTTGTGCTTTTTTAAATGCACTTTCAAAGGCTAATCCTTGTCCTTTTTTTATATTTAATGTTGCTACTTCTAGTATCATTCAATCATTATTTTGATGAGATTCTGAAACAAGTTCAGAATGACGCCGTGGTTTATATTTTGCTGCCACCTCAGCAATTGCTTTGATATGTGCTGGCGTTGTACCGCAACAGCCTCCAATGATATTGATTAAATTCTTTTTTAAATATTCCTCAATTTGTGCTGCCATTTCTTCGGCAGTTTCATCGTATTCTCCAAAAGCATTTGGTAATCCTGCATTGGGATGTGCAGATATTGCAAATTCTGTTTTTGATGCTATTGCTTCTAAATGCGGTTGCAATAAATTGGCACCTAAAGCACAATTGAATCCAACTGAAAGTAACGGAATATGAGCTGTTGAAATTAAGAATGCTTCAGCGGTTTGACCAGATAATGTGCGTCCACTAGCATCAGTTATCGTACCGCTTAACATAATAGGAATATCAACATTTTTTTCTTCTTTTACCTCTTCTATGGCAAATAAAGCGGCCTTCGCATTTAATGTATCAAAAACTGTTTCAACCAGCAATATATCTACTCCACCATCTATTAATGCTTCAGTTTGTAATTTGTAGGCCAGCCGTAAATCATCAAAAGTTACGGCTCTAAAACCTGGGTCATTTACGTCTGGCGACATGCTTGCTGTTCTGTTGGTTGGTCCTAATGATCCTGCTACGAATCTGGGTTTATGAGGTTCTTTTGCTGTAAATTCTTCGGCTACTTCTTTGGCGATTTTAGCGGATTCGTAATTCAATTCATATACCAAATCTTCCATCTGATAATCTGCCATAGCAATGGTTGTACTAGAAAAGGTATTGGTTTCTATAATATCTGCTCTAGCTTCTAAATATTTGGCATGAATTTCTTTTAATGCTTTTGGTTGTGTAATCGACAACAAATCATTATTTCCCTTTAAGGAAACTGGAAAATCTTTAAATCGTTCTCCACGAAAATCTTCTTCAGAAAAATTATATTGCTGTAGCATTGTACCCATAGCACCATCTAATACTAGGATTCGTTTTTCTAATTCTTGTTTTATCTTGCTCATTTTTTACTGTTACACAGAGGTTCACGGAGTTTTCTCTTTGTTTTTTTATTTTATTTATCTGTTACTAAATACTACCAACTCATTATTATCCAAGTGCTTGCTTTAAATCATTTATAATATCATCAACATTTTCTAATCCTACCGATACTCTAACCAGTCCATCAGTTATACCTACTTCCAATCTATCGGATTCTGATAATTTACTATGCGTTGTTGATGCCGGATGTGTAACTATCGTTCGAGTATCTCCTAAATTAGCCGACAAAGAACACATTTTTATAGCATTTAAAAAACTTTTACCAGCTTTTACACCTCCTTTAATTTGAAAAGCTACAATATTACCTCCTAATTTCATCTGTTTTTTAGCTATTTTATATTGTGGATGAGATTTCAGGAAAGGATATTTTACGCTATTTACATTGTTGTGTTGCTCTAGAAATTTGGCAACTCTAATTGCATTCTCACAGTGTTTGTCAACTCTAACAGCTAATGTCTCTAAACTTTTTGACAATACCCAGGCATTAAAGGGCGACATGGCAGGACCTGTATTTCTGGAAAATAAATATATTTCTCGAATTAGATCCTTTTTTCCCGCCACTACACCGCCTAAAACTCTCCCTTGACCATCAATTAATTTTGTTGCTGAATGGATAACTAAATCTGCCCCAAACTTTATAGGATTCTGTAAGTAAGGAGTGGCAAAACAATTGTCAATTACCAATAATAATTGATGCTTTTTTGCAATTTCCCCCAAGGCTTCTAAATCTAAAATATCAACTGCCGGATTGGTTGGACTTTCGGCATATAAAATTTTTGTATTGGGTTGAATTAAACTTTCAATTTTTTCTATTTCATTTACCTTAAAATAACTGGTTTCAATATTCCATTTTGGTAAAAACTTAGTAAGTAGTGTATGCGTAGAACCAAATACTGATCTAGAAGAAACAATATGATCTCCACTATTTAACAGTGCCGCAAAAGTTGAAAAAACGGCTGACATCCCTGTTGCAAATGCATATCCTTCTTCTGCACCTTCCATCTTACAAATTTTTTCTACAAATTCTGATGTATTTGGATTCGTAAATCTGGCATAAATATTGCGTTGTTTTTCTTCAGCAAACGAAGCTCTCATATCTTCAGCATCTTCAAAAACAAAACTAGATGTTAAATATAACGGACTTGAATGTTCTAAAAACTGTGTTTTTTCTATTTGCGTTCTAATCGCTTCTGTTTCAAAAGATGGTTCAATAGTATTCATAATATTAAGCAACTTTTACATTATAATTTTTAAATATGGGATCTAATAATTCAGTTAATTGTTCATATTCTATTAAAAATGCATCATGACCGTGTATAGATTTAACTTCATGATAACTGGTTTTAATTTTCAATTCTTTTAATCTAAAAAATGTTTCTTTATTTTCATTTACAGTAAAAAATAAATCTGAATTTACACCTACAATATGTATGTGAGATGTTATTGCAGATACTGCTTTGTCAAAACTCCCTCGCCCTCTTGAAATATCAATCGTTTTTAAGAGTTGATTCATTAATTTGTAGGTTTCAAGATGAAAACGTTCTTGTAATTTCTTACCATGATATATTAACCAACTTTCTATATTAAATACACCAAGAGATTCATTTGTTGTTCTATCAAATTTAGTTTTAAAAGAAACAGGTGTTCTATAGCAAAGCATGGCATGTACACGAGCATCCGCTATCGGATTTGACGAATTACACAATATCAAATCTTGCAAATAGCAATTGGCAATTAGCCAATCTGTAGATTTCCAGTCTGAAGCAATTGGAATTAGATTTTCGATAAGTTTAGGGTATAATGCAGCCAACTCCCAAGCAATTCCACCACCAACCGAACCGCCTATTACGGCAAAAAGTGAATGTATTTTTAACGCTTCTAATCCCAATGCAAAAATTTTCGCTATATCTCTAGTTGTAAAATCTTTATAATTAGCAATCAGTTTTTGTTGATCATTATCAAAACCGTTTCCGGGAATATTAAATGCTAAAACCGAATATTGATTGGTATCTATACATTTATCTTTTCCTATTAAATGACTCCACCATCCGTCTTTTCCAGAAACGTTAGAATTTCCAGTTAAGGCGTGATTGACAAGCACCACAGGAGCTTCATCTATAGATTTACCAAAAAACTGATAAGATAAAGTAATTGAACTTTGCTTACCTATTTCCGTTTTAAAATTTGATATTTCCAAATATTTTAAACCCATTTCAATATTAGTTTTGTAGTTCAACTATTGAAATTTTTTCAAATGCAGCCTTTAAATCGGCTTTTAAATCTTCTAGATCTTCTAGGCCTACAGAAAGCCTAATTAAATCTTTTGTTACCCCAGTTGATTCTTGATCTTTTTCGCTTAATTGTTGATGAGTGGTACTTGCTGGGTGAATAATTAAAGATTTTGAATCGCCAATATTGGCCAATAACGAAAATAACTTTGATGCATCCGTTATCGTTTTAGCAGATTCAAAACCACCTACGGGTCCAAAAGTTATCAAGCCACTTTGCCCCTTAGGTAAATATTTTTGAGCAAGACTATAATATTCATTATCTTCTAAACCTGGGTAATTTACCCAAGCTACTTGTTTTTGTTGTTGTAACCATTTTGCCAAAGCCAATGCATTTTCACTATGTTTTTTTATTCTTAGTTCCAGCTTTTCTAAACCCTGAATAATTTGAAATGCATTAAACGGACTTAAGGCAGCACCAAAATCTCGCAGTCCTTCAATTCTTACTTTTGCTATAAATGCGATAGCACCTAAAACATCATGATAGACCAAACCGTGATAACCGGCAGATGGCTCTGTAAATTCCGGAAATTTACCACTGCTCCAATCAAAAGTACCTGCATCAATAATAACACCACCTAAAGACGTTCCATTACCATTTATATATTTGGTCAAGGAATGAATTACAATATTTGCACCATACGCTATAGGATTCAATAGAGCTGGTGTTGCTACGGTATTATCAACTATTAAAGGAATTTTGGCAATATTCGCCTCTTTGGCAATAGCTTTAATATCCAACACATCTAATTTTGGATTGCCTAAAGATTCAATAAAAATAGTTCTGGTATTTTCTTGAATAGCATCCTTAAAATTTTCTGGATGAGAGGCATCTACAAAAGTGGTAGTAATACCCAGTCTTGGCAAAGTAACGTTTAACAGATTGAAAGTACCTCCATATAAACTACTGGAAGCTACTATATGATCTCCGGCTTTTAACAAAGTTAATAGAGTTGTACTGATGGCTGCAGTACCGGAGGCAGTTACCACAGCTGCAACGCCACCTTCTAATGCCGCTAAACGTTGCTCAAGAATATCGTTAGTAGGGTTATTTAAACGTGTATAAATAAATCCTGGTTCTGATAAATTAAACAAATTTGAGGCATGCTCGGTGTTATTAAAAACATAACTTGTAGTTTGATAAATAGGAACCGCTCTGGTTCCAGCATTAGCTTGTAGGTCATGACCTGCGTGCAACGCATTGGTTGCGAATTTTTGTGTACTCATTTTTTATTTACTTTTTAAATTAATAAACGATTAAAATAAAAGTCAAATGCACTTAAAAAAGTGTATTAAATAGAAAAATATTATAAGAAAAAAATAAAAATTACAGAAAGTAATTTCTTTTTGTTATCTATCCAAATACCGATAAATGAATCGATAATTTAGGTAGAATTTAGCACCTTCTTTGCTTAGTACAAAGGGTTGCTAAGGCTTCAACGGGTCTAATCCCTTCACCTTTCTTGATAACATTTCAATAAATCATTGAACTTTGTAATTGAACTCATCTTAACTTTTCCATTTCCTGAAAAATGTCTTAAATTCATCTATATTTCGTTACTTTTCTCGTATGTAGCTACACTATATCCTTCAAAAAGTGCCTTATCTATTTAAATTTTAGCTTATTTTCGGTTAAACACAAAAATTAAGATGAGTTCAATGCAAATATTGTAAAACAAAAAGCAATCTACCAAATTTTTTATATTAAAATTTTAAATTTTTAAACATCTCTCAATTTTAACGAATTGTAATTAAATTATTCATAATTATACTTTAAAAAGTCGTAACACTATTAAAAATTTTAGAGATTAATTTTATTTAATTTTTAAATATAGATTCTAATTTTTGACTTTTATTTTTCTACCTTTGCATTCTGTTTTTGAGGAAAAATTTGACTGATTGCAACCTCATAACCCTAGATTCAATTTAGGGGCTGGTATATTTATTACCAGATTTGAATTCATTTTCATGAGATATTGAAATAAATTCAGCTTAAATGCTAAAGCAGTAATACTACTACTTTTAGTTTATTTGCAATCATTTTTTTACAATTTAAAATTATAATTATGGCATATTTATTCACTTCAGAAAGTGTTTCTGAAGGACACCCAGACAAAGTAGCAGATCAAATTAGTGATGCTTTATTGGATAATTTTTTGGCTTTTGACCCTGAATCAAAAGTGGCTTGCGAAACCCTAGTCACTACAGGTCAAGTTGTATTGGCAGGAGAAGTTAAAAGTCAAACCTACTTAGATGTGCAAGAAATTGCAAGAAAGGTGATCAACAAAATTGGTTACACGAAAGGAGCTTATCAATTTTCAGGTGATTCGTGTGGGGTTATTTCTTTAATTCATGAACAATCACAAGACATTAATCAAGGTGTAGATAGAGCAACTAAAGAAGAGCAAGGTGCCGGAGATCAAGGAATGATGTTTGGTTATGCCACTAATGAAACAAAAAATTATATGCCTTTGGCATTAGATATTTCTCATAGAATTTTACAAGTACTCGCTGAGTTGCGAAGAGAAAACAATGAAATTACCTATTTAAGACCAGATGCTAAAAGTCAGGTAACCATTGAATATAGCGATAATAACGTACCTCAAAGTATTGATGCTATTGTGGTATCAACTCAGCATGATGATTTTGATGCAGAGGATGAGCAAATGCTTGCTAAAATTAAAAGCGACATTATTTCTATTTTAATTCCTAGAGTTAAAGCTCAACTCCCTTTGAATATTCAAGCTCTCTTTAATGACGATATTGAATATCATATCAACCCAACGGGTAAATTTGTAATTGGAGGACCTCATGGTGATACCGGTCTAACAGGAAGAAAGATTATTGTAGATACTTATGGAGGAAAAGGAGCTCATGGTGGTGGTGCTTTTTCGGGTAAAGATCCTAGTAAAGTAGATAGAAGTGCGGCTTATGCTTCACGTCATATTGCTAAAAATTTAGTAGCTGCCGGAATTTCTGATGAAATTTTAGTACAAGTAAGTTATGCTATTGGTGTTGTTGAGCCAACTTCTATTTTTGTGGATACTTATGGAACAAGCAAAGTAGGCTTAACCGATGGTGAAATTGCTGAAAAAGTATCTGAAATTTTTGATATGCGACCTGCAGCTATTGAAGCAAGGTTGAAATTACGAAATCCTATTTATTTAGAGACTGCTGCTTATGGGCATATGGGTAAAGAACCAAAACTCGTAACAAAGACATTTGAAAGTCCTTATTCAGGTACTGTAAAAAAAGAAGTAGAATTGTTTACTTGGGAAAAATTAGATTTCGTGGATAAGGTTAAGGAGGCGTTTGGAATTTAATTCCTCTCCCCAAGTCCCTCTCCGAAGGAGAGGGACTAGATTCTATTAAAGTTATATCTTGTCATTCAAACCCCGAGTACTCGGGGGAAGAATCTCTCAAATCAGAAAGAATTTTCACTGGATTCCTGCCTACGCAGGAATGACAATTCAATAAACCATGCAAAACACAATAACTTCAATAACCGATTTCGAAACCATCAAGGAAAAAGAAATTGCCTTTGTATTGTACATCACGGATAACACCTGTAATGTTGGCGAAAATGTAGGTCCAAAATTGGAGAAATTACTTGCAGAAAATTTTCCGAAACTCAAGCTATATCAAACTTATATGAGCGATTCTCTTGAACTTACTGGACAGCTTTCTGTTTTTGCTATACCTACCGTTTTAGTATATTTTGAAGGCAAGCAATACATACAAAAAAGCAGGACTTTTAGTTTGAATGAATTAGAACAAGAGATTGAACGTTATTATTTGATGGTCTTTTAGTAGACGTTTTCTAAAACACCTCCTTAATATCTGTAAAACTTTTAAATTCAATTGCATTATCGCTAAAATCTAAAACAAACATAGTTTGTTGCTCTCCTTTCTTACCTTTATATCTTCGCTGTGGTTTAACAATGAAATCTACCTTATTGCTCTGTAATTTTTGTTTAAGGTTGTTAAAATTTTCGCTATTTAAAATACACCCAAAATGAGGTATCGGAACCTTGAGATCTTCTACTAGCCCAATATAGTCCAGCCTAGGAATATTATTTGAAACATGAGCTGAAAGTTGATGTCCAAAAAAATCAAAATCTATCCAATGCTCTGTCTCTCTTCCTAATTTACAGCCTAATATTTTTTGATAAAAATCTTTTGTACTTTCTATATCTTTTACTTTAAAAGCCAAATGAAATTTAGATTCCATAATTAATATCCTTTACTTAGTGAAACTTTATTGAGCAACTCTTTACTATTTCTAAACCTTTGATAATTTTCAATGACCTGATTTACTGCACTTTCTACATTTGTTAAACTAGCAATATGCGGTGTAATTTGAATTTTTGGGTGCTCCCAGAATTGATGATCTTTAGATAAAGGTTCTTCTCTGAACACATCCAATAATGCTCCTGAAAGATGTGAATTATCTAAAAATTTTATTAAATCTTGTTCTACTAAATGTTCACCTCTACCTACATTGATTAAAAAGGTTCCTTTAGGTAGTTTACTGAATGTATCCTTATTTAAAATATCTTCTGTATCATCTGTTAAGGGTAAAAGGTTTATAAGAAAATTAGACTCTTTAAGAAAATCATCAAATTCTTCTTTTGCTGTAAAGCTTTTAACATTTTGGATTTGTTTTTTAGAATTACTCCATCCTTTAACTTTAAAACCCAATTTCGCAAATTGTTCAGCAACGTGTCCTCCAATTTTTCCCAGTCCTAAAATACTTATAGCTGTATTATGTATAGATTGATAGTCTTGTTGTTTCCATAATTGAGAATTTTGTTGTCTGACGTATATCTCTTTGTTTTTTAGTTGTGACAACACAACTGATAATAAAAACTCCCACATATCATTCGATAAATTCTCATCTATAATTCTAGAAATCACAATGTTTTCATTAAGATCTTGTGTAGTAGTAATATGATCAATTGAAGCTCCTACAGATTGGATAACTTTTATATTAGGAAATTGAGTTAAACAATTTTCTTTAGGCTTCCAGCAAACAACAAAATCTACAGTAGTTGGATCTTTTACTGTAGGATATATTTCAATTTTCGTTTTAGACAGTTTTTCCTTTAACTTTTTTCTCCAAAGATTAGGGTTTTTGTTTTCATAAACTATCAATATACTCATCCTTAATTTTTTTTGTAAAGATATAATCCATTTTTCGTAGCTAAAAATTGATTCGTTTGATATTATGTACATTTGCCATTGAAAAATGATTTATTATATGAATTTAAAAATTATTCAATGGCAGATGAAGTAGATATAGAATTACTTGATGTTTTAAATGAGAATTCAAGGATGTCTTTTGCTAATTTAGGTAGAAAAATCAATCTATCTCCATCTGCTGTTAGAGAACGAATTCAAAAATTAGAAGATACTGGTATTATTAAAAAATATGGCATCAAAATCGATTATAAACAAATTGGGTATGATTTGGAAGCTATTATTTTATTGAAGGTTTTTCATGGACAACTTAAAAATTTACTTACTATTATTACTACCTTTCCGGAGGTTAAAGAGGCGTATCGTATCACTGGAAATCAAAATATACATTTAAAGGTGGTAGTGAAAAATCAACTTTATTTACAAAAATTAATAGACCAATTAATGATTTACGGAGATACAAATACTTTTTTGATTCTATCAGAAATATAGCCCCAAAAGCAGGACTTTTAGTTTGAATGAATTAGAGCAAGAGATTGAGCGTTATTATAAAATGGTGTTTTAATCTACACGCTTATTTTTTATCCAAATTATAGACTCATTTCATAATTTATCAAAATAGAGATTTATAGCACAGAAACTACAAATTATACTTAATTCTAAAAGTAGTATATCTGGGTTGTATGAAATATTCACTGGCACTTACAGATATACCGGAATTTACATTGCTTTCATTTTGAGATTTAGTATCTAGTAAATTACTGGCTTTCAATTCTAATTCCCATTTGCTATCTTGATTTTTTCTATAGGCTAATGAAGCATCCCAGAATTGATAAGTATTTATTGTTCCTGCTTCATTACTGAATTTATTGTATGTATAATCTGTTTTAAAAGTAAACATTTTGAATATCAAAGCATCAAAATTTACTGTAGGAGCATGGGTAAAAAATTTAGTACGGTTAGATCCTTGATCATTATCTTGAATGGTATATTTATATCCGATTTCAAAATTAGGAGCATCTCTAAAATTGGTTCTTAATTGAGCCCTATAAGTTTGAGTATAATTCTCATTTACAGATGCAACATTATTGTTAAATTGGTTAAATTTTGAATAGTTAAAATTACCGTTTAAAGTAGCTCTGAATTTACCAAAACTACGTTGAAATCTACCATTAGCACTCACTCTTTCATCGGCAAAATTAGAATTGATGGGCGAACTGGTTCTGATTACCGTACCCGGTGTAAAAATGGAAACATTTCTAATTCCATCTATACTTTTATTATAGCTAACCCTAGCAAAAACATTAGTATAATTAAACATATTAAAACTAAAATAGGATAAATCTAGATTATGAGATAGTGAATTTTCCAACTGGCTATTACCGTAAAAGATAGCATTATAATTGTTTAAAACTATACCTTCAGCTATTTTAGTTATATCAGTAAATTGTGTCTTCATTCCATAATTCAGGATAATCTGCTCACTCTTTTTTAGTTGAATTCTTGTATTGAAATCAGGCAGCACTCTAAAAAAATTATTTTTAAAATTTAAATTGATCTGATCATTTTTTGTATGATAAGCATGTGCTGACAACCCTGGAGTAATGGTGAAAATACCTGTTTTAAACCTGTAGTGTACACCCAAATATGTATCATTAAAAGAATAATCTACAATATTCAAATCACGACCATCATTGATGGTTGGCGAAGGATCAAAAACGGAGCTGTCATCCAAAATCTGAAAAATATCAGAATTAAACTTTTGATTACTAATTAAAGATCCAAGGGTGAAATTTATATCACTTTTTTGATTAATAACATACCAATAATCTAATTTTGCATCTAATTGATTGGATTTTACTCGTTTTTTTTGAGCAATATCATAGGCAACTTGAGTATTATCCAATCCTAAACCAATTGCAGTGCCTTCATAATTCGCCTTATCCTCTAAAAAGGCACTATAAAAAGGGTCTTCATCTTTAATTAAATGTTGAACTTCTAAAGCAAAAATATTCTTTTCATTAAGCGTATAGTAATAATTTAAATTCTGATTCAAACTAAAAGGTTTTGAATCTTCAAACTCATTAATGGAGCCAATTACTGAAGAGAAAACATATTGATCTTGAGATTCTTTTGACAATCTACCCAATATATCATAATCTAATTGATGGTTTATATTCGGCTTATACTTTGCACTTAATTTTAACATACCCAAGTCACTCTTTTGCGAAGTTGTACTTTCAGTATTTTCATCGGGTGTGCCTAAATCGGGATTGGTATATTGAATGGAGTTGTTTTCTTGTAATTGGTTTCTGCTGCTAGAAAAAATGGCAAACCCACTTATATCTAAGTTTTTTATAGGAGCATAGCTAAAGTTTGCTGCACCAAATTTAGTGTTGATATCCTTAGCTTTGTTATTTTGCATCATTAAAAAACCCAAACCATTGTCTCCTAAGTTAATACTTGTACCACTACTTCTGCTTGGGGCCCTAAACCCACCGGTAAAATTAAAATAGTCTCTTCTTGTAAAAGCAATTTCACCAATATTATTCAGGTCTCCAATAAAATTGATACTGTACTTAGGACTATAATAAAACAATTTAGGTTGTAAAAGGTATAATTCATCTTCCGTTGCAATTCCACCACCAGCTGTAATATCACCAAACCAAAATTTATCTTTCCCTTTTTTTAGTTTAATGTTGATGGCAATATTATCTTGATTATTCGTAACACTACTCAACTGACCAACTTCGGCATAATTTTTTAAAACCTGCACTTTATCAACGGCATTAGAAGGTATATTTTTAGTTGCCAACTTACTATCTCCATCAAAAAAATCTTTACCCTCAACCATTACTTTGGTGACTTTTTTGCCCTCAACTTCAATTTCTCCATCAGTATTAATTTCAATTCCCGGTAATTTTTTTAGCACATCTTCTAACTTACGTTCAGTACCACTTTTAAAAGAATCTGCATTGTATATTAAAGTATCGCCTTTGATAGTTACCGGCATTTCATAGGTCAGTTCAACTTCATCTAAAGTATTATCAGCATGTAAACTGAAGTTTTTAATAATATCTTTTTCTTGTGTAGAAATAATTTCTTCAAAAGTTTTTAAACCAATATAGCTGACTTGTAATTTATAAGAGGTATTGATTTTAAGGTTGAGTTTATACCTACCTTTATCATTAGTAATACCATAAGAATCTAACATTTTAGTTTCTTGATTTATAGCAATAATATTGGCCAACTCCAACGGTGCTCCTACAGTATCTTTAACCACACCCTCAACTTTAATTTGAGCAGAAATAGAAATGCTTGCAAAAAGTAACAAAACTATAAAGATATTATTCATTAATTCTTCGGTTGAATGTTTTAAACTTTACTGACTAATGTCTTATTCTAGTTCCTCCTCTATTTCTACCACCATACATTTCACGCATTTCCTCCATTTTTTTCTTTACTATATCATTGTATTCCTTTTTAGTAACTTCTTTTCCTTTTTTAGGAGCTTTAATTTCTTCTTTTTCATCAGGATTCATAACTATTTTAGAACATAAAATGGCAGTTCTTCCAGATTGTACTTCTAAGATTAACCCCGGCAAACCCCAATATTCACCAGGCCCTTGATTTATAGGAACTTGTGGTGTGTACCAGGCGGTAACTATTACTTCTTTAGGCACCTCAATTTCATCAAATGGGTTGTCAGTTTTTGTAGAATCTTTGGCCACCTCCTTCTTTTCATCATTATCTCGATTCCTTCTTCGCATATTACTAAAATCCATCTCATCAACTTTTTTAACGGCAGTAGCCTTAAAACAAGTGTATTTTCCTATTTGTTTGGTTTCACTTTCCATTTTCCATTCCAATTGAGGTAAAGTATCTTTAATGAGAAACTGTTTGCCAAAAAACTCTTGATCTTGTAAAAATTGTTGGTCTTTTACATTTTTATATTGTTTACCTGCTGTAAAACTGCTCATCATCATAAGGCCTCGACTATTCCCTCCTGGTGCTTCTAATTTTTCCTCTTCTTTATAAACAGATTCTGTTTTGTTAAAAGTCAACACATATGTTTTTTCAAACATACTTTTCATACGTTCGGCTATTTGCTTTTTCCGATCCTCACTCATTTTTCTACCACCAAAATTTTTCATGTCAATTGTTGTTTTTGATTGATAGTATGCCTTACCTTGAAAATCTTGTTGAGCAGTTAATGCTAAAGAGAATAGAAGTATGAATATTACAGTTAATTTTTTCATGATTTTTAAGTCTTAATTTAAGTTGCAAAAATATGCTTTAAATATCATTTAGACTTTTCAAATCATCAAATGTTAATCTTGTTTGTGTTAAACTATTCTTAAAACTACCCTTGAACTTTAATGATTACGTTTTCTCCTTTACCTTTTCTAGATTGAACTCTATCCATCATTTCTTTATTTTTCTTTTCCATGATCTCATCAAATTTTTCTTGGCTTACTACTTTTCCTTTTTTAGGTTCTTTAATTTCTATTTTCTCTTTAGGATTTAGAATAATTTTACTACAAATCAATGTTAATTTACCATCGTTAATTTCAAGAATTAACCCAGGTAATCCATTAAAGTTTTGTGGACCCGTATTAACAGGAATTTGCGGTGTATACCAAGCGGTAGTCGTTCTTTCTTTAGTGACTTCTTCAATTTCATTTTTATCATTAACAGTTTGCGATGTAACTTCTTCTTTAAATATGGCCTTATAACAAGTATAGGTACCAATATTTTTAGTTTCATTAACCAACTCCCATTGTTTAGAAGATAAACTATCCTTTATTAAAAAGAGTTTTCCATAAATCTCAGTCTTATTTGTAAACCTATTCTCTTTAACATTTTTATACATTACATCAGAGCCTCCTGTAACTCGAATCTGGATTCCAGAATTTGATGGCGAAGGTGCATCCAATTTTTCATTTTGTTTATAAATAGACTCATACTTGCTAAATGTTAATATATATTCTTTTTGAAACTGTTTTTTGAGCTGTTCTTGTATTTGTTTTTGTGTTGCTGAATTTTGTTTATTATCACCTACTTTTATATCAAATTTTCTATGCGATTTGTAGGTTGCAATACCTTGAAAATCTTGGGCAAATACTGAATTTACCAGTATTAATGCTAGAATTAAAATATTTATTTTCATCTATTTATTTTTAATTATTTATAATGCAAAAGTTGGAAATAATATAGATTATTTCAGTTAACTAGTGTTAACGTGTGTTAAGCTATTGGTTTGGTAATATGATTAGGCTTATTTTTGAACTATGAACCAAAAGAAATACAATTGGATTTTATATTTAATTAGTATAACAATACTTATCACATTAGTTGTTCAAGTGTATTGGAACTATAAGAATTACTTGTTAAACAAGCAAAATTTTACAAATGCGGTTCAAATAAGCTTAGATAATGCCTTAGAGAATTACTATGCTGATTTGGCCGAATCGAACCAATTGACTTTTGTTAATGTAAAATCTGATACTTTCAACCTAAAAAATACACATTCCCAAAAGAGTGCAGACTCCATTTTTATTAACTTACAAAATGAATATAAGACGAAATTTAACAAAAACGTTAAAGGGTATACTCAGATATTAGATTCTGCAAATGGTTTCACTTTTTTAGATTCTTCAAAAAAAATAACTAGAGTTAAAGTCGTTCGAGGAAAACAAGCCTCTGATAGTATTAAATTGCTAAAAAATATAACTTCTATTTATGTTTCTATACAGAATGATACCTTAGATTTTTCTAAATTGAATTCGCTTATAACAAAAGAATTTCAGCGAAAGAATTTCAACATCCCTTTTGCATTAAAATACTTTAAAAATGATAGCCTTTTTAATACTTACAATCAAAAAATAGTTACATCGAAGTATTTAACAACAACCCCTAAAACTAGGTTTTTAAAAGGAAATAAAAAACTAGAATTGGCCTATCCTAATGCAATCAAAATTATATTAAAACAAAGCTCTTTAGGCATACTATTATCACTTTTATTATCTATAGCCATTATATCTTCACTTTTTTATTTACTAAAAATAATAAAGCACCAAAAACAATTGGCAGAAGTTAAAAATGATCTAATCAGCAATATTACTCATGAATTCAAAACACCTATTTCAACTATTAGCGTAGCATTAGAAAGTATTAAGGATTTTAATGTCATTGATGATAAAGAAAAAACAAAAAACTATCTAGAAATATCTAGCCATCAACTAACCAAGCTTCATATTATGGTTGAAAAATTATTAGAAACTGCTACCTTAAATAGTGAAAATCTAAACTTAATGAAAGAAGAAGTAAATATTTCTAATTTACTTCAAATTATTGTCGACAAACATAGGATGCAAATCCGTAATAAAACAATAAATTACAATTCTCCAAAAAAAGAAATACTTGCAAAAGTTGATACGTTTCATTTTGAAAATAGCATCAACAATGTTATTGACAATGCGATAAAATATGGAGAGGGTGAAATTTCAGTCGAATTAACACAACATAAAAAAATATTTGAAATACTAATTTCTGACAATGGAACAACGCTAACAAATGCTCATAAAGATAAAATTTTCGAACAATTTTATCGAGTTCCGAAAGGAAATACGCATGATATTAAGGGTTTTGGAATTGGTTTGTATTATACCAAAAAAATTATCGAAAAACACAAAGGATCAATTCATTTAGACCTCAAGAATAAGCTTACTATCTTTAAAATTTCATTACCCATTGGATAAACCTATAACTATATTATTAGCTGAAGATGAACCCGCTCTAGGGCAAATTATCAAAGAAAGTCTAGAAACAAAGTCTTTTAAGGTGCTGTTATGTAAAGATGGTGAAATGGCTTATTCGGTGTACAATAATCAAAAACCAGATCTATTAGTTTTAGATGTAATGATGCCCAAGAAAGATGGATTCACTTTAGCCAAGGAGATTAGACAAGAAGATCGTGATATTCCTATTATTTTCTTAACTGCAAAATCACAAACACAAGATGTAGTTGAAGGATTTACCATTGGAGGCAATGATTATTTAAAAAAACCTTTTAGTATTGAAGAGCTTATTGTCAGAATAAATAATCTACTTTGCAGGGCTAAACTTCAACAAACTATTGAAGTTTTTACTATTGGTGCATATGCTTTTAATTTTCCAAAACAAACATTACAATATAAAAGTAAAGAGATAAAGCATCTTACACATCGTGAGGCTCATTTACTATTTCATCTGCTTAAAAATAAAAATCAAATTTTAGATCGTTCTTTGATCTTAACCAAACTATGGGGAAATGATGATTTTTTTGCGGCCAGAAGTATGGATGTATTTATTACCAAACTTCGTAAAAAATTGGGTCAAGATAAATCTATTCAGATTTTAAACGTTCGTGGGTTTGGGTATAAATTAACATTTTAAAAAATCGCCATCAATAATTAATAACTTTACACCTCCTTTAGTTACTGAACGATGCGAACTCAATGCATCAGAAACGATATAGGTCATACCTTCTTTAAGTACAAAATTTACATCATTTTCAAGCTCACTCACAAATTCACCTTCTAAACAATGCACAATATGTCCTTTCTCACACCAATGATCGGCGATATAGCCTTTAGAATATTGAACTAAACGAACACGTAAACCTTCAAATTGTTTTGTTTGCCAATAGGCTATTCCTGTATCTCCTTTATGTTCAGTTTTAGGTATTTTTGACCAGTCTATGGGCTGAAAAGGAATATTCAACATTTCTTACTAAAATTTAATTATTCAATACCCATTCTACAGCACTTTCCGCATGAATTTTTGTAGTATCAAAAACAGAAATAGCAACATCTGTAGCCTTAATTAATAAAGGAATTTCTGTACAACCTAAAATAACTCCTTGTGCACCTCTCTTTTCCAAATTTTTGATAATTGTTTTATAGATTTCTCGAGAAGCATCTTTTATTTGTCCGTGAACCAATTCGTTATAAATAATATTATGAACCTGTGTCCGTTCTTCGTCTGTAGGAATCAAAACTTCTATTCCGTGTTTTTGGATTAAAATATCTTTGTAGAAATCTTTCTCCATGGTGAATTTTGTCCCTAACAAGGCAACTTTTTTTAGTTGCTGCTTTGTTATTTGTTGTGCTGTTGCCTCTGCGATATGCAAGAAAGGAATTGAAATAGCATTCATTATAGCTTCACTACACAAATGCATAGTATTTGTGCATAAAATCACCACATCTGCACTAGCCATTTCCAATTGCTTAGCGGCTGTTGCCATCATTTCATCTAAGGCCTCCCAATTACCTTCATGTTGTAATTTTTCTACCTCGGCAAAATCTACAGTGACCATCACATTTTTGCAAGAATGAAATCCACCAAGTATTGCTTTTACTTTTTGATTGATGAGTTCATAATAAACTACGGATGATTCCCAACTCATTCCGCCAATTAGACCTATTGTTTTCATCTTCTATTTTGATTTTGAGATTCTTCGCTCCGTTTCTCTTCGCTCTGAATGACAAAATCTAATCTTGCCATTCTGCAATAAACAAATTTGTATCATGTCCACCTCCGTTGAATCTATTGGAAGAGAAGATTAGTTTTTTACCATCATTCGAAAATACCGGGAAGGCGTCAAAGGTTTCACCATGGGTTACACGTTCTAAATTTTTTCCATCAATATCAATCATATATAAATTGAATGGAAAGCCCCGTTCTGCCTCAAAATTAGAAGAGAATAAAATTTTCTTACCTGAAGGATGAAAAAACGGACTCCAATTGGCATTTCCTAAATTGGTAAGTCTTTTTAAATCACTTCCATCAGCGTTACAAATATATAATTCCATTTCTGTAGGTTGTACCAAACCTTCTGCTAATAAGTCTTTATACTCTTTAATTTCTTCTTTGGTTTTAGGTCTCGATGAACGGAAAATCAACTTTGTACCATCAGGAGAAAAGAATGCTCCACCATCATAGCCTAACTCAAAAGTAACTTGTTTTACATCAGTTCCGTCAATATTCATTGTATACAGATCTATATCACCATTTCTGGTAGAAGTAAATACTATTTTATCTCCTTTTGGTGAAACAGTTGGCTCTGCATCATAGCCTTTTTCATTAGTTAATTGAGCTGTAATGTTGCCTTCTAAATCGGCTACAAAAATATCATAGGTATCATAAATAGGCCAAATATACTTCCCTTCTTTTCGTAAAGGCGTTTCCGGACAAGCGTTTGCTCCTAGATGGGTTGAGGCATAAATAATATGTTTATTGTCTGGTAAAAAATACGAACAAGTTGTTCTTCCTTTACCTGTACTTATCATTTGCGGTATTTTATCCTTAAACGTATCATCAACATTCATTAAAAACATTTGGTCACAAGACACATTCCAATCTTTATTATTTGATTGAAACACCAATTGTTTATCATCAAAGCTCCAATAGGCCTCTGCATTATCACCTCCAAAGGTTACTTGACGTAATGATTTAAAATGTTTTTCTTCAGGGAAAATCAAAGAATCATTGACTGATGCTGCGGCTATATTTTGAACTTTTGCATTGGGAGTTTCAACTGTTGTAGTTGTAGTTGTTGTGACTTGCTTTGAACTGCAAGATTCTACAAAAATAAGTAGCACTAAAAAACTAATAAAACTTGATATTAACTTCATATTGAATAATTTCTATTGTAAATGGCAATTATTGCCTAATTTTGCCCAAAAATAATACTATTATGATGAATCGAATATTAATTTTTACTTTTTTTATTTTATTGCTTAGCTTTAAAAGTAATGCTCAAACTGAGGATAAAACTAAAACTCAAATTTATAAGGATGTTTCCTTTCTTGCTGATGATAAATTAGAAGGACGGTCTACAGGCACCAAAGGTGAAAAAGCTGCTGCTGATTATATTGCCATGCGATTTAAAGAAATTGGATTAACACCCAAAGGCAATAATGGCTATTTCCAAGATTTTACCTTCAAACCCAAAACACATCCACATGGAAAAGTAAATTATACAGATACCATTAGTGATAATGTCATAACTGGAAGAAATATTTTAGGTTATATTAATAATAATGCAAAAAACACCATTATTATTGGAGCACATTACGACCATTTAGGTTATGGTGATGATGGATCATTGTATAGAGGTAAAGAAAAATTAATCCACAATGGAGCAGATGATAATGCTAGTGGTGTCGCTATACTTTTAAATCTTGCTAGAAAATTAACCAAAACTAATAAAGGAAACAACTATCTAGTAATGGCTTTTTCTGGTGAAGAAATGGGCTTATTAGGTTCAAATTACTTTGTAAAACATGCAACTATCAGCCTTGATTCTGCAAACTATATGTTGAATATGGACATGGTAGGTCGTTTAAAAAAGGATAGTGCATTGGCTGTTTACGGCGTAGGCACTTCGCCATATTTCAAGCAGGTTGTAGATGCTTATGGTGATAAATTTAAATTGATTAAAAAAGAATCTGGTGTTGGTCCATCTGACCATACTTCATTTTATTTAAATGACATCCCTGTATTACATTTCTTTACCGGACAACATGAAGATTATCACAGACCTGGAGATGATACTGATAAACTGAATTATGCAGGCATGGAAGTTATTTCAACCTATATTTTTGATATTATTAGTGATTTAGACGATAATGGAAAAATGCCTTTCCGTAAAACAAAAAATGAAAGTGATGATGCACCTCGTTTTAAAGTAACTTTAGGTGTTGTGCCTGACTATATGTTTGATGGTAAAGGCATGCGAATTGATGGTGTGAGCGAAGATAAACCCGCTCAAAAAGCGGGTATACAAAAAGGAGATGTGGTTATTCAATTAGGAGAGCATGAAGTGATAGATATGATGGGCTATATGAAAGCCTTATCAAAATTCAAAAAAGGCGATACGACAACTGCTAAAATTTTGAGAAATAAAGAAACTGTAGAATTGAAGGTGACTTTTTAGCAAAAAAAATAATGCGATATTTTAAAGAAAGACCTCACAGGTTTTGAAAACCTATGAGGTCTTCTTATTTCTAATAATAAAAAAGATGTAATTTTGTAAAAATTTTGAAGAATTGATTAAAATTGGCAACATAGAACTTCCTGATTTTCCTTTGCTTTTAGCACCTATGGAAGATGTAAGTGATCCACCATTTAGGGCATTGTGCAAAGAACAAGGAGCTGATGTTGTGTACACAGAATTTATCTCCAGTGAGGGTTTGATACGCGATGCTGCCAAAAGTACTATGAAACTTGATATTTACGAGAAAGAACGTCCTGTTGGTATTCAAATTTTTGGTGCTAATTTGGATTCTATGTTACGTACGATCGAAATTGTAGAACAATCTAAGCCTGATATTATTGACATTAATTTTGGTTGTCCTGTAAAAAAAGTCGTTTCAAAAGGTGCCGGTGCAGGTATTCTAAAAGATATTGATCTCATGGTTTCCTTAACCGAAGCCATGGTAAAACACACTCATTTACCTGTAACAGTTAAAACACGCCTGGGTTGGGATGACAACTCAATTAAAATTGTTGAAGTTGCTGAAAGACTTCAGGATGTAGGTTGTAAGGCAATTGCTATTCACGGTAGAACCAGAGCTCAAATGTATAAAGGTAATGCAAACTGGAAGCCTATTGCCGAAGTTAAAAATAATCAAAGAATGCATATTCCTGTTTTTGGTAATGGCGATATTTCAACTCCTGAAAAAGCTATGGAAATGCGAGACATTTACGGATTAGATGGTGCTATGATTGGTAGGGCAACTATAGGAAATCCTTGGTTTTTTAGAGAAATTAAACATTATTTCAATACAGGAGAACATCTTGCTCCACCCACAATGGCAGAACGTATTGAAGCCTCGCGAAGACATTTACAAATGGCAATTGATTGGAAGGGAGAACGCTTAGGTATTGTAGAGACCAGACGTCATTATACCAATTATTTTAAAGGGATTCCACATTTTAAAGCGTATAGACTAAAAATGGTGACTACAGATGATGCCAAAGGTGTATTTGATGTTTTTGATGAAGTCATTGAAAAATTTGGAGATCATCAGTTTATCTAAAATACTGAATCCAATTTAAGATAATTGTCTCAAGCTTATTAAAACTTATACTTAAATCCAATCAAATAATTACCATCACCATTATTAAATGTAAGCTCCATATGCTCTTGTTGATAAGGGGTTGTAAACAGGTAAGTACTTCCTACTCCAATTACCGCACCTGCAAGCACATCATAAATATCATGTTTATCAGCATTTATCCTACTAAAACCGGTAAAACTTGCTAAAGCATAAGCTGGTATTCCATATTTCCAACCATATCTTTTTTGAATAAACGAAGCACTCTGAAAAGTTGTAGAAGTATGTGCTGAAGGAAAAGAATTATTATCCTCCAAATTTGGTCTTTGCTTATCAATTATACGCTTTAAACCAAGTGAAATAGCCCCATTTACTAAAAATCCTTTAGTAAATTGCCATGTTCCTTTTTTATCACCAATTATGATTGTAGTACCAAATGCTATTGTGGGCATTGCAAATAACAAGATATCTCCTGAAGTTTCAACAGTTTTACTTTGTGAAAAAGATATTTTGAAAAATAAAAAAAAGGGCAAAACTAAAAATAATTTTCGCATATTAAACTTAACGATTTGAATTCTAAACGCTTAATTAGTCCAAAAATTTTGACTGAGCTCAAATTGATTTTCTTTTAACCTGTGTTCGGTTAATAGTACCCAACAATTTTAGTAAAATTTCTTAAAACCAACCCCCATTTAGGTAACAACTTAACTAAACGATGGAATGACATTCCCAAATACAATTCTTGATTAAAAACCAACGCCTAGTGTAAAAGCAATTCGCATTCCGTCGTCACTATTAAAAGCCGAAATATTACCTGTTATTAAATCGGCTGCATTGATAAAAACACCACCACCAACAGAGGTATTCCAATTGTCATTATCAAAATTTTGCAAATTATCATCTATCCATACTTTACCATAATCAAATCCTCCATAAATTCCTATTTGTATTGGTAATAATCCGGTTTTTCGTTTTCTAAAATTAAATCGCAAATCTGTATTCTGGTAAAATGCACTTTTACCGGTAAAACGTTGCGATCTATAGCCTCTTAAACCATCATGAGCCCCAATGGAAGCAGCTTGAAAAAATTCAAAATCATCACCTAAATTAACATGTGCCTTTAGTTTAGTAGCCAAGACCAATCTCCCATTAGACAATAATTTATAATCAAAACCTAATTGAGGTATGATATAGGCAAAACCTCTATCCGTTTGATCTCCATTAATTTTATAACCTACTTGCAATGAAGTCATCATCCCTAAAGTTGGAAAAGCTTTATTGTCCTGATTTTCATAATAATATTTCGCATCTACCCCAAAGAAGTTTTGCTCAATCTCATCCTGCGTATTTAAAAAATCTGTAATAAATCTATTGATTGTTTCTTGTACTTCTATAGATTCATAAGAAATAGATGTTTTAAAACTTGCCCCTAAAGCTCCTCTCCAAATTAATGAAGGTGCAATTTTTACAGTCCTTAATTTAACACGGTTAAAATCCAGCCCTTTGTCATCATCTAAATTAGGAGTGCCATTGCCATAACCAAAGAAGTTTATGGCATAATTTGGACTTGTGAATTTACCGTCAAAACCAAAATTCATAGTACCAATAACGTTTGCAAACTCACCACTATAGTCAAGTTCATATCCTTGGGTTGAGAAAAAATATGCTCCAGAAAAAATATGCTGAGCGGTAAATGGATTTCGTTCGAAACCGTAAGTTGTATACGTATCCATAATTCCAATTTTAAAACCATCATCCGGGTTTGAACCAATACTGGGTACTATTTGATTTATATTGGTTTTAAGTTTTGTGTAATTATACACATTGGTTTCATAATCATCAGTCCGTTTTAAATTTCCATTATTAGTTTTATAAGTATTCTTCTTTGACTTATAATCATAGACCTTGACATTCTTGCCATTTTCAATGTCATAAGTATCATTATTTTGTCCTCCAATAATTCTTACTTTAATCAATCTTGCTCCTTTTCCATATACTTTAAAAACATCTTCATCATCTAAACCATAGATCCAAATTTCTTTAGTACTGTTTTTATTGTAAACTCTTTGATAGAATACCTCTTCCTTTTTACCTTTTTTAATACGATATGCAGTTACTTTGGTATTGCCATTTATCATCCTTTCAATTTCAAACCAATCATCTTTATCAGTGCCCCTTAATACTGCAAAATTATTTATTACTTTAAAATAATCATTTGCTATTTTCGGAAGATTTTTAATTCTTTCTAAAAGTATACGTTTAATTTCAATAATGGTATCATCATGCACTTCCTTTGGAAAAGATTCAAAAGCATTATCAATAACCAATGCTGTTAGATTCTTTTGGATCAATGCTACTTGCATATCCCATTGTTTTCTATCCATATTATTGAGTAAAACCATATCTAATGAATACGGGCTAGCATTAAATCCTTTTACATTTCTAATATCATCCATAAAACCTTCCATTAATTTTAATGGTGGAATTGCACGGGTGGCAAAATTCATAAATGCACCATCTCCCATAATAGAAAAAGCTTGATCTCTATCTCTTGGAATAGGTTTATATACAACCTTATTCCCTTCTTTGAATTCTGCCCAACGCCATTGATCAACATGTCTGTCCCAATCACCAATTACCATATCAAATAATCTAGCCCTTAGAAACATGGCATCATCAACTATATATTTTTCATCTTTTCTAAGTTTCTTTAATAAATTATCTGTGTTCTCTATAGTATTGGCATACCCAAAACTTTTAAGATTACCATGACCATCAGACACATGTTCTTCAATCATATATAACTCATCACCAAATTCAGTATTAAATTTTTCTAAAGCGTTTTGTTTTGGCACAAAATACAATATCGGGTTGGTATGGTAAAGATCAACCGCATCAGAGAGTTGACCAATAGTAAACGGTGCATATGGATGCCCACCTGTATAAAAATCTTGCAATAAACTTTCGGTAAAAGTATCATCAAATTGACCTTCAATATATTGATCTTTAAAGGCCATAGCTTGTAAATATACCGTCGCACTCTTGCGTACAGCACGCATTACATAACCTTTTCCATTTTTATCAATCAAACGAAGAGATTTAGATTGATGTCCACCTCCTTTTCTTACGGGTTTTAATCCACCAAATAAAGTGTCTAAATTAACTGTTGGTGCAGTCACTTTAGTACCATAATATTTTCGATAGCGATTGCCCCAGATTGAGGTATGAAATTTGCTTTTACTGACTTCTTTATCAGTATAAACTGACGCCTTAACGGAAGCTGGAAAATTAGTATTAAAGTCTGGCATTTTAACCGTTTGGTTTGCAGAGAATACATTTGTTTGATAAATGACTGCGTTTGTTTTTGCCTTATAAAAACGTACAAATGAAGACCCGTCTTTAAACACATCTAATTTTACAAAACCTGGATTACTTGAAGAAAAGTTGCCATTAACATTTCTTGTTGCTGTTGCTTTTGAACCTGAACCGCTAACAATTTGTGGTATATTATCTTGAACTATGTATTGCAAATTATGTTCATGACCAGAGACAAAAATAACCTTCTCATTTTCCTGAGCCAAAGTGACCACTCGTTTTTTAAAGTTATTATATTTTTGATTTTGCAAATCTGCCGGTGAAATTCCACTTGTTTTTCTAATCACATTTTTTAAAGTACCTAAAACCGGCAATGGTTTCATATGAGATCCAAAAGAGTATTGCCCACCATGTGGACCATTTGTAAACATAGGGTGATGCATTGCTATTAATGTAGTTTTACCTCTAGATTTTTTAATTAAACTTTCCAGCTCTTCAAAGAATTTTATTCGGGTTCTAATTTCACAATTGTCATTAATTGTTGGATGTTTGTCCCAATTGGTCATGTACCATTCAGTATCAATAATAATGAGTTCAATATCATTTGTAATATGTACTTTTTCAATGGGACAACCGTTTTCAGGTAAAAATGAATTTTTACCCAATTTATCTTCCACATACTTTTCTTGTCTTTTTAACCCTTTTAATCCATTTGAATACCAGTCATGGTTACCGGGAATAAAAATAGTATTGCCTTTAAAGTCTTTAACAGCATCTATTTGTACATTAAGTTGATGTTCTGCAAATGTTCTTTCTTTATGTCCTTTTTTCGGTAGTCCTTTTGGATAAATATTATCGCCCAAAAAAATAGCTGTACTATTTATTGAAGCTTTTGAAAGCGTTGTCTTAAATGATTGTAATGCCAATGATGAAGTTCCTAAATCTGAATTACCGGCATCTCCAATAAAGTAAAAAGAATGTGAAATTTCTTTATCAGGAAATTGTGTGTTGTAGTTGTTATTTTTAATTTGAGTGTTGTAGGTTGCACAAGCACTCAGTAAATAAATGAGAATAACACTTAAAATGAGTTTATAATAAATCCTCATAGATTAATTTTAAAATTAAACACCTTGAGATTTAAATGCAATGGCAAAAGCAATTACAGAAACCACAATACCAATTAAAAAAATAGTATAGGTAATCCTTAATATTTTATACTTTTTATGTAAAACCAACCCTAAAAAATAGAGATCTTTTTTCATTGATGAATATAAATAATCTCTATCTTTCATCATTTCACCCATGGCCCATTCAAAGTCGTCTAATTTCATTTTATAGAAATTGCCAAAAAACAATAAATTTACTTTTTTTTGCTTTACATCTTCTTTGGTAAATTCGCCACTGGTAACATTTGGACGCGTTGCTAATACCGAAAGTGCCATAGATACCAAACTAAATACTACAAAAATTACTGTAGGAATAATTAGATAGTGATTTGAAGGATTGTCTAACTTCGGAATTAAGTTTGACAATGCCATTGATATTATTATGGCATTTACAGATAATAAAATATTAGCCTTAGTATCTGCAATATCACTTAAAGTAATATGGTTTTTTAAGGTAACTCTAAACATGGTTTCAATACCACGCTCAGGAATTTCTGCCCTGTCTTTTTTCAATTTAACTTCTACTGCCTTAAGTTTATTTTTATTTTTTTCTTGCTTAAGCTTCTTTAAAGATTTAAATAATTGTGCTAAATTTTTGTCCTTAATTTTTTGCCAATTTATCCTTGCATAATTGGTATAATATTGATGTTGATTTGTGAAAAAGTCAATATTTTCTTGAATCCATTCTGTATCTGCAATATCTTTCAACTCCAATAACCTCCATTCTTCACGAAGCAATTCATTCGTCTCAGAAAAAATTTTATTACCAATATGAGCACAATCTGCATCAAGCATTATTTTTTCAAGTATATTTTTTGGTTCTTCTAACATACTTGTCACTAAAATGCATTGTTGAAGTTTTGAAATTATTTCAGATGAAACATTTTCTTTTTCTAAAAACTTTTTTGCAATTTGAGCACTGTGTGTTTCGTGATTATCATTGCTTTTAATATATCCAATATCATGAAACCAAGCCGCTAACTCCAAAATTTGAACTTCTTTTGGATCTATATTTTCACCTATGGCTAATTCCTTAACAAAATTAACAACCCTTTGGGTATGACTGAGGTTATGATATAAATAGGTTTTTGGTAAATTTTCGGTCAATTGAGCAACAACATAATGCTCTGTTTTTTGTAATATATCCATTAAATATTTATGCTTTTATGTCTTCAATTAATTGATCTATGGTCATTGTAGTTTTTTCATTAAAATTGGTCTTATAAATTACCTCAACACGTAAAGCTTTAAGACCTGTAACACCTTGTAAATCTTCTAACTCTAGCTTTTCTACTTTGCCTAACAATTTTTTAGATTGCAAATATTTAATATACTTTTTATATTCTTGAGCATCTTTACCCTGTGCATAAACAATTGCTATTTTTCCAGGTATTGTCAATCGTTCAGTTGTACCTTTTATATGAGCCTTATCAATTCTTTTCTTAATAATTTCATATCGAATATTATAAGCTCCATCAACATCAAACTGTTTTTCATCCATTCTAAATTTAATGGCCAATGAATTACTATGCACTAAAATTAATGACGCAATTTCTAATTTATGGTCTAATTCGCTTTTCAAATTATGAGCAACATTTTCCATCTCACACATTATTTGTAATTGCCATAAACGAAGGTTGTATAAATGTAAAGCATCATACTCTAAATGTTTTACTAATGATTGCCCTATATACATATTAAATTCAACGCCATCGGTTTTATAACGTTCAAAATAATGAGGAAACATCTTTTGTGCCTCTTCTTGTTTTTTATCTAGATAATTTGCCAATTTTTCATTGAGGGTGGTAACACTTTCTTCATAAGCCTTTCTTTGTTCATAAACCACCTGTAGATTACTATCTAACCTATTCATATACACCTCAACAGATTGCTTAAGTTGAGCATCTATTTTCTTGGCATGATTAAAAACAGGATAAATTTCACGCTTTAAAAAATCAAGGATACCTATTTCATCACCTGCATGTAATCCCTTTTTAACTGAGATAAGATATTCTTCAACTCGAAACATTAGTTCATCGTAAATTGGTAATTTTTCTATCTTACAAGCATTATCCAATACATTTAGGGCTAAATCTAACTGTGTTACTAAATCATTTTTTATAGCTAAATTTCTTGCTAGAGAAGATCCTTTAATATCAGATTGACCGTATAATGGATATACATTTTTAAATACTATATCATCTAATTTTGGAGATTCTTCTCTTTTAAGGTTATCGTTATAATACTTTTCAGCTGCCTCATAAAAACGCCATTTTACGGTTGGATGAATGGTTGTATAATGTTCTTGTATTGTCACTTCTAAAATATTTTTATGCTCTTCAGATGAGCGTTTAACGGCGGCTCTAAAAACCGGTAGAATATCTTTTAATTTATTCTGATTAACCGAATTCAGTTCATAAGGTCTGGGCGAAGCTATTTCCAATAAGGCCAAATCATTATTATCTGTTGCTTTTATAGGGATAAGAATTAAACTTTGAATTCCATTTTTCTTCAAATTCTTATAAAAAGGATTTTTATTTGTTGCCTTTCCATATTTCTCAACGTCAGAAATGGTAATTACTTCATGCTTATGCAACACTTTATTTACAATGCTATTACAAAAATATTGATCGCAATTAATTTCTGTTTCATCATTTAAAATTAAGCTTTCAGATTTTTTAATTTTTGTATTGCATACTTTAGTGTTGAAGGCATCAAATATTGAAAAGCCTAACATTAAATCCTTAATATTATAGAACTTTCTTAAATTTAAACGCAAATCTGAGACAAGATGCTCATCGCTCCTCAATAAGTTATCTTTTAACGATGATAACGTTTCATCAGAGGTTACGTCAAAAAGATTCATAATTCCGAAGCCCTTAAAAACATAACTCATCGGTGGAAATTTTTCTTTCCAAACCTCAATATTGTCAAAATTATCTAATAACAATTTATAATCTTCTTCAGTTATTTTAGGAGCATTTTCCGTTGGAATAATTTCTGCTAAGTCAACATTATATGCTACTCTGTAAGTATGCATCACACCGGTTTCCACGTTGGGAATATCGAAAAAGAATGGTCTTTTTAAATCTATGTTATAACCATAACAAATATTCAAAATAGCTACGCACGAATTTATATATAATTCATTCTCTTCAATATTTCTAATTTTAAATTCATATGCATCTCCTGCATTTTTTAAAATTTTTTGAAATCGAGATGAAAATTTAAATGAGGCGAATAAAAAAGGTATACTTGCCGCTTTTATCTCGTTTGTTTGTAAAGGCTCTGGAAATAAAGGCTCTAATAAGGTGTCAATTTGTTTTTGATACTTATCTAATAAGGATAGATCAGTAAAACCTGATAGTAATTCAGGGTGTTTTTTAAACTTTTCTAGCATCCTCAAAGAGGATGCATAAAATGGATGATCTTTATTAGTAGCATACTTTTTATAGTAAAAAAACACCTTATTAAAATCTACATGAAGCTTTAAAGGAAGCTCTTTGTATTCGAAGTTATTTAAGTCTTGAACTTTCATAATCTGAACATTGTGTTTACTAAAATACATAATTATTAAGTATCAGTCGTAAAATTGTACTTATATTAACAAATCAGAAGTTTAAATTTTGTTAAATTATTGAATTATTTTCTTAGAAATTCTTGAACTTGCAATTAATGCAGCTATGTATCCTAAAGTTAGGATAGTAAAAAAAACAATGAAGACATTAACAAAAGTGAATTTGACTGGATAAGGTAAGGATTCAGTAATCATAATAAAACCTAATTTTTGTTGCAGGATAATAAACAAAACTGAAACCATCAAACCAACAACCAATCCGAAAAAAGAGAGTAAGAAACCCTGATAGACAAATATCTTTTTAATTTCATTAATATTCGCTCCAAGACTAAATAAGGTCTTTAAATTTTCTCTTTTATCTAAAATCATCATTACAATTGCACCAATAACATTAAAAAGAGCAATAATTAATATCAATGTAAAAATTAAATAAGAAACCAAATTCTCTGTATTCAACATTTTATGAAAAACGGCGTTCAATTGTGCCCTTGTTTCCACTTTAAAATTGTTACCCAGTTTTTTTTGCAGACTATGTATTAGAACTTCTTTATTAGCATTTGGAACTAATTTCAATTCTATACCTGAAATCTGGTTAGGTTTATAATTCAATAAACTCTGCACAAGTGCCAAGTGAGCAAATACATATTTTTTATCTATTTCTTCAGTCAATCTAAAAACACCAACCGGTTGTAAATCAATCTTGTTAAATGCAGTTTTCGGATTATTGATATAACCTTTACCCGGCTTAGGTACATATACTTTTAATGACTCTAAAAAATCATAAGCTCCTAAGGATAAGGTGGCAGAAATTCCATTACCAATTACAACAGTATGTATAGCATCTCTATCTAACCAATCTCCAACATATAAAGCAGTATCAACATTATTAACCATTAAATAATTAGCATCTACACCCTTAATACTGGCAATATGTGACTTTTCTTTATAAGCAAAAAATGCCCTTTCTTCTAGCACTTTACTATAACTTACTATATCTTTATTTTGCAATAAAGTAGTCATGCTATCGGTAAAAAAAAATGACTTCCCTTTTACGGGACTTATTTTCAGATCGGGATCAGAAACTCTAATAAAATCTAAACTAAACTCTTTTAATCCAGAAAAAACTGAAAGTACTATAAATAAAGCAATAGTCCCAACTATAACTCCAATAGCCGCAATTAGGGTGATGATATTAATGGCATTATTACTGCTCTTAGAAAATAAATATCGCTTCGCTATGTATAGAGGAAATTTCAAATGTTTATTTATAATGTTTTATTATGGAAACATATAACCTTTGATGATTACTTTTAATCATGTCGCTTTCAACTTATCGTTTATCTCTTTTTGACAATATATCCGGATTTTTTATGGGATCATCAACATCACCACGTAACGATTGATCTATATTTTCTATATAATCTAAAGAATCATCTAAATAAAAAGTAAGTTCAGGCATACGACGGAGTTGATGTTTGGTACGTTGGGCCAGTTCATGCTTTATTAAAGCGGTATTAGAGGATATTCCTTTTATGAGAGCTTCACTCTTATTTGTAGGAAAAATGCTTAAATAAACTTTTGCATCAGACAAATCAGAAGTTACAATTACTTTTGTTACAGAAATAATTACACCCTTCATCCCTTCTTGTGCTGCATGCTGTAATACATCAACCAAATCTTTTTGTATAACCCCTGCAATTTTTTTTTGTCTGTTTGTTTCCATGCTGCAAAAATAAGAACTTATCTTGACTTTATATTTAAAACTGATAATCATTATTTTTGAATGGGTTTAACCCGTATTATGAGCATATAATGATAATATTATTTACTTTTGAACAAGTAAATACCTCTACATAATAATTGTAGGTACGATATTAAATCATTTTATATGAAAAAAATAGAACATATTGGAATTGCGGTTAAAGATTTAGAAAAATCTAATATACTTTTCAAACAATTATTTGGCAATGCACATTATAAAATAGAAGAAGTAGTCTCTGAAGGTGTAAAAACTTCATTTTTCAAAGCTGGACCAAACAAAATAGAGTTGTTAGAGGCTACAAATTCTGATAGCCCCATCGCCAAATTTATTGAAAAAAAAGGAGAAGGAATTCATCATATTGCCTTTGCCGTTGACGATATAACCTTAGAGATCAAACGACTTAAAGATGAAGGTTTTACGGTTTTAAACAACAGTCCGAAACGAGGGGCAGACAATAAATTGGTTGCATTTTTGCATCCTAAAAGCACCAATGGGGTTTTAATTGAATTATGCCAAGAAATTAAATAGAATTAAGTATATTGCATCGCAAAAATTAGCTATTTATCTTCATGAGTAAATCTTTTGAAAAATACCAAAAACGGAAGTTAAAGTCGTCGTACGCATCTGTGATTTTAAGTATTGCATTTGTTTTGTTTTTATTGGGTTTATTCGGTTTATTGGTTTTAAATACCAAAAAAATATCAGATTATTTTAAGGAACAGGCTTCTATAACCATCTTTTTAAAAGATGATGCCAATAAGCAAACGATTAAAAATTTACAAACATTATTAAAAAGTGAACCTTTTACAAAATCTATTACTTACGTCTCCAAAGATGAAGCCGCAGAGATAGCAAAAAAAGAAAATGGAGAAGATTTTATGGAATTTTTAGGCTATAACCCTTTAAAGAATGCTATTGATCTTTATATTAAAGCCGATTTTGTTTCACCTGAAAAAATGAGTGAAATAGAAGATAGTCTTATTAAAAATAAGGCCGTGTTTGAAGTTTCATATGACAAACCTTTAATTAGTTTAATGACTAAAAACATAAAGCGAATTAGCCTTTGGGTATTAATATTTAGTAGTGTTTTTACTTTAATAGCCATGTTATTAATAAATAACTCTATTAGATTATCTGTATATTCTAAGCGTTTTACCATTAAAACCATGCAATTGGTCGGTGCTACCAAGCGGTTTATTAGAAAACCTTTTGTTAGGAGTAGTATAAAATTGGGTGCCGTAGGTGCCTTAGTTGCTCTTGTTGCTCTGGCAATAGCAGTATATTATTTGAACCTAAATTTTCCTGAATTTGGATTTCTAGAAAATATAGAATTACTTGCAATTTTATTTGGTGGTATTTTTTTATTAGGTATTATTATCACTTGGGTAAGTGCTTTTTTTGCAACACAAAGATTTTTAAACCTAAGAACGGATCAACTATATTACTAGATAAATTACAACATTATCAATAATTTATGCTCATTTTGAATAAATAATATCTTATGGCTAAAGAGAAAAAACCTGACCAAATGACCAATAAAACAGAAAATCATAGCAACGAATTTCTATTCGGTAAACGAAATTATTTAATTATGCTTGTTGGTTTGATTGTCATAGCTCTTGGTTTTATTTTAATGGCCGGCGGTGGTAGTGATGATCCAACAGTTTTTAACGAAGAAATATATAATTTTAGAAGAATACGCCTAGCCCCAACACTTGTTTTAATCGGTTTTGCTATTGAAATTTATGCTATTCTAGCAAATCCTACAAAGTAGTAATGAGTTATTTAGAAGCAATTATTTTAGGATTAATTCAAGGATTAACTGAATTTTTACCCGTATCCTCAAGTGGTCATTTAGAACTGGTTAAAGCCATATTTGGAGACAATTCATTACCTGAAGAAAGTCTCACATTTACCGTAATTTTACATTTTGCTACAGCCTTGAGCACTCTTCTAGTCTTTAGAAAAGAAGTATTAGAAATAATTAAAGGGTTATTTCAGTTTAAATGGAATGAAGAAATGATTTTTTCAATTAAAATAATCATTTCAATGATACCTGCCGTAATTATAGGTCTTTTATTTGAAAAACAATTGGAAGCATTTTTTGGAGGTAGAATTCTATTAGTTGGCTGTATGCTATTGGTTACGGCCATTTTATTATTATTGGCTGATAGAGCTAAAAATACTTCAAAAAACGTTTCTTATGGCAACGCATTGATTATTGGAGTATCTCAGGCTATAGCCATGTTACCTGGTATTTCCCGTTCTGGGGCAACTATTTCTACATCGGTTTTGTTAGGCGTTGATCGCACCAAAGCTGCACGTTTTTCATTTTTAATGGTGGTACCTTTAATTTTTGGTAAAGTGGCTAAAGATATAATGGGTGGAGATATTACATTTGAAAGCTCTCAAATAGGAATTATGGGCGTAGGTTTTGTGGCTGCTTTTGTTTCAGGCTTGTTTGCTTGTAATTGGATGATAACCTTAGTTAAAAAAAGTAAATTATCTTATTTTGCAATCTATTGTACTATTATAGGTTTAATCGCAATAATATATGCCTTATTCTTCAAATAAATGACTGCCGAAGATTTTCAGAATGGACAATTGTTACTTATTGATAAACCATTACATTGGACATCGTTTCAAGTTGTAAACAAACTACGATGGGAGATAAGAAAACAATTTAATATAAAAAAAATAAAAGTTGGTCATGCCGGAACTTTAGATCCTTTAGCCACTGGTTTATTAATTATTTGCACCGGTAAATTCACAAAAAAAATAGATACTTTTCAAGCTCAAGAAAAAGAGTATACAGGTACATTTACTATGGGTGCCACTACACCATCTTATGATTTGGAGACTGAAATAGACAAGAAATTCTCTATTGATCATATAACGGAGCAACTATTAAAAAATACCACCTCTCAATTTAAAGGTGTTATAGAGCAAAAACCACCTATATATTCAGCCATAAAAAAAGATGGAAAACGATTATATGAATTGGCAAGAGCTGGTGAAACTACCGAAATAAAATCGCGTAAAGTAACTATTTCAAAATTTGAAATTACCAAAATTAACCTGCCATATATAGATTTCCTTGTAGTTTGTAGCAAAGGAACTTATATTCGCTCTCTAGCTCATGACTTTGGCAATGCATTACAGTCAGGAGCTCATTTATCAGTTTTAAGACGAACAAGAATAGGTGAGTTTACTCTTAAAGATGCCAAGACTATTGATGCTTTTCTAAGCACATTGGGCAAGCCGTAACAATTTTACCAATTCACTTTCAATTTCTACTCCTTTATTGGTATTATACCAATTCTGCAATTTTTCTTTAAAATTTACATCTAACTTCCCAAATTCTTCTTTTTGTTTTTCTACCATTTTTGTGGCTTCCAAAGGTCTTGGACCCCAATCACTTATTACCTCTTGCGTTTCGCTATTTAACATAATTAGTTTTGGAATAGCTTTACCTCCATTGGTTAAAAAATGATTTATTAAAGCTTCATTCTCATCGCGTAATACAATTTTTAAATCAATATTTTCAGAAGTTTCCGCCACTTTATTAATTACAGGTAGTATTTGAGCAGCATCTCCACACCAACCTTCAGAGATTACTAACCAAGTATATTTTTGAGATAAATTTTCAGTTACATCTTTAGTGTTCTCAGAAAGATTAATGGTTTTATCCAATCGTTTCATTCTACTATTATTCAATTTGCTATAATGTAAAATTTCATCGGACTGAACCACTCCTGTAGATTTATTCTCCCTTAATAATTCAGAGATTAAATCTCTGTATACTTGATAGGATATAGAATTTCCTAAGCTAATTGTAATATTATTTCTCATTGTTTAAATTATAAAAAGTGGCGAATTTAATTAAATAATAGTACGTAAAAGGTAACATTCATTACAATAGTTTATTTTGAATTGTACCTTAATTTTAAATTTTCAAGCATAATCTCTGTCATTCTTTCTAAATCTACCCTATATTTCCAATTCCAACTAGTTTTGGCTAAGTTATCATCAATACTCTCCGGCCAACTCTCAGCTATTTGCTGTCTGAAATCCGGAGCATAGGTTATACTAAAATCCGAAATATGTTTTTGTATAGATTTAGTAATTTCACTTGGTGTAAAATTAATCGCTGCAATGTTATATGAAGTAAAATTAATTGGCAATTCTGTTTGCATCAAACTAATGGTGGCATTAACTGCGTCATCCATATACATCATTGGCAATCTGGTATGTTCAGATAAAAAACAATTGTAGGTCCTATCAGTTATAGCTTTATGAAATATTTCTACTGCATAATCTGTCGTTCCACCACCAGGATTTGTTTTCCAACTTATAATACCGGGATATCGTACACTTCTTACATCTACATTATATTTACTTTTATAATAATCGCACCAACGTTCTCCCGCCAATTTACTAATCCCATAGACCGTTGTCGGTTCCATTATAGTATTTTGAGGCGTATTGGTATGTGGTGTTGAATTCCCAAAAACGGCTATAGAACTTGGCCAAAACACCTTATTAATATGACCTTCTTTGGCTAATTCTAAAACATGAAGTAAAGAATTCATATTTAAGTCCCATGCCTTATGCGGATATTTCTCAGCAGTTACAGACAACATTGCTGCTAGCGAATAAACTTCAGAAATATTATATTTTTTAATAATATTTAAAATTGCATTTTTATCAGTAGCATCTAAAATTTCAAATTTCCCTTCAGCCATCAACTCGGTATTACCAATTCTAATATCTGAAGCTATAACATTATCAACACCAAATAATTGTCGCAATTTTAAAGTAAGCTCAGTGCCAATTTGACCAGATGCACCAATAATTAATTTAATAGTATTATCCATGTAATGAATTAAAAAACCCGACAAATATAATTAATTTAAAAGTTCTTAGGCTTAAAAAAATCTTTAATAATTGTTTACATTTGCCCTATACTTCTAATTCTAAAAGTGATTTAAAATTGACATTAAAAATGAATAATTCTAAATTCATATATTTTACACTCTTATTACTTATAGTTATATCTTGTAAAAAAAATGAAATAACAGAAGGTGAAAATGATTCAGTTGCTATGGATTCAATTGAGATCCAAGATCTAACAAAAATTAGAGGTGTTGGGGTAACGTTGACCTCAGATGCTAGAAAAAAAGTTGAAAACTGGAAAGAATATGCACAATTGGACCTGTTTTTAGAAAAATTTTACAGTATCTCACCTAACGAAGCCCTAAATCTTTCTCAAGAGTTAACAACCTCTACTAAACAACTCAAAGATTCTATAAGCATAGAAAGATTTAAACAACCAGATGTAAGTATTAGAATTAATGTACTTCATAACGCTACTTTACGTTTAGCTGATATGTCCTCAATCCCTAAAATAAACCCTTTGGAGGTACAAGATGAAACTCAAAATATTCTTGATGCTTTTTCAGCTTTGAATTCCAAAATAAACAATCTTACCAAACAAGAAAAAATTGAAGCAGAATTAAAAGAGTTTGAGGTTAATTAAAGAAATTATCAGTTAATATAATAATTATCAAAACAATAATTCTTTTTATTAAATTTGCTCAATATAGAACCACAATAAATTACCTTTTATGCATAAAAAATTACATTCAGTTTTATTATTATTATTTTCTATAGGCATGTTATTTGCTCAAGAATTACCATTATCTATTGATAACGTTATTAATATTAAAAAAAACAATAAAGCAACTTTTCAAACTATTACAAATCAATACGAAAATTACTTCTCTTCTAAAAATGTTGATAAAAAAGGTAGTGGTTACAAACCTTTTAAGAGATGGGAATATCACTGGAGTCATTACCTGCAAGAAGATGGTACTATAGCACCTGCCAATCATTTATGGAATGCTTGGGAGCAAAAACAAAAGATGACAAAATCTGGGAAAGTAGCAAGTAATTGGACAACTAAAGGGCCATTTGCTCAATCTAGCAATAGCGGACAAGGAAGAATAAATACGGTTGTTGTTGACCCTAACAATACCAACACATTATATGTTGGAGCCCCTTCCGGAGGTTTATGGAAATCAACTGACAATGGTGTAAACTGGACACCCTTAACCGATAATTTACCACAAATAGGAGTTTCAGGTATTGCTATTGACCCTAATAATTCAAATATAATTTATATCTCCACCGGTGATGATGATGCTGGTAATTCTTATTCCATTGGTGTTTTAAAATCTACAGATGGTGGTGCAACATGGAATCAAACCGGAGCCATTGATGGAAGCCCTATTTCAAGTAATGAAATTTCGATTGACCCATCTAATTCAAATACTATTTGGGTAGCTACTAGTAATGGTTTATTTCAATCTACAAATGGCGGTACAACATGGGAGAGCAAATTATCAGGAAATATTAAAGATTTTAAACTTAAGCCGGATGATGCTACTACTGTTTATGCAGTGACCGATAGTAGGTTTTATAAATCGGTAAGTGGTGCGGCATTTATTTTAACTACTATTGGGTTACCTAGTTCAACAATAGTTGGCAGGATGACCATTGAAGTAACTCCTGCTGCACCTAACAATGTTTATGTCTTAGCAGCTAGTAATAATAATTATACATTCTTAGGTGTCTTCAAATCTATTGATAGTGGTACAAGCTTTACCAAAACGGATGAATCTAATGATATTTTTGGTGCTGATCAGGCTTGGTATGATTTAGCATTTACCATTTCTCCAGCGGATGAAAACATTATGTTTGTTGGGGTTCTTGACATTTGGAAGTCTATAGATGGTGGCAATAATTTTACTAAAATCAATGCCTGGAATCAAATAACTCCTACATATACCCATGCTGATATACATTTTATGAGATATTATAATGGGATTTTATATGCGGGTACCGATGGCGGTGTTTATAAATCAACCAATAATGGAGGTACTTTTGCAGATCTTACAGAAAATTTATCTATCAGTCAATTTTATAAAGTTTCAGTATCTAAGAAAAATTCTAATAAGTTAGCCGGTGGTCTACAAGATAATGGCGGATTTTCATACGCTACAAATATTTGGCATAATTATCATGGTGGTGACGGTATGGATGCTGCTTCAGACCCCAATAATGAGAATGTTTATTATGGCTTCATGCAACATGGACAATTTTTATTTAAAACAATTAATACAGGTCTTAATGGAACAGCATTAACCGGTGCACCTAATCAAGAAACAGGGCCAAACGATGATGGAGGAAGCTGGGTCACACCACTAGTGGCTAACAAAGCAAGTGAATTATATGCAGGTTATGGTAAATTGTACTTGTTGGTAAATGATGCTTGGTCTCAAGTATCTGATTATACTTTTGGCGGAGATTTAGATGCACTTGAAATAGATCCAAGTAATAACAATAACATATTTGCTTCACGAAACCTTAATTTATATTTAAGTAAGGACAAAGGTGCTACATTTATTGCTCGGACTTCAGTGCAAACTGGACTTACCGGCTCTTTTATTAGCTCAATAGAAGTACATCATTCTGATAGTAATATTGTTTGGGTAACAACTGCAGGAGCTAACCCTCAATTTCCTAGTAGTGGCCATACTGGTGGCGGCGTTTTCAAATCTTTTGATGGCGGACTAACATTTACAAATATTACTGATAATTTGCCGAACGAATCAAAATTTGTAGTTAGACATCACCCTTTTACAACCAACAATTCAATTTATGTGGGTACAGCTTTAGGGGTGTATCATAGAAATGATGATACTAATACTTGGGAAGTGTTTTCAACAAACTTGCCTAACGTAGCTGTTTCTGATATTGAGATCAATACATACGATAATACTATAACTGCTGCAACTTATGGAAGAGGTGTATGGCAATCGTCCATACCTGCTATAATTTTACCAGAAAATGATATAGAATTATTAAAAATTAATTTAACCGGTGGTGTTTTAAGTTGTGGTGACCTTTCTACGAAAATTATTGTACAGAATAATGGTCAAAACAGTATTACCTCATTTGCTGTACATTATAATATTGATGGAGGCACTGATCAAGTCTATAATTGGACAGGTTCTATTGCCTCACAAGCAACAGCGACAATTATTTTACCGGCTATAGCTGTTACAGAAGGCCCGCATATAATAAATGCTAATCTTGTTTTGTCAAATGATGAAAATTCTAATAATAACGCATCGCAGAGTACTTTTTCGCTAACGGTAAATCAAAGTGGAGAAGGTCAATATTTGAATACTTTTGGAGATGTAAACCAAGATATCTGGTTAGTTTCTGACAACAATTTATGGCAGATTGGTATGCCAACTACAAACTTGCTTAATGGAGTAGTAAATTCAGGATATATAACAAATCCAACGGGAAATTATCCTGATCAAACGGTGAGTCACTTAACGTCACCTTGTTATGATTTAACCTCTATACAAAACCCTGTGTTAAGGTTTAAAATGGCATTTGATTTAGAAGAATACTGGGATATAGTTTACGTAGAATATTCAATTGATGATAGTGCTACATGGCAAATTTTAGGATCTGCTAATGACCCAAATTGGTACAATAGTGATAGGACTAACCAAACAACCGGAAATGATTGTTTTAATTGTGTAGGTGCTCAATGGACCGGAACTGACGCTACTTTAAATGATTATAGTTATAATTTGACCACATTAAATGGACAGTCGAGTATAATGTTTAGATTTAAATTTGTTTCTGATCAAAATTTAAATCAAGAAGGTGTAGTAGTTGATGACTTTGTCATTGATGGTGTCTTAGGAGTTAATGATTTTGAGGATGGAGAATTTTTAATATACCCTAATCCTTCTTCAGATATATTTAATATTAAACGCTTCAATACTGTAGGAGATAATATGACTATTGATGTTTATGATATTACTGGCAAACTTATTAGAAAACGTAAAGGCATTACGGAGGCTGATTATGAATTGAATATGAAGGGTGTTGCCAAAGGTGTTTATTTTCTAAAAATTAAAATTGACAATAAACAATTGGTTAAAAAATTGATATTGAAATAATAAATTCTAAAGTTTAACTTGGATCTAAATAGTAGTTATAAATTAATACTAAGATAGTTTTAAAACTCCAAGAGTACAACTCTTGGAGTTTTTTATTTTTATAAGTTTTTTAAATACAAATATATCATTTCCTTGCTATAACCTTGTTATTATAATAGTGATCTTTTTAATAGTAGACTCTTGTCTTCTATATAAACTTAAAACACATTCTAATTTAACTACAAAAACAAAATAATTCCTCAGCTATTTTAACTTTTATTTGAATTCAATATTTATTTTTATTACATGTTTTTCAATTTATATGCCTGTTTTATAAATAGTTAATTGTAATTTAAAAAACTCCCTACTTTCCGTGAATTTTAAAAATACCCAGTATCGCTATTGACTTGTATTAATTTTATAAATACATTTAACACAGCTAAACATACTCTACTTTGATAAATCTAAGACCATCAATATCACATTTAAAACAATCCACATGAAAAAAAAATTACTATTACTTAATCTCTTCTTTTTAATTGTTACAAATTTATTTGCCCAAAAAGATTCGCTTCAAGTCGCTCGCATCCCAATTGGACCTCCACCATCATCTTCTGGTACAATTCATTTTGATTTTGACAATGCCGGAAATCAAATAAAAAGATATTTTCCTTATAACAAATCTTCAAAACAAGAAGTTATTGCAGCCACAGCAATTCAAGAAATTAACGAAGAAAACAAAAGTGAATTGAGTTATTTTCCGAATCCTATAGAAGCTGAATTGACCATTTCTTGGGTTAAGAGTAAAAATACCTATATCAATTCTATACAGGTATTTAATATTAATGGCAAATTGATAAGAAGTTTTAACCCCTCTAAAAGTAATCAAGAATTAAGTTTACCCTTTCAAAATATTGCTAGTGGTGTTTACATTATAAAAGCACTCTTTAACAACGGAAAACAAGATTCCTTTAAAGTTATCAAAAAATAAAATCCACCCAATAAAATCAGCTAAACATGAAAAAATTACTACTCATCATTAATTTATCAATAGTTTTTGGACTCAATAGTCAGAATTATCAACAAAGGACAGCAGGTCAGCCAACAGGTAGTTCACAAGAAGTGGGCATCACAGCAGGTCAATTATCAGTTTCATTAACTGGGGGAGCGAACTATCAAGTACCCATAGCTGTCTCACCAGGAATAAATGGTATAGTTCCTCAAATTGGACTTATATACAATAGTCAAGGCAGTAACGGAATAGCTGGGTATGGATGGAATATCTCCGGTATTTCTGCTATTACTAGAATACCCTCTACAAAATTTCACGATAACATAATTGATGGTGTTGATTTTGACAACAATGACCGCTTTGCCTTAGACGGTCAACGGCTTATTTTAAAAAGTGGCATTTATGGTAAAGATGGAGCAGTTTATGAAACCGAAAATTATAGTAACATAAAAGTTATATCTTATGGTAATTATGATTCCCCAACTTATTTCAAGGTCTTTTACCCTGATGGTACGGTAGTTTATTATGGTAGCACTTCTAATTCAAGAAATGGAGTTACTTGGAGCATTCAAAAATGGATAAACCCTCAAGATATTCGCATGACCTATATTTATAACAATGTGGGAACTTCTTTATATATTAGTAAAATTAACTATGGCAGAAAGGCATCGGATGCTGCGTTAAATACTATTGAATTTATTTATAAAACAAGAAACAGATTTGAACATGCATTTACATCAGGAATTTATCAATATACAAATACTAAAATTTTAAGCGAAATTAATGTTACTGGAAACAATACCAATTTTAGAACATATAGTTTAGAGCATAATACTACAAGCTTAGGCTATGAAAGATTGACAAAGATTACCGAAAAAAGTGGTAGTAAAAGCTATAATCCCACACTTTTCACTTATGATGACACCAATAATGATCATTTATTTCAACCTACTACAACTAATTTAGGGTTAACCAACACCAACGCTATAAATACAAGTTATATTTCCGGAGATTTTAATGGTGATGCCAAAATGGATGTTATTGCCTATCCAATTACCGGTTCAGAAACCAAAAAAGAATACTGGCTCTTTACCGATATTGACAATGGAGGGTCTAATAATGCTAAGGTTCATAAAATAGGAAAATTTGAAGATATTTTTTCCATAAGCTCATTAAACCATAATAATAAACTAATGACTCAACAAGGTTGGATCATTATACAAAAATCAGGAAGTTCTTATAAGTTTAAAGTTGCAGGAATAGGCCCACCTAGTTCTGGAGGTTTTCCTGTAGTGTTTTATGATAAAACCTGGTCACAAACATACACCAGTAGATATTCATGTGATGGTAATACATCAACCTATGCTGTACCTCAAAAATTCATTTCCGGAGACTTTAATGGAGATGGTTTAACTGATATTTTAGCTATTAGCAAATCATATTCTTATAGTAATTGTGTAAAACAATATCCTTGTGAAGATGATAACCCTCAACTACTGCAACAGTTTGGTAAAGCTCAAGATAGCATTATAGATACACCTAATATAAGGAGACCTCCAATTGATGATGGTTGTTGCGATTGTAATTCCCATACTGTCAACTCTTCAAAAGTATCATTTATTGATTTAAACAGAAATATAACTTCAAATTTCTCAAATGTAGCAGGTTATTTAAGTAGGGTTCTACCGAATTCTAAAAATGATTACGACATACAAGTAGGCGATTTTAATGGTGATGGTAAATCTGATTTCTTCATCATTCAAGAAGATAAAATGAAGGTATATTCGTTAGACAACAATAACCGATTAGTGACCTTGGCTGATATTACTGCTGATACAGAAATTGACATTAACAAACCTCATTTATTAGGTGACTATAACGGAGATGGAAAAATAGATGTAGTTATGCCTACAAATGAAAATCAAGACCGCTGGGCTTTTTATTTTTCTAAAGGTAATGGTTTTCAAAAAAAAGTTGGTACTATTGGTGTATATTATGTCTTACCTAAAATTTTAGGAAGTAATGGAAGACAAGATTTTTATTATATACCTAATGATATCAATAGTGATGGTAAAACCGATATTGTTTATATTAACAACAGAGCTTATGAACCTAGGCAATCTGGATATCATTTTACTAATTTTAAAGTGCTGGAAAATATTACCGTAAATCCAACTACCATTTCTTTTAATAAAGTTTCAGATGCTTTGGGCAATAATGGAGATATTGGTGTTGGAAAAACGCCACTTCCTATTTTTCTCAATCAAAACAACCTCAATCAAAATTTAGAAATAGCATTATTAAGTGGATCTAAAATCCATCATTTTAAACATACCAAGGATCACCGCCAAGATGTATTATTACGCCAAGTTACTACAGGTAATGGTGTAGTAGAAACTATAAACTACCACCCTCTAGTAGCTAATGGAAATGACCCTGAAATGCAAGTGTATAGACCTTCATCCTCAGAAACCTATCCTTATGTAGATCTCAAAACCATTCCTGCTATACAAGTAGTTTCTAAACTTGAAAAAGAAAGTGACAACCAATATAGTAAACAACTATTTTCTTATTATAGTGCAGTATCTAACGTAGAAGGGCTTGGTTTTCTTGGCTTTAAAAGTGTGTTACGATCCAATTGGTTTCACGATGGGGGCAACCCAATTATGAGTGTTACCAAACATGATATGACCAAAAGAGGTGCAGTATATGAATCGTATTCTGCTAAAGGGTATTTATATTCTTTTCAAAATACACCAAGCAACTTTATCAATAAAACGGTTAATAATTATACTGTTGTTTTATCACCTAAAAAGGTTTTTAAATTAACCAACACTTCATCAACAAGTTATAATGGGCTACAAAATACTTCGGTAAGTAGTACTATGACTTATGATACGTACAATAATCCTATAAGTAATACCACAATTATAAAAGCGGGAGGTACTACACAACAAACCCAAACTACTGATTTAATATATCAACATAACGCTGACGGCGGCTCTTCATTAAACAACCCATATTATATAGGTCTAATAAAACAAAAAAATGTAGGAACTACAGCTGGAGGCGATACGTATACCACAGAAGAACGACTAGCCTATAACAATTCATTGTTGTTAACACAAAAAAAACAGAAAGGACACAATACACCTTTCATTACGGAAGACTATACTTACGACGCTTTTGGTAATATTACTAGAAAAACAACCACTGCTAGCGGAACAAGTAGAGTAAACTCTTTTGCGTATGATACCTCCGGCAGGTTTTTAACAGAAGAAACCGACCTCGAAGGTTTAAGTACAAAATATTTGTATGATGCTAATGGTTACTTACTAAAAGAAACGAATCCTTTTGGCTTAACTTCACAGTATACTTATGACACTTGGGGCAAAAAAATAAGTGAGATAGATTATTTAGGTAACCAAACTGTGATTAGTTATTCTCGTTCAGGCTTTAATTCAACTATTACTATCACCAATCCTGATGGTTCAAAAGGTTATAAAAAATTTGACGATTTAGGTAGAGAAATCATTAGCGGTACTTATGGACTCAATGATAAGTGGACATACATTAAAACTGATTATGATATTTACGACCGAGAAATAAGTGTTAGCGAACCCTATTTTGGTAGTGCATCTCAATACAACATGTCAACTTATGATGGTTATGGAAGATTATCACAAACCAAAAATGCAACAGGAAAAACTACAACTATTTCTTATAATGGTTTAAGTACTACAGTAACTGATGGCTACAAAACCGTGAGTACCACAAAAAATGCATTAGGGCAAGTTGCACGTCTGACAGATGATGGTGGTACAATTAATTATACCTATTTTGCTCATGGTGGTGTAAAACGCTCTGCTTTTGATACTGCTATTACCACCATGCAATATGATGGCTGGGGTAGAAAAACAAAATTAATCGACCCTTCTGCGGGGATTTATCAATATGAATATAATGCCTTTGGCGAAACCACTAAAGAAATAACACCTAAAGGTGAAACCTCTTATATATTAGATAGTAATGGTAAGCTAACCCAAAAAATAGTGCAGGGAGATGCAACAGATTTACGATCTACCTATACTTATAATGGCACTACAAAATTATTACAACGCATTACAGCCAATAGTGGTGCTAGTTATGTTTATACCTATGATAATTATAAACGTTTAAACAAAACTACAGAAACCAATGCTAGTGCTATTTTTGAAAGCAGTACAACTTTTGATAATCTAGGGAGACCCATTACTGAACGTTATATAGCTCAAAATTTATCAAATAATAAAACAAGTGATATCACCATTAGAAATGAATATAAAAACGGAAGCTTATATCGCATTTTAGATAATGCTAGTCAAAATCAATTATGGAAAATCAATACTATTAATCAGAGAGGGCAAATTACAAATGCTGATTTGGGTAATGGTATCACAGAACAATCAGCATATGATGCTTATGGTCTACCAACAAGTATTCGTTATGAAAAAGATAATACCAATCTTATTGATTTAAACTTTGATTTTAACGCTCAACGGGGCATTTTAAACAGTAGAAGTAGTAATCTATATAACCATAACGAAACTTTTCAATATGACAATTTAAATAGGTTAACAGGATATACAAATACCAACGGACAACAACAAACACAAAATTATGATGGTAAAGGTAGAATAACCCGCAATGAAATAGGAGATTTTAAATATGCCAATACCTCAAAACCATACCAGAACACCTCAATTGACCTGTCTGGCACTACTACTCTTTATGATAATGGTAATGCTGCACAGGACATCAATTATAATGCCTTTAAAGCACCTGTAAGAATTTCAGTTTCAAATGGAAAAGACTCACATGCAAGTTCGAGTAATGTTATTAATTTTGAATACAATATATTTCAACAACGAAGTACTGTCAAATATGAAATGTACACCCCAAGATACTTATTGTACAAAACCAAACATTTTTCAGCAGATGGTGCTTCTGAAATCACTATAGATCATAACCTTAATACAACAGAATTTGTAACCTATATAGGTGGAGATGCCTATAGTGCACCTATAGTCTATAAAAGCAATGGCAGTTCTACAGAATTCTTATATTTGCATAGAGACTATTTAGCTAGTATTATTGCGATTAGCGACTCGCAAGGCACGCTCATTGAAAAACGCCATTTTGACGCTTGGGGTAAAGTGGCCATGGTAAAAGACCAAAATGGTAATTCTTTAAGTAGTTTAACTGTTTTAAACCGCGGTTATACCGGGCATGAACATTTGCAAAAAGTTGATTTAATCAACATGAATGCACGGTTATATGATGCTAATTTACACCGTTTTTTAGCACCAGATAATTTTGTGCAAGATCCTTATAATACACAAAACTACAATAGGTATGGCTATGTGCTGAATAACCCTTTGAGTTATGTAGATCAAGATGGGGAGTTTTTATTTACAGCCTTTCTTATTGGTGCTGCTGTAGCTATGGTAATAGATTATGGCATTCAGGTTGCGGTTAATTATGCACAAGGTTATAAAGGCTCTGATGCATGGTTTAACAAAGTTGATTTCTTTGATGTTGCTGTCTCAGGCGTCATTGGAGGCTTAACTGCTGGTTATGGCTCTAGTTTTAATGCAGGAAAACATGTGGGTAAATTTGGCATGTTTTTATTAAAAAACCCAAAAATAGTAACAGCAAGTAGTATAGCTATAACTTCGGCTATTGACATTACTGGTGAAGGTGTTCAGCCCGTAACATTTAACCAATTTGGGCAACGTGTGGTAACTGGTATAGCTACACAATATGCAACAAAACCTATTGGTAATGCTTTAAAGCCTGAAAATTACCATCCAGATGTCGAAATTGATGGGCAAAAATATAAAATAAGAC
>DEIV01000143.1 GCA_002352665.1 Flavobacteriaceae bacterium UBA2765
AAAAAAACCTTATCGCAATGATAAGGTTGAATTAGTAGCGGGAGGCTTCGGGAGAACCAGTGTCCGCCTCTGGCGGATATTAGCCCAACGAATTGTATTTGGTTTTAACACTCTTTACAAAACGTCTACCTACGCCTGATTTTAAGAATTTTTCCCTATCTATTGCATCTTTTTTAGTGTTTAAAAATTCAACGTGAATGATAATCCACGGTCTATATCTTTTGGTAAAACCTTTATTAGAAAGTTCATTATGAGATTTAAATCTACTAATCAAGTCAGTAGTAAAACCGGTATAGGTTTTATTGTATTTTTCTGAAAACAATATGTAAACTACAAATTCATCCATAAAAAAACCTTATCGCAATGATAAGGTTGAATTAGTAGCGGGAACTGTCCCGAGGCTTCGGGAGAACCAGTGTCCGCCTCAGGCGGATATTAGCCCAACGAATTGTATTTGGTTTTAACACTCTTTACAAAACGTCTACCTACGCCTGATTTTAAGAATTTTTCTCTATCCATTGCATCTTTTTTAGTGTTTAAAAATTCAACGTGAATGATAATCCACGGTCTATATCTTTTGGTAAAACCTTTATTAGAAAGTTCATTATGAGATTTAAATCTACTAATCAAGTCAGTAGTAAAACCGGTATAGGTTTTATTGTATTTTTCTGAAAACAATATGTAAACTACAAATTCATCCATAAAAAAACCTTATCGCAATGATAAGGTTAAATTAGTAGCGGGAACTGGACTCGAACCAGTGACCTTTGGGTTATGAGCCCAACGAGCTACCTACTGCTCTATCCCGCGATATGGACGGCAAAGATACATATTTTTCAATCATCAAAAAAACTATTTTACATAAAAAAAGAGTCAGGCTAAAAAGACCTGACTCTCAATTAATTGAATTAGTTATGTTAAGAATTATAATTTATATTTAAGTGCTTTTTGTAAAAGTTATATCAAAATTTTACGCTTTAAAACAATTACAAAAATATAAATATTTTTATCCATTCATAGATATCAAAAATTCTTGGTTATTCTTGGAGAATTTAATTTTTTCATTAATAAATTCCATAGCTTCAATAGGATTCATATCTGCTAAATATTTACGCATAACCCACATACGCTGTAAAGTTTTTTCATCTAATAGTAAATCGTCTCTACGTGTACTAGATTTTACCAAGTCAACAGCAGGGTAAATTCTACGATTAGAAATATTTCTGTCCAATTGTAATTCCATATTACCTGTACCTTTAAATTCTTCAAAGATAACTTCATCCATTTTAGAACCTGTATCTGTTAAAGCGGTAGCAATAATAGTTAAAGAACCTCCATTTTCTATTTTACGTGCTGCACCAAAAAATCTTTTTGGTTTATGTAAGGCATTAGCATCTATACCACCTGATAATATTTTACCTGATGCAGGAGCCACTGTATTATAGGCTCTGGCCAAACGTGTAATAGAATCTAACAATATAACAACATCATGTCCGCATTCAACCAATCGTTTTGCTTTATCTAATACAATATTAGCTACTTTAACATGTTTTTCAGCAGGTTCATCAAAAGTTGAAGCCACTACTTCTCCTTTTACATTTCGCTGCATGTCTGTTACCTCTTCAGGTCTTTCATCAATTAATAAAACAATTTGATATACCTCAGGATGATTGGCAGCAATGGCATTTGCTATGTCTTTTAACAACATAGTTTTACCTGTTTTAGGTTGAGAGACGATCATACCTCTTTGACCTTTACCTATAGGTGAGAATAAGTCAATTATTCTTGTAGAAATTGAGCTTCCTTTTTCAGCAAGATTAAACTTTTCTTTTGGGAATAGTGGCGTTAAATGTTCAAAAGCAACACGATCTCTAACGATACTCGGATTCAAACCATTGATTAATGATACTCGTATCAACGGAAAATATTTTTCACCTTCTTTAGGAGGGCGAACAATACCTCTAACAGTATCCCCTGTTTTTAAACCAAATAGTTTAATTTGTGATTGTGATACATAAATATCATCCGGAGAGGATAAGTAATTATAATCAGATGAACGTAAAAATCCATATCCATCTTGCATGATTTCTAAAACCCCTTCACTTTCTATAATACCATCAAATTCAAAATCAGGATCTCTATATTTACCTTGCCTTCTGTTGGCACCAGGTTGAGGTTTGTTTACATTTCTTTGGTTAGAACCGTTTTGAGAATGTTCTTTCCTAGGATGTTTTTGAGTCTGCTGAGATTTTTGAGTTTTTTGAGATTCAGTGGGCTTATTTTCAACCACAACTTTAGGTGTTGATTTTTCCTTAACCTGAGTGGTTTCTTCCTGTTTTTGTGGAGCAACCTGCGGATCATTTCTTTTAGAAACAACCATTGGCTTCTGAATACGTTTGCGAATTGGTTTTGGTTTAGCAACTTTTTCTGGAGTAGCTACATTGGGTTTTGTTGCTTGAACGTCTAGTATTTGATATACTAAATCTAGTTTTTTAAGTTGGCGAAACTTAGGAACACCAATTTTTTCTGCAATTTCCTGTAATTCAGGTAATTTTTTTTGTTTTAATGATTCAATTTCAAACATTGATTGATAACTATAGTTAAATTATTTTAAAGGAGGTATATCCTATTTGAACAAGAGTTGTGAATAAATTATAAGCTTTATTTATGAATATTGTAAAAGAAGTAAATCTACAATATGCTGTAATTCTTTTGCAATTATACAAATTAAATTTAATATATAAGTTTATTTCTAAAAAAGTTTATCTTATTTTTGCTCGATAATTAAATAAACGTAATGATTCAGAGAATTCAAACATTATATTTGCTTTTAGCCCTCTTTCTTTCGGTTGGTCTGGTGTTTATATTTGATATGTGGGTAAATATAGTTAATGCTCAATATAGTGTTTCAAGCTTATTATATGAGGAAGAATTCACTTTAAAAATGATACCTATATTATTTATACTATCTGGTATTTTAAGTTTCTTAAGTATTTTGTTGTATAAAAAAAGAAATAATCAGATAGGTTTAAATCGTTTTAATATATTGATAAATTTTATGCTAGTAGGCCTGTTAGTTTACTATCAATTAAAACAACCGGAACTACTGGTAGAGATTAACAATACTGAAAAAGGAATTGGAGGTATTATTCCAATTGTGGTAATTGTTTTGCTTGTTTTGGCAAATAAAGCAATTTTAAAGGACGAAAAACTTGTAAAATCTGTAGATAGATTACGATAAACTAGTTACACAACTAGATACTTTGCTTGAAGTATCTAGTAAAAATATTAAATTATAAATCCTGATAAGATGCTCATATAAAAAAACAGTCAAGATTAATCTTGACTGTTTTTATTTTCGCAACAAAACATAGATAGCTATTTTTTTGTTGCATAAATTTAGGAGCATTATTTGTCGCTAAACACTTATATGTGTACTCCTTAGTAATAAGGGGGAGAAAAGAAGGGGAGAAAGGAGAGGAGTAAACTACTCACCTTTATAAATAGGAGTTCCTTTTCTCTATGGCTAATATAATAATTATTTAATTTTAAACAAGACAGAAGAAAATTATTTATCAATTTCGAAAAAATAAGTTAAAAATTTAAAAATCAGATGATTAACCCCAGAATACACTGATTATTAACAATAATAGAACAATTTTATAAACTATTTTCTGTTATTTTATTGCGTTAAAACGTCAAAATCACTATTTTTTATTCAAAACTAGTGGTTTCTGGGTAGTTTTAAAAATACCCACTTTCGCTATTGACTTTGTTTTAATTAGATGTTACTTTTGATTCGATAGATCATATCATCGATTTGAATATCAAAAAAAATTATTTAATAATTCTAAAATCCCATATCATGAGAAAATTATTACTCGCTTTAAGTGCTGTATTTGTATTAGCATCCTTTACAAATAATACAGATGAAACTATTGTTTTAAAAGACATAGAAGGAACCTTATTACAATCTTATCCTGTAATTGAAAATATTGACGGACAATATACTATAACTTTTACAGTCGATGCAAATACCGTTGTAACTTCTAATACAATCGATAATATGACACATATCCATTTGGTTGAAAATGATAATTCTGGTTTAAAGGTTAGACATAGCATTACTTTTAATTCTAAAAGTGTAGACTTTAACAATTATTTTGAAAGTACTCTTGATGTTGCATCAAGTTCAAATGAAAGTATTTCTGGATATGTTAAAAGAAAAAAACCTAAAAGACTTCTTGCAGAATAGTTAGCTTTTTAATTATTAAAATATAATCCGAAGCTCATACTTCGGATTTTTTTATCAATTTATAAAACAAAAGTAATACAATATTAAGCAAAATATATAGTTTATTATTAATGAATCTAGTGTTGCACAAAGTATGATTAATGAAGATTTAGAAGAATTTCTAGACGATAAAATTACTGTCCATATAGCTGATGATCATCAGATCTTAATAGATGGTGTTATGGCTGTACTTGGTTTGGAACGGAATATTGAAGTGGTTGGCTATTCATTAAATGGCGAACAGGTTCTTGATTGGTTTCAAGAACACTCGGCAGATGTATTAGTATTAGATATTAATATGCCAATTCTTGATGGTTTAGAGGTATTGAAAAAATTTCAAGAGTTAGAAGATGTTCCTAAAATTATAATTTTATCAAGTTATGATGATATAAAATTAATTAAAGAAGTATTAGGCATGGGAGCCTTAGGTTTTGTGCCTAAAAAATCGGCTGGAGAACATATTGTCAAAGCTATTAGAAATGTGTTTAATGGAGAACAATACTTTAGTGATGAAGTGAAAGAGAAAATGATGAAGACCCTTATGGGTAAACCTATGCACGATAGTGGCAGTACTGAAGGAATGTTGATCAATTCTTTAACACGACGTGAATACCAAATTTTAAAACTTATAGCCCAACAATATACAACAAGAGAAATTGGCGACACACTAGGAATAAGCGAAAGCACTGTTGAAACGCATCGTAAGAATTTAATTAAAAAAGTAAATGTTAAAAATAGTGTTGGCTTAGCTATTTTTGCAATGAAAAATGAAATAGTATAACTATGATGTTGTCAACTCTAGACAAAAGCCTAGCATGATGTTTTTTTCTCACTCCTACATATTAAGATTTAACTTAGTGTTTGCAACATTCTGTTTTATAGGATGTTTAAACTTATTTGCTCAAGATAATTCCTTAGAAATTGAAATTCGAAAAAACATTAAAAATGCACAGTTTGAACTTGCCTTGAGTAATATTGAAAAACTAGAATCTAATACTGCTTACCTAAAAAATAATCAAAACAGATTAAGGCTAAACTTGTCAAAATCTAAGGTGTACAACCAATTAGATCAACAAGAAAAATCGATTAATTTAATGTTAAAAGGTTTTTCTGAATTGAAGGATAATACTTTGTTAAAAGGATTAAAAATTGATTATGCCAACGCGCTAGGGCTTATATTTTATGAAGCTGAAAATTATGATAAATCAATAGATTATTACAATCAAGCCTTATACAATTCATTGACCGAGAATGATACCATTAATACATTAGAGGCTTATTTGAATTTAGGAAAAAATTACTATAAAAATGAAGAAATAGATAGTGCTGTATCAAATTTTTCAAAAATTTTAGTATATCCTGTAAATTATAAAACTCAAAAATATATTACGGCAAGTTATACTAATTTAGGTGTTGTTGCCGGTGATGAATTAAATTTAGACCTGGCTGAAGAATATGCCAATAAAGTATTGTTAATCTATCAAGAACAAAAAGACACCCTCAATATAGCCATGGGTTTAATAAATTTGAGTTCTATTTATTATGATAAAAAAGATTATGAAAAGGCAAAAAACAGCTATTTTCAAGCATTCAAATCGGTAAAAGACTTGAAGTCAGAAAGGGCAATAAAGGTAAAGGAATATGCACTATATAATTTAGCTTATACCAATGAGCATTTAGGAGATTTTGAGAATGCATACTTTTTTCTTGAGGAGGCCACTAATTTAACAGATAGTTTAAATCAGCTAAAAATTGTACAAAATATTTCTGAAGTCGAGGCGAAGTATAATGTAGCCATACAAGCACAAAAAGTTGAAGAAGAAAAGTCCTTAAGGCAAAGGGCTCAATTTTTATTTTATGGTTCTGCATTGGCTTTTTTAGCATTTATCATCTTGAGTTATATATTTTATAGAAATTATAGACTTAAACAAAGAAATAAAATAGAACAAATTGAAAATGAAACACAAACTAGAATAATTAATGCCACAATAGATGCCAAAGAAAAAGAAAGAAAATCAATAGCAGAAATCTTACATGATAGTGTTAGTGCATTATTGTCATCAGCTAATTTGCATCTACAGGCAACCAAATCGCAGTTAAAGGAAGGTGCTCCAAAAGAAATATCCAAAGCACAGGTAATTGTAAATGAGGCATCGGTCAAGATTAGAGATTTATCGCATGAACTGATCTCATCTGTATTATTAAAATTTGGATTGGCCTTTGCGGTACATGATATTTGTCAAAAATATTCTAATTCAGAAATTACATTGCGTAGTGATGATAAAGGGATACTACGGTATGATCAAGATTTTGAAATTAAAATTTATAATATTATTGAAGAATTGATTAATAATATTTTAAAACACAGTAAAGCTTCTAATGCGACTATAATGTTGGTACATAGAGAAAATGATATGCTTAGTGTTCGACTAAGTGATGATGGTATTGGTTTTGATTTAAAAAAGGCAAAAACTAAAGATGGGCTTGGGTTAAGCCATATAAATGCCAGAGTAAAAGTAATGAAAGGCGTATTTAATATTGTCTCCTCTAAAGGAAATGGCACCAGTATTTTTATTCTGGTACCTATACAGCCTAAACTAATTAATTAATTTCTTTTTCCTAATTCAATTACTTCTAAATTTTCAATCTTAGAATTGTTTATTTCAAAACGTAGCATGGTTCTAATTTGATGAAATCCGCTTTTACCTGCTGCACCTGGATTTAAATGTAACAAATTCAACTTTTTGTCATTCATTACCTTTAAAATGTGTGAATGACCTGAAATGAATATTTTAGGAGTGTGTTTTTTAATTTCATCTCTAATTCTAGGACTATATCTGTTTGGATACCCACCAATATGAGTTATCCAAACTTCAATATTCTCGACTATAAACTTATTGTCTAAAGGAAATTCAATTCTAATTTCTGCATTATCAATGTTTCCATAAACCGCTCTTAATGGTTTTATTTTTTTAATGGTGTCTGAAACTATTACATCACCAATATCACCGGCATGCCAAACTTCATCAGCCTGTTTTACAAATTTTAATATTTGATTATCTATATAACTATGTGTGTCTGAAAGTAAAAGTATTTTTTTCAATGAAAGATGTTTAAAATGAATTTGCTATCCGCGTTTAAAAATATGAATTCTTATCTTTGCTCACTCACAAAAATAA
>DEIV01000103.1 GCA_002352665.1 Flavobacteriaceae bacterium UBA2765
CCAAGCGATGCTGTTTTACATAAAGAACAATTAGAATTTAAAGATATTGAGTTGAAAACGAGAAGTTATAAGTAGTGAAAAAGGTTATAAGTTATTGGTTAAAAGTTAATCGTAATTTTAAACTTTCAAATATAATTTAATGAGTAATATTCGTTCTTTTGAAGATTTAGAGTGTTGGAAAAAAGCTAGAGATTTACGGGTTGAAATTTCTAAATTGATTAAAACTTTCCCTTCTTTTGAGAAATTTGAGTTAGTATCTCAAATGAGAAGAGCATCAAGATCAGTTACTCATAATATTTCTGAGGGATATGGAAGGTTTCATTTTAAGGAGAATGCACAATTTTGTAGAATATCAAGAGGCTCTTTATATGAAATCCTTGACCAAATTATTACAGCTCATGATGAAGATTATATAACTTTAGAACAATGTTCTAAATTAAAATCAATGACTAATGAAAATATAAAAATTTTAAACGGATATATCAATTATCTTATAAATAAAAAATAAGTTAGAATTTACTGATAACTTTTAACTAATAACCAATAACAAACATGAATCTTACACTAAAAATCTGGAGACAGAAAGGACCTCAAGACAAAGGTCAAATGGTTGATTACAACGTAAAAGACATTTCAGAACATATGTCTTTCTTAGAAATGATGGATGTATTGAATGAACAACTCGTTGCTAAAGATGAAGAGCCTGTTGCTTTTGACCATGATTGTCGTGAAGGAATTTGTGGTATGTGTTCAATGTATATCAATGGTGAAGCTCATGGCCCTGATAGAGGTATTACCACCTGCCAATTACATATGCGTATGTTTAATGATGGTGATACGATTACTATTGAACCATTTAGAGCCAATGCATTTCCAGTAATAAAAGATCTAGTAGTAGACAGAATGGCTTTTGAGCGTATTCAACAATCAGGAGGTTATATCTCGGTGAATACATCTGGTAATACACAAGATGCCAATGGAATTCCTATTTCTAAACATGCTGCCGATGAGGCTATGGATGCTGCAACGTGTATTGGTTGTGGTGCTTGTGTTGCTTCTTGTAAAAACTCAAGTGCGATGTTATTTGTTTCAGCAAAAGTATCGCAATATGCCTTATTGCCACAAGGTCAAGTTGAAGCTACCGATAGAGTACTAAATATGGTAAAACAAATGGACGAAGAAGGATTTGGTAACTGTACCAATACCGGGGCTTGTGAAGTAGAATGTCCGAAAGGAATCACACTAGTAAATATTGCCAGAATGAATAGAGAGTATTTAGCGGCTAGTTTGAAAGGATAGAAAATTCTAATAGAATATAAATTCCAAATCCCAAGTGTATAAACGCTTGGGATTTTTTATTTTAAAAATGTAACAAAACGATAAATTTCCATACTAATTAAAAGTATTAACTAAAAACCAACCATGATTCAAGTCGAAAATATTACGAAGCAATATACTTTGAGTAAAAAACAACGCAAAGAGTTGCAAACCAGTTCTAATTCGGTTTCTGCTGTAAATAATGTGAGTTTTATATGTAAACCCGGGAGTGTTTTTTCTTTATTAGGACCTAATGGAGCAGGAAAAACAACAACATTGAGGATGATCTCTACAATTTTAACACCTTCTACAGGAGACATCAAAGTAAATGATAAAAGCGTTGTTGATAGTCCGCAAGAAGTAAGAAAAGAAATAGGCTTTTTAACAGGTTCTACAAATCTTTACGATAGGCTAACCCCTGGAGAAATTGTAAAATATTTTGCCGACCTTCATAATATGGATGCATCCATTTTTAAGGAGAGAAAAGAATTGCTCTTTGAACAATTGGGCATCAATGAATTCGCTAAAAAGAGGATAGGTCAACTATCTACCGGAATGAAACAAAAAGTATCTATTGCACGAAGTATGATTCATGATCCTAGTGTTGTTATTTTTGATGAACCCACTTCCGGATTAGATGTAATTACAGCCAATAGTATTATCGACTTGATTAGACAATGTAAGAAAGAAGGGAAAACAGTCATTTTTTCTTCACATATTATGAGTGAAGTTGATTTATTATGTGATGATCTTGCCATTATAGCTAAAGGAAATCTAATTTTTAATGATAGTATGGAAGCCTTTAGAAAGCAATCTGAAGGAAAATCATTAACCGAAGCTTTTATTGACATTGTAAACCAAAACAACTAAACCTGATGAAGACGATACTTACTGTTATAAAAAAGGAATTTACAGATACTTTAAGAGATAAGAAGACACTGTTTTCTGCCATAATATTACCAGCATTAGCCATGCCTTTATTGCTCTTAGGTGTTACTAAGTTACAACAAAACTTAATGGACAAAGAGCAGGCCAAACAGCTTAAAGTAGCTTTAATAGATGCTCCTGAAAATTTAGTATCACAATTTAATGATACCACCTTTTTACTGGTAAATAATATCTCTCAAGCCGGTATAAAAGATTCCATAAGTAATGGAAGTTTAGATGCCGTTATAACCTTCAATCCAGATTTTCTAGAGCAAATTTCAAAACTGAGTTCAGGAGGATTAAAACTATATTATAAGTCGACCAATTTGCTGGTTGAGAAACGTATCCGCGAAAAGTTAGATAGCTATAAAGCCGTTATTATGGATAGCAGAATTAAGCAATTAAAAATATCTTCTGAAACATTAGAACCGCTCGCCATTTCCAAAATTGATATCGCTTCTCCAAAAGAGCAGATTGGGAAAACGATTGGTGGTTTTATTCCTTATATTTTTATTATATTTTGTTTTATGGGCTGCATGTATCCCGCACTGGATCTCATTACTGGTGAAAAAGAACGAGGCACAATTGAAACGCTGTTGACAGTACCTGCATCTCGCTTTAAAATATTAATTGGTAAGACTATTACCATAGCATTGATTGGTACTTCTGCTGCCTTAATGACCATTGCTGGTATGTTTGTTGGTTTAAAATTTATTGATGGTATTCCTCCCGATTTTTTAACTGCCATAAACGATATTTTAGGCCTTAAATTTATCCTAATGCTATTTGCCATGTTAATTCCACTAAGTGTCTTTTTTGCAGGGTTATTATCAGCCATAGTAGTTAGAGCTAGCAGTTTTAAAGAAGCTCAAAGTTATGTAACCCCTATGACGTTTTTAGTAATTATTCCTGCAATGATTGCCTTGATGCCGGGAGTAGAATTGAATTGGCAAACGGTTTGGATACCTATTTTAAATATCGCTTTGGCTACTAAAGAAATTATTGCAGGTACAATTCAGTATGCACACTATTTAGTAGTAGTTGGTTCTTTGATTTTATTAGCAATTTTAGCTGTTTATTTAAGTTTAAAGCAATTTTCAAAAGAGACCATGGTGTTGAAATAAAAAAATATAGAAACCGACTATTTTTTATTGACTTCCATAATCTCTGTTCTTTTAGGATGCACTAATTTCATTTCATCAATTAAATGAGTTGCTTCGGCATATTTATCAACAATAAAAAGTACATAACGTAGATCGACCATAATATTTCTACAAATATCTGCATCGTAATTATAATCGCTCATAGTACCTTCCCAAACCCTATCAAAATTAAGACCTACCAAATTACCATAGGCATCAATGGCCGGACTTCCAGAATTACCGCCAGTTGTATGATTGGTACCTAAAAAACAGATTGGTAATTTACCGGTACTATCTGCATATTGACCATAATTTTTAGCTTGATACAAATCGCGTAATTTCTGTGGTACATCAAATTCATAATCATCCGGCTTATATTTTTCAATAATACCATCAAGATAAGAAACAGGCTTATAATATACGGCATCTCTGGGTGCATAACCCTTTACCTGACCGTAAGTAATACGTAAGGTACTATTTGCGTCAGGAAAATACCGTTGTTTAGGTAACACCTCCATTTGTGCCTTCATATACACCTTTTGTAAAGCATTAATAGTATTGTTAATACTTTGAAACCTAGGTTCTACTTGCGAATAAAACTCATAAATAAACGGTTTTGTATATCGGTAAGCAGCATCTGCATTTAGTTTTTGTAAAACTTCAACGGTTGTACCTTCTAAAACTACCAAAGCTGAATCTAAATTGGTAAATCTGGTTTTATCATAAATTTTAGCATCAACATCATCTGTATATAAAGGCATAATTGCTTTAAAAATAGCCTTATCAACATTGGCATTGTAGTTTTTATGAATACCTTTTAGTCTTGCAATTATTGCTTCTTTCGCCTTATTAAAAGCTTCGTCTCCTTTTTGTGCAGCGTTCTCCATCTGAGTCAATCTAAACATCATTTGCATCAATTCATTATTCCTAACAAATACTTCTGAAAATCTTGACCGCTTTACAATAACACTGTCTAATTGAGCATAAGCACTATCAAATGCTTCTAATAAATATCCATACTTAGTATCCAAACCTTTTGCTTCAAGTTGTTTGGTAAATTCAGCTTCAAAAGCACGTTTATTAGCAATGGCACTACTTTTTTCAAGTCCTTGGTTCTCACCTATCCATTTTTTCCAATAATTAGCAATTCTAGCTTGCTTAGAAGCATATTGAATTCTTATTTTGTCATCAGATTTCATATAAACATCCATTACTTTTAATGCTGCTTCTCTAATGGCAATAGTATTTGGATTTATTCTTTCTGTGATTTGTTCAATTGCTACCGCAGGTAAATATTCATTAGTTCTGCCTGGAAAACCAAAAACCATAGTAAAATCACCTTCTGCAATTCCATCTAATGATACCGGTAAAAAATGTTTTGGAGTATAAGGCACATTATCTTTGGAGTATTTTGCCGGCCTGTTATTTTTATCCGCATAAATTCTAAACATAGAAAAATCGCCTGTATGTCTTGGCCATACCCAATTGTCAGTATCAGATCCAAACTTGCCTATACTACTTGGTGGAGCTCCTACCAAACGAATATCTTCAAAACGTTCAGTTACAAATAAAAAGTATTGGTTGCCTTTATAGAACGATTTTATTTTCATGCCATGCCATGGCTCTATTACTGTAGCTTTTTTTACAGCTTTACTATTGCTTTCAATGATTGATTGTCTTTCTTGTTCCGATATGCTATCGGGAACACCATGTAACACCTTGTCTGTAACATCTTCAATTCTAACAATAAATTCTACATATAATCCCTCATTGGGCAATTCTTCCTCTAAATTCATAGCCCAAAAACCATCCTTTAAATAATCATTTTCCAAAGATGAATGTGACTGAATCTGACTAAAACCACAATGATGGTTGGTCAGCAATAATCCTTTTGGAGAAATTACTTCACTGGTACAACCTCCATTAAAATGTCCGATAGCATCCTTTAGGCTAGAATTATTTATATCATAAATATCTGATGCAGATAATTTACTGCCTAATGCTGTCATTTCTTTTTCATTCATCCCTTCAAGCAAAGAAGGAATCCACATACCACCTTGTTGGGCAGAAATTTGAATGGTAATAAAAAGTACTAGTATTTTAAGGAGTTTCATTGGGTAATTTTTTTTGAGAGTGTCAAAGATAAAAAATACAGAATTAATAAAGAACTCATCTCTACTTTTTGTTATTTTGTTTTAAAAAATAATTTCTTATGCAATATCAGTCTAAATTGCCAAACGTAAAAACTACCATTTTTACTATCATGTCCAAACTGGCAAAAGAGCACAATGCCATTAATTTATCACAAGGTTTTCCGGATTTCGATTCAGATCCAAAACTTATTGAATTGGTATCAAAAGCTATGACTACTGGATATAATCAATACGCACCAATGCCTGGTGTTTTTTCATTGAGAACACAAATTGCCAATAAATTCAGTCGGTTATATAATGTTACTTATCATCCGGAAACCGAAATAACCATAACTGCAGGTGCAACCCAAGCCATTTTTACCATTATTGCTGCTTTTATCAACAAAGGTGATGAAGTTATTATTTTTAAACCTGCCTATGATTGTTATGAACCTGCAATAGAATTGCATAAAGGTGTGCCTGTATGCGTACAATTAGAAGCTCCTCATTATAACGTAGATTGGCAAAAAGTTAAACAATTAATTGGGCCTAAAACTAAGATGATAATTATAAATACGCCTCATAATCCTTGTGGTATAGTTTGGAGTAAAGAAGATATGTTGGCACTAGAAAACTTAGTGAGAGATACTAATATAATTGTCTTGAGTGATGAGGTTTATGAGCATATTATTTTTGATGGCAAACAACATCAGAGTTTGTGTCTATTTCCACATTTAAAAGAACGGAGTTTTGTGGTAGCATCTTTCGGAAAAACTTTCCATAATACCGGTTGGAAGATAGGCTATTGCACAGCTCCCGCTGAATTAATGCAAGAATTTAGAAAAGTACATCAATTTAATGTGTTTTGTGTTAACCATCCTATGCAAATAGCATTTGCCAAATATTTGAAAGAGCCTAATCATTACTTAGAATTAAACTCATATTATCAGCAAAAAAGAGATTTCTTTTTAAAAGCTATAGAAAATTCTCGTTTTAAATTTACACCTTCAGGTGGCACCTATTTTCAATTGTTAGATTATAGCGGTATAAATGATGAAAATGATGTAAGTTTTGCCAAAAGGTTGGTAAAAGAACATCAGATTGCCTCCATACCAATATCAAGTTTTACTGTTGATAATTTTGATCAAAAAATGTTGCGATTTTGTTTTGCAAAAAAGAAAGAAACCTTAGAAAAAGCGGCAGCTATTTTGTGTAAAATATAATTCTATTTATTACTGGGATTTATTTAACTTTGTTAAGATTGAACTAATATTATTTAATTATGAAAAATTTTAACCGCTTAATTACTTTTTGTTGTCTTTTTTTAATGACTATAGTTACTGCTCAAAAAGTTGATCACCAAGGTAAAACCTATCAAGTAAAAAAGGATAAGATATTCTTAGATGGTACAAACGTTACCGAAATTTTAAGCAATTCCGATCAAAAGTCCATTTTAAATAAGTCTAAAAATGAATTGGCTAGAGAAAAACAAATAGAAAAGGCTGAAAAAAAGCAGAAGAAAGCTGAGAAAGAACAAAAAAAGGCTGAAAAAAAACAAAAGAAAGCCGAAAAAGAAATTAAAAAACACGAACAAGCTAAAAGTAATCTTGAGAAAAGTCAAGATAAATATGCCAAAGACCAAAAAAAATATGACAAGTTAAGAGTCAAAGGCAAATTATCACCTGAGGATGAAGAAAAATGGTTAAAAAAATTAGAAAAAGAACGAGAAAAAATTGAATCAAATAAAAAGAAATTAAAAAAAACATAGTTTTTTAATTCTATCCTTTTATAGATAACTTTTAATTGAATTCCTATCTAGTTTCCCCTCAAGAGGAGAACTATTATGCCCCAAATAAAATCCATCGCTTTTAATGAAAAGTAACTTAAAAATAGCTATTATTCAAACTGATTTGATTTGGGAAAATCCTGAACGAAACAGGCAACTTTTTTCTGAAAAAATTGAATCGATTTCCGAAAATGTTGATTTGATTGTTTTACCAGAAATGTTTACCACAGGTTTTACTATGCATCCTGAGAAAGTGGCGGAAACCATGGATGGTAAAACCATAGTCTGGATGAAAAAACTAGCCAAGAAAAACAATACTGCAATCACCGGAAGTTTAATCATTAAAGACAAGCTAGAAAGCGAAAGTGAAGACAATTATTATAACAGGTTGGTCTTTATGAGTCCTTCAGGTAATATTCAAACCTATGATAAAAGACATACCTTTACACTTGCCGGAGAAGATAAGGTCTATACTGCTGGTCACAAAAAACTAATAGTCGATTATAAAGGATGGAAAATTTGTCCTTTGATCTGCTATGATCTTCGTTTTCCTGTTTGGTCAAGAAACAATAACGATTATGATATACTTCTATATGTCGCTAATTGGCCAAAACCTAGAATTGCTGCTTGGAGTACACTTTTAAGGGCAAGAGCCATTGAAAATATGAGTTATTGCTTAGGTGTTAACAGAATTGGAACTGATGATAACAGAAATGAATACTCTGGAAATTCTGCTGCCTATGATGCTTTGGGCGAACCAATATCTACAATTCAACCTTATGAAAATAAAATTGAAATTATAAGTATTTCAAAAAAACAACTACTAAAGACCAGACAAAAATTTCAATTTTTAGAAGATAGAGATAGGTTTACAATTAATGCTGAGTGATGAATAATGAATAACAAATTTAAAAATTATTACTACTCAAATCTCAAAAATCCTTAATCGTTATTCTCCAATCAAAGAAAAATGAAAAAAGTAACGAATGGTGAGCGATGAATAACGATTGTAGAACTTAAAATATAATTTATGAAGACAAACAATTTAGAAGATAGAGTAATCGATTTTTCTGTTCTTATATTAGTGTTTTTGACGAACTTAAAACTGGATATGCTGCAAATTATTATGGAAATCAGTTAATTCGTTCTTCAGGTTCTCCTGCATTAAATTACGGAGAAGCAAGAAGTGCTGAATCTTATAAGGATTTCATACATAAAATGAGTATCTGTCTTAAAGAATTAAGAGAAAGTTTTAATTGCTTAAAAATTATTAATAGAGCAAATCTTTATTCAGGAAATCAAAAAGACTTAGAAAAAGCTTTAGATGAAAACAACCAACTAATTTCAATCTTTGTTGCGAGTATCAAAACTTCAAAAAATAATAATTCAAATCTCAAAAATCCTTAATCGTTGTTCTCCAATCAAAGGAAAATTAAAAAAATTAACGAGTGATGAGCAATGAATAACGAATTTAGAAATTATTACTATTCAAAAATCCATAATTGTTATTCTTAAATCAAAAAAGATTAGCTAAACTACTGTGCCCAAGGAATTCTACTCAATACATATATCAAGGCTAAGCCATAAAAAACAATAATGATTTTGAATTAATATAGAAAACCAAAATGCCATAGTGGTATATTATTTTTATAGGCATTTTCAATATCATCTTTTACTAAAAAACTATTTATTATGTTACTAATTTGATGGGCTTTTTTACTCTTTCCTCCAATTTCAAATGTGAAACCATCAACATAAAAATCACCCTTTTTAGGAATCGTTATGTTGTGCATTACTGATAATTGAGACATAAAAAAAGTCTCTCTTATATTCCCTACATTTATATTAGCTTCTCCGGTAAGTGCATTAAATAAGTTGGTATTATTTAAATAAATTTTTTCTGGTTTTCCTAATGCTTGAATTCCTTTTGTAGAAGAATTAATCATAGTGATTAGGCCTGATTGTTGTAAATAATTAAAATAATCTAACAATAGAGATCTAGATATATTTGTTAATGCTGCTATTTTAGATATATTTGGTTTAAACGGAACACTTTCAGATATTATTTGTAATAATTTTTTAAGTTTTGCTATAGTACTTGGCTTTAACTCTAAATATTGAAGTAAATCAACTTCTAAAACAGTATTAACAACATTCAATAATTTAAGTTCAAAATCAATTTCTGCATAAAAAGGATAATAGCCTTTCAATAGATATTTTTTAAAATAAAACAATGGGTTTTCTAAATCAATTTTAACTTTATTTTCGATAATATCTTCTAATGAATACTTAGGAAAGTCTATATTTATTTCAAATAATAAATATTCTCTAAAGGACATTCCGTTTAATATATAGTGGACAGCACGTCTACTCAAGTCTCCATAACCTTTCATCACATTAAGTATTGAGCTACCTGTAAAAACAATATTTAAATCAGAAATGGTATCATAAATATGCTTTATCTCTCCAGACCAATTCGAGTATTTATGTATCTCATCAATATAAAGGTATTTACCTCCATTATTTCTAAAATCTAAGGCAATTTCAAAGAGTGATAACTTATAGATAAATAAGCTATCTGCCGATATGTAAAGATATTCTTTGGTATTTTTGCTTTCTTTAATCTTTTGGAGTAATAAGGTTGTTTTACCAACACCTCTTTGTCCTGTAACTGCTATAAGTCTATTTTTCCAATTTATCTTTTGATATAAATATCTTTTTTTTGATGAAGTAGTTTGTTGTAAAAGCCTATGATATGTGTCAATTAATCTTTGCATAACGTGTTTTTATATCTTTTATATGCAAATATAAACAAAAATGTAAAGTGTACTGATCAAAATGTGTGTATTATTGATTAGTGTATTGGTCAAAACAAACATGTTCTTATTCTTAAATCAACAATAGGTAGTTAGGATTGAAGAACTTTAATGATCACAATTCAAATCTCAAAAATTCTTTATCATTGTTCTCCAATCAAAGGAAAATGAAATAAATAACGAGTGATGAATGATGTAATGATGTAATGATGTAATGATGAATTTAGAAATTATTACCGCTCAAATCTCAAAAATCCTTAATCGTTATTCTTAAATCAAAAAAGATTAGCTAAACCACTGTGCCCAAGGAATTCTACTCAATACAAATATCAGAGCTAAGCCATAAAAAATAGCAATCGTTTTATATTTGCCTTTATCTGTATTTTGCTTTTTGTGTTTAGACCAACCTATAGTAATCAATACAATAGCTATAATCATCATTAACGGATGCTCTACTGCCAGTAATCGAACTCCTGATTCTTTCATGGCTCCGCCCATACCTAATTCTTTTAATCTTTTGTAGGCGGGAGAGATAAAGTACCAACCAAGACCAATGATCAGTTGTATATGCATTACAATTAATGT
>DEIV01000096.1 GCA_002352665.1 Flavobacteriaceae bacterium UBA2765
TTTTTCTTTTCGTGTTGTTTATCAATACGTTTTTGACCACCTCCTAAATGAGCCTCAGCAATTTTTTCTTTTAATCCTTTTATTTTTGAATCCATAATAAACTAGTTTGGCAATCGTAAAATTTCTTGATCTTCTAAATATGTTTTTACCGCTATTAAAGCTGCAATTCTCGCTTCTTGCTCCATATTCGCTTTCAAAAGTTCAGGGGAATAATAGTTTTTAACAAAATGTGTGTCAAAATTACCCGAACGAAATGCCTCATGTTCACAAACAAATTTTCCAAATGGCAAGGTGGTTTGTACCCCTTCCACTTTATAATTCTCAATGGCCATTATCAACAATTGTATTGCTTCATCTCGGGTTTTTCCATAGGTAATTAGTTTAGACAACATAGGATCATAATAAATAGGGATATCCATATGTTGTTCAAATCCATTATCAACACGAATACCTTTACCTACAGGTAATTTATAAACGTCTAAATGTCCAACACTTGGTAAAAAATCATTTAGAGGATCTTCTGCATACACTCTTAATTCTAATGCATGTCCTTTAATCTTTAAATCCTCTTGTTGTAAAGATAAGGCTTCACCTCTGGCCACACGAATCTGTAATTCAACCAAATCTACTCCGGTAATTAATTCCGTTACCGGATGTTCTACTTGTAGTCTGGTATTCATTTCTAAAAAATAGAAATTATGATCGGCATCTAATAAAAATTCGACTGTTCCTGCTCCTAAATAATCACATGCTTTTGCAACTTGGACCGCAGCATTACCCATTTCTTTTCTCAATGCCGGAGATAATACAGAAGATGGTGCTTCTTCTACCACTTTTTGATAACGACGTTGTATACTACATTCGCGTTCAAAAAAGTGCAATACATTGCCATGACTATCTGCCAATACTTGAATCTCAACATGTCTGGGAGAAGTTACATATTTTTCAATAAAAACTGAGCCATCTCCAAAAGCTGATGTAGCCTCACTAATGGCTCTCTTCATTTGCGATTCCAGATCTTTCTCTTTTTCAACAATACGCATTCCTTTACCACCACCTCCGGCAGAGGCTTTTATTAAAATAGGAAACCCAATTTCTTTGGCTATAATTTTCGCTTTAGAAACATCGGTTATCGCTTTATCTATACCTGGTACCATAGGAATATGGTAATTTTTAACAGCATCTTTCGCCGCCAATTTACTTCCCATAATTCTAATGGCTTTTGATTTAGGCCCTATAAAAATGATATTGTTTTTTTCAACCTCTTCTGCAAAATTTGCATTTTCACTTAAAAAACCATATCCGGGATGGATAGCATCTACATGAAGTTTCTTTGCCACTTCAATAATTTTTGATCCTAATAAATAAGATTTGTTTGAGGGTGGTTCTCCAATACAAACAGCTTCATCAGCAAATTTAACATGTGGGGCATTTCTATCTGCAGTAGAATAAACTGCCACCGTTTTGATTCCCATTTTTTGAGCGGTTTTCATCACTCGTATTGCAATTTCACCTCTATTGGCAATTAATATTTTTTTCATCTTAAATTTATTCAAATTCGATTAATAATTGCCCTTTATCTATAGCATCTCCTTTATTTACAGCAACCGATTTTATAATTCCATCTCTTGGTGAAGTAATTATATTTTCCATTTTCATAGCTTCTAAAATCAATAAAGCATCATCTTCCTTTACTTCTTGCCCTACTTTTACATTAATATCTAAAAGTAAGCCTGGCATAGGTGCTTTTATAATATTGATATGCTTAACGGAACCTAGTGAAAAACCCATGTCTTTGATCAGTACGTCTAAGGCGTTAGAAATGTCCACCTTATAGATAGTATTATTAACTCTCAGCGTATACTGCTTCTCTAAGAAATCTGCTTGAATTACCTCAATTTGATAGGGTTTATTTTGCTCTAAGACATGATAATTTGAATCATTTATCTTTAATGTATCCACTTTTAAAACATCATCATTTGATATATCAAACTGAAATGTTTTATCAACATTTACTTTATAAACATTGCTCATAGATCTGAAGATTTATTTTGTTTAAAATTAGTGAATTTTTTAGCTAAACTTTTAGAAAATATTTAATTTTTTAAAGCCTCTAAATTAGATAAAATGAAATGGTTCAAGTATGAGAATTGTCATATTTATTTAAATTATAATTCAACGAGCAAGTCCAACCAACCATTTTGAGTTTCATTAATAAATTCTTTATATTTACCAAATAATCAACCCAATTTGTGTTATCATTTTATAAAAAATACTTATGAAAAAAATAGCACTACTTATTACGTTCCTTTTTATTTCAACTATTTTTTTTGCACAGCACAATTACTATGTTGCAAAAAATGGTGATGACATAAACGTTGGTGACATAGATAATCCTTGGAAAACCATACAATATGGAATAAACCAACTCTCTGCTGGAGATGTGCTATTCATAAGAGCAGGTACTTATGAAGAAAAACTTGATATTGATGTTTCAGGTAACACCTCGGCTTATATAACCATTCGCAACTACCAAAATGAGGTAGTTACACTCGATGCCATAAATTCTACAAATGATTCTTCCATCATATGGACGGACAATGCCTATCTGAAAATTGAAGGCTTGCATTTAACCAATAATATTGGGAATAATAGAGAGGGACTTACACTTCAAGGTGCTGCCCATCATATAGAAATACTAAATAATAAGATCAGTAATATTAAATTTTCTGCCAATCCAAATGCTGACGTAAACACAAATACAAATGCTGTACCACTAAATATTTATGCTGATATGGCTTCAGATTCCATACATACAATAACCATAAAAGGTAATGAGGTTTTTAATAACCAAACAGGATATAGCGAAAATATAGCCGCTGGTGGTAATTTCAGTGGCTTTTTGATTGAAGATAACATTGTACATGATAATACCAATATTGGGATAGATATTGGTGGAAATTATGGAACGTCTCCTAGCCCACAATACGACCAAGGACGATATGGAATTATTAGAAGTAACTTGGTGTATAATTGTAATTCACCATACAGTACAGCTGCTGGTATTTATATAGATGGTGGTAGAGATATTATAGTAGAAAATAATATTTGTCACCATAATGGTTATGGTGGAGAAATAGGTTGTGAAGAAAATGGTAGCACCTCTTCTATTACTTTTAGAAATAATATTTTTTATAAAAATTTTTATACAGGTATGCATATTGGTGGCTATGACTCTGGTACAACCGGTATCGTATTAAATTCTAATGTTTATAACAATACTTTTTATCAAAATGATGTTGGTAATAATTCAAATGGAGAATTATCTTTTACAAAATTGGAAAATTGTAAGATTATGAATAATATCTTTTACCTATCTTCTCAAAATGTCTATTTAAATACTTCTAGAACACAGACGAATTTATTATTAGATTATAATCTGGTATTTACTGATTCGGGTAGTAATGCTGTTCTAATCTATGGAAATAATGATTATACAGGATTACAGAATTATTACAATGCCTCAAATCAAGGCACACATTCTAATTTTGGAAACCCTATGTTCGTCTATTCTGACCGTGCTAATTTTCATATTATGGATAATTCTCCGGCTATTGACGCCGGTGACCCTACTTATACTTCAAGTACAGATAATGTTGATATAGATAATGAACCTAGGGTAAATAATATTGTTGATTGTGGTGCGGATGAATCAACAGTTACTTTAGGAAATACAAGCTATAGTTTGGATACTTTTTTAGTTTATCCAAATCCTACACAACATAAAATTAACCTTCCAGAAAGCGTAATCAATGCTAACTATAGCATTATTTCTTCGGAAGGAAAATTAATCCATAAGGGATTATTACTCACAAATAGTATAGATTTTACAATGTATACACAAGGCATATACTTTGTTCAAATAAGAAATATTAATAGGCAATTATCTTTTAGAATTGTAAAAATTGACTAAAGGAGTTTTGCTATTTATATCGAAAAATAAGATAAAAAATCCTCAAGATGTGCCTCGAGGATTTTTTTTATTTAAAATAACTAAAAGTTTCTCCGTTTTTAATTTTTAATAAGGACTCGTATATTAATTTGATTACATTTTCTACATCATCTTTATGCACCATTTCTACTGTAGTATGCATATATCGTAAAGGTAATGATATTAAAGCACTGGCCACACCTGAATTGCTATAAGCAAAAGCATCAGTATCTGTACCCGTTGCACGAGATAAGGCTGCTCTTTGAAATGGTATTTTATGTTTTTCTGCAGTATCCGTAATTAAATCGCGTAATTTTTGTTGTACTGCAGGAGCGTAAGCTACAACCGGTCCTTTTCCATTTTCGCAATGCCCTTGTACTTTTTTCTCTATCATTGGAGTTGTAGTATCATGAGTTACATCGGTTACTATAGCCGCATTAGGCTGAATACGCTCTGCAATCATTTGAGCACCTCTTAAACCAATTTCTTCCTGTACAGAATTAACTATATAGAGGCCAAAAGGTAATTTCTTTTTATTCTCTTTTAATAATCTGGCAACTTCTGCAATCATGAACCCTCCCATACGGTTATCTAAGGCTCTACACACAAAATTATCTTTATTTAAGATATGAAATTCATCCGGGTAAGTAATGACACAACCCACATGTACCCCCAATTTTTCAACCTCTTCTTTAGTTTTACAACCTAGATCGATAAAAATATTTTCCGGTTTTGGTGGTTCTTCTTTAGCCTTACTTCTAGTATGTATAGCTGGCCAGCCAAATATACCTTTAACAATTCCATTTTTTGTATGCACATTAACAATTTTACTTGGTGCAATTTGGTGGTCAGAACCCCCATTTCTAATTACATATAGCAATCCGTTATCAGAAATATAATTAACATACCAAGAAATTTCATCAGCATGCCCTTCTATAACTACTTTATATGCTGCTTTCGGATTGATAACACCTACAGCAGTACCATAAGTATCTGTTATAAATTCATCAACATATGGTTTTAAATAATCCATCCAAATTTTCTGCCCTTCCCATTCATAACCGGTTGGAGCTGCGTTATTTAAATATTTTTCAAGAAATGTCAACGATTTTTTAGTGAGGATACTTTTTTTAGCCATAATTATTTTAATTTTAATCCATTATAATTTATATCAAAATTAACGTTTATATTTTAAATGCTATCGTTCAAATTTATTAATTTTGGAATGATTTTAGCATTAGTTATATTTATGAAAAAAGTTATTCTCATATGTCTTCTGTTTATATCATTTTTAACCACAGCACAAGTTAAAAACGATACTATCATCAATGACTTAATTTTGATAAGAGGCGATTCTGTTATGCTTACTTTAGATGAAGTGATGGTATTGAATAAACTCAAATTCGATTCCACCAAAGAAAGACGTTATTACTATTGGTATTGGAAAAAAGTACAAAACGCCTATCCATATGCAAAATTGGCTGCTGAACGATTGCTGCAATTAAATGAACAATTGACAAAAATTCGTTCTCAAAGAAAGCGTAAAAAGCATATTAAAAAGATGCAAAAGTATATGGAAGAAGAATTTACTGAAAAGTTAAAAAAAATGACAAGGACTGAAGGTAAAATACTAATTAAATTATTGCATAGACAAACGGGGTTGACTGCTTTTGATCTTGTTAAAGAATACCGTAGTGGCTGGAAAGCATTTTGGTACAACACTACTGCTAACGTATTTAAATTATCCTTAAAAAAAGAATACCATCCAGAAAGTGTGGCCATTGACTTTATCATAGAAGATATTTTACTACGGTCATTTACACAAGGTAATCTTAAAATACAAAAGGCCAGATTACCCATAGATTATTTTGAAATTTCTCCAAAATGGAAAGATATAAATATGGTAGATGTTATCAATAATAGAGATCAATAGCGAGTCGCTCTCTTCAGCACATTTTAAAATACGTCATTGATCAGGTTATTGATTAAATTTGTGTGAATCAACCCCTTTCTTCTATACATGACGTTAAAAATTTGTTAATGATATTTTAGGTGTTAAACCTTATTAGAAAATAAAGGTCAAAGCATTAAATAAATCATTAAAATTATTATTATGAAAAAATTATTAAGTATTGCATTGATTGGTTTGTTAACCTTTAATGCCTTTGCTCAGACCAATAAGAGAGGTCAAGATCGTTCTAAAATGACAGCAGATCAAATAGCTGAATTACATACTAAAAAAATGGTTTTGCAATTAGAGCTAACTGCAGATCAACAGCAAAAAATTTTCCAACTAAATAAAGCACAAGCATTACAAAGACAAGAAAGAAGAAAAGAAAGGACAGCTTTTGGTGAAAAAAGACAAAAACGGGATAGCAATATGCTATTTAAACATAAAAATGAAAATCTTGATGCCTTAATAGCTCATCAAAAAGAAATAAAAAATGTGTTGAATGAATCACAGTTTGAAACTTGGAAAAATACCAGAAATCGTAAAATCCATAAACATCTCAAACATAAAAAAATGAAAGGGCATTCCAAGAATAGCAAAAGAAAACAAGAAAAAAGATAATTATTATTTAAAAACCTTCTCCCTCAAGCCCATCCTAATCGGAAGGGCAAGAGGGTTTTAATCTAAATATATTTTCTGACCTACTTCTAGATCATTGTTTTTTAATCCATTTAACCATTTTAACTTATCAATGGTTAAATTATTGCTTTTTGCCAAAGAATATAAAGTATCTCCTTTGGTCACAACTACATATTTATTTTTAGAAGATACTTTCGGTTTTTCTAATACTTTTCCGGCATATAAAAATTTATCATCAAATTTATCATACTTGTGCAAATCGTAAGTTTCTATCAAATCAATTAGTTTATGAGGATACTTTGGATCAGTAGCATATCCCGCTTTTTCCTGTTTTCGACATAAA
>DEIV01000051.1 GCA_002352665.1 Flavobacteriaceae bacterium UBA2765
CAGTGTCGAAGTCAGGAAAAAGAAGAACCAAAAATATACAGAAAAGAACTCGTTGAGTTACTATTTGAACAACCCTATTCTAAAATTGAATTTGTAGTTAAAAAATTAAATGTGGAAAGGAAGGCGGCGTCAAGATATTTAAAGAAAATGGAAAATATCGGAATTATAACATCTGAAAAAATAGGTAGAGAAAGTATTTACATTAATAAAAAACTAATTGAAATATTAAGAAAGTACTAAATACAACAAATATAGTTCATGACTACTGAGTATTTCATACGAAATTGAAGATATACTAGAGTTGTGGGAGTTTCCTGTTGTATCAATACCCAAGAATATGATAAAGATGAATTAAAATTAAGTAGTATCGTTACTATGTTTCAAGAATTAAAAGTAGAATTAAAGTCGATTAAATATTAAGATCTAACCTTTATATTTCTTTTTTAATTCATCCATATCTAAGTAGTTATAATTATTCCGTTTTGTCGCATCTAATAGTTTAATATTTAATTGATCCGCAATTTTAAAAGCTGTTTTAAAGGCCTTTTCCCTACCAAAAATTGTAAAAATATTTATATGCTTATTTCTATCATACCATAAATTAATTGAAAATGAGTATTTAGAATCAATACCTAATACCGAAATATAATTTAGAGGTGGTAAGTCCTGCCATTTCCCTATTTTAAAAGAGCCAATAGAAAATTGATCTTTAAATTTATTCTTTTCTAAATCAAAAAACATTGTACGTTTTTGAGAAAAGCTAACTCCCCCAAACACAAAAATTAAAACAGTGAATAACAAAGATGTTATATCACTAATTAAATCTTCAAGAGAAGTATATTGAAAAAAATAAAAAAAGGATATAATTAAAAAAATTGCTATAGTATAAAACAGGGCCGCCAATATTATTTGCCAAATCGGTTTATCTTTCGTTGAAATAATTACCAAATTCTTCTCCACATACAAATATAAAAAACAACAAGAAATTCTAATCAAATAAATTACCTATCTTTAAAGTGCACCAAAAACCATAAAAAATTATGAATGAATATGTACAACAAAAAAGTTGGTTTAGTAGAAACTGGATCTGGGTAGTTCCTACAGGAGGTTGTTTACTAATAATTATATTATTTGCCTTTGGTATTGGTGCTGCTATTTTTGGAGTTTCCAAAATATTTACAAGTTCTGCTCCTTATGAATATGCCGTTGAACAAGCTTCAAAAAACCCCAGCGTTATTGAATTACTTGGTGAACCTGTAGAAACAGCAGGAATCATGCAAGGAAATATTTCAACAACAAATGATAGTGGTGAGGTAAATATTAAAATCCCATTAAAAGGGTCAAAAGGTAAAGGTTCTGTAACTATTAAAGGTGAAAAAATTGATGGGGAATGGTTTTATGAAGAGCTTTATGTTATTATAAAAGAAACCAATGAAAAGATCAATTTATTAGATAAGACCTTAGAAGGAATTTAAAGCATTTCTATAACATTATTTTTATTCTTGGTTTCAAAAAGAAAATCAAATGCACAAAACATATACTTATGGTCACTCCTAAATAAGTAAAAAACAATAACCACATTAGGGAAATTGAAAACCATTGAGATAGCATCTTAGGAAAAACAAGAAAAATTTCTGAAAAAAGCACCATACTCCCATAAAAAGCCCATAATAACGGATTCAACTTTCGTGTAAAAGTCATCCAAATAAATGGAATATACATTCCTAAAAATAAAAGGTGTAGCCAGGCAATCAACATAAACCTACTCTCTATAACTAAATTTGCAATACTCGGAATACTTCCAACAATATTGACCACTCCCACAAAAAGAATTATATAGTAAATGTATTTATACTTATTATGTAAGTGTATAAAAGCATTTTTAAAATTCAACAATACTACTAAAAGTAATACAGAACCTAGTCCTCCAAAAACTTGAATTACCCAATGATCAAAGCTATAATCTAAAGAATGTGCAAATAGCAACACTAAGCTAAGTGCTATAATGACAATATGCTTTTTAGTGATGAGCTCTTCGGCCTTTTGCAATAGAACGGCTAGCATCCACACGAAAAAAATACCAAAATATTGAAAATGCAAATAAAAAAAGATTGATTGTTGATACCACGGAGACTCTTTCATTTCCAAAACCATTAACGGACCTAACATATATGGCCCCAGAGAAGATATAAAATGAAATATAATTCCGAGTTTAACTAGTTGATGTACAACTTTATTTTTAGTGAGTCGTTTCCATAATCTGATTAGTAATATATAACTTATCCATAAATGTAATGTTGAAAACAATATGGAATAGAATGCATAACCCTGTAGGATAAATGCCACCAACATAACAGCTACACATACTTGTAAGGCTATATAATAATTATAAGAAACCTTATCAAAACCTTTGGTAAAATTAGTCCATACTAAAATTAGCAATGCATTAAACAAAAACCCAAGTAAAAGTACATGTGAATGCGAATGCAATACATTTTTAAAAGGGAATCCGGAAATTGAACCTGTATAAGCATAACGCAATAAAAGTCCTATTATAGCACCTAAAACACCAAATAATAATGGGTATTGCCAAAGTTTTTGAGGGGAAATAACAACTGGGTCTGTTTTCATTTAAATACTAAATTAAACCAAATAAAAAACGCCAAGCGGAATGCTTGACGTTTATATTATTTATGCTTGACCTGTCGGTCCGAAATTCATCGGAATTGGAGGTTGCTCATAATCTTTAATCTCACCATGTGCTTTTTCAAATCTACTCACATTCTCTGCCAATGCCTTAGTTAAACGTTTGGCATGTTGTGGTGTTAGAATAATTCTAGATTTTACTTTAGCCTTTGGTGTACCAGGCATAACGTTAACAAAATCAACAACAAATTCTGAAACTGAATGATTGATTATAGCCAAATTGGCATAAGTACCGTCAGCTATACTTTCATCTAGCTCAATATTCAATTGATTTTCTTTTTTCTTATCTTCAGCCATAACTAATTAGCTTCCATTTCACTTTTAGAACCTACAATCATATGATCGTATATACGCATACCTGTACCTGCTGGAATTTTCTTACCAACAATAACATTCTCTTTTAGTCCTTCTAAAGTATCAACTTTACCGCTTACAGCAGCTTCATTTAACACTTTAGTAGTTTCTTGGAACGATGCTGCCGAAATAAATGACTTAGTCTGTAATGAAGCTCTTGTTATACCCTGCAAGATTGGCTCAGCAGTTGCCGGTACAGCATCTCTAGCTTCAATTAAATTCTTATCAGTTCTTCGTAAAATAGAATTTTCATCTCTCAATTTACGTGAAGAAACAATTTGACCAGCCTTTACATTTTCGGAATCTCCTGGATCTTCCACAACTTTCATTCCGTAAATTTCATCATTCTCTTGAATAAAGTCATTTTTATGAATTAATTGATTTTCCAAGAAAATAGTATCTCCGGAATCAATAATTCGAACTTTTCGCATCATTTGACGAACCACAACCTCAAAGTGTTTATCATTAATCTTTACACCTTGTAGTCTATATACTTCTTGAATTTCATTCACTAAATATTCCTGAACAGCAGAAGGTCCTTTTATATTTAAAATATCTGTCGGTGTTACCGCTCCATCAGACAATGGCATACCTGCCTTAATAAAATCGTTTTCTTGAACCAGAATCTGATTAGAAAGTTTTACTAAATATTTTCTAATATCTCCTAATTTAGACTCTACAATAATCTCTCTGTTACCACGCTTAATTTTACCAAAAGTAACAACACCATCAATTTCAGAAACCACCGAAGGATTAGAAGGATTACGTGCTTCAAATAATTCAGTTACTCTAGGTAAACCACCGGTAATATCACCTGCTTTACCTGATTTTCTAGGTATTTTAACCAATATCTTACCAGCATCAATTTTTTCACCATCTTCCACAATTAAGTGAGCTCCAACAGGTAAACTATAAGATCTAATAGTTTCTCCCTTATTATCTAAAATTAATAAAGTTGGAACAACCTTTTTGTTTTTCGATTCAGATATTACTTTTTCTTGGAATCCGGTTTGTTCATCTATTTCAACAAGATAAGTAATACCTTGGTCTATATTCTCAAAACCTATTTTACCTTTAAATTCAGATACAATTACACCATTATATGGATCCCATTGACAAATAACATCTCCCTTTTTAATAGTTCTCTTATTTTTTATAAATAAATGAGAACCATAAGGGATATTATTCGTACTTAAGGTAATACCCGTTTTCTTATCAATAATTTTTATTTCAGAAGTTCTAGATATAACAATATCAACTTTGTTACCATCATTATCTAAACTTTCAACAGTATTCAAATCTTCAATTTCAATATTACCGTCAAACTTGGCAACCTGTTTATTATCTTCAGAAATATTACCTGCAATACCACCAACGTGGAATGTACGTAATGTTAACTGTGTACCCGGTTCTCCAATAGACTGTGCGGCAATTACGCCTACAGCCTCTCCAATTTGCACCATTTTTTTAGTGGATAAACTGTGTCCATAACATTTTGCACAAATCCCTCTTGATGATTCGCAAGTTAATGCTGATCGAACTTCTACACTTTCTATTGGCGACGCTTCAATAATTGCTACTACATCTTCTTCAATAATCTCTCCGGCTTCAATAATTACCTCATCAGTTAAAGGATTGCGAACATTATTCAAGGCAATTCTACCTAAAATTCTTTCTCCTAATGATTCAACAATTTCTTCATTTTTCTTTAAAGGAAAAACTTCAAGACCTCTTAAAGTACCACAATCTTTTTCATTGATAATAACATCTTGAGAAACATCAACCAAACGACGAGTTAAATAACCGGCATCGGCTGTTTTTAATGCGGTATCTGCTAAACCTTTCCGAGCACCGTGTGTTGATATAAAGTATTCTAAAATTGATAACCCTTCCTTAAAGTTCGAAAGAATTGGATTTTCAATAATTTCTCCACCACCGGCTGTAGATTTTTTAGGCTTTGCCATTAATCCACGCATACCTGTTAACTGACGAATTTGTTCTTTAGAACCCCTTGCCCCAGAATCTAACATCATATATACAGAATTGAATCCTTGTTGGTCTTCTCTAAGACGTTTCATTGATAATTCTGTTAACTTATTATTGGTTGAACTCCAAATATCAATAACCTGATTATAACGCTCTTTATTGGTTAACATACCCATGTTATAACTAGAAGTAATAACATCAACTTGGTCATTAGCAGTTGTTATCATTGATGTTTTTTCTTCAGGGATAATAATATCTCCTAAACTAAATGACAGTCCACCTCTAAAAGCAAATTTATAGCCCATTCCTTTAATGGCATCTAAAAAATCACCAGTAGTAGGTACATCTGTTACTTTTAGGATTCTACCAATAATATCTCGTAAAGATTTTTTAGTCAATACTTCATTAACAAATCCTGCTTCTTCAGGAACAACTTCATTAAACAATACTCTACCTACAGTAGTAGTTACTATTTGAGTTGTTAATTCGCCATTTTCATTAAAATCCTTAGTTCTAACTTTAATCCCTGCATTTAGATCAACTTTCTTTTCATTAAAGGCAATATTTACTTCTTCAGGAGAATAGAATATACTTCCTTCACCTTTTACTTTATATTCCTTTGTTGATTTACGCTCTTTGGTCATATAGTATAAACCAAGTACCATATCTTGAGATGGTACCGTAATAGGAGATCCATTTGCCGGATTTAAAATACTATGCGATGCCAACATTAACAATTGAGCTTCTAAAATAGCCTCTGGCCCAAGTGGTAAATGAACTGCCATTTGATCACCATCAAAATCGGCATTAAATGCAGTACACACCAATGGATGTAATTGAATTGCTTTACCTTCAATTAATTTAGGTTGAAATGCTTGTATCCCTAAACGGTGTAATGTTGGAGCACGGTTTAGAAGCACAGGATGTCCTTTCAATACATTTTCTAATATATCCCAAACTACAGGTTCTCTTTTATCTATAATTTTTTTAGCAGATTTTACTGTTTTTACAATACCTCTTTCTATTAATTTTCTAATCACAAAAGGCTTGTACAATTCAGCTGCCATATCTTTTGGCAATCCACATTCAAATAATCTTAATTCAGGTCCAACAACAATTACTGAACGTGCAGAATAATCAACACGTTTACCTAATAAGTTCTGACGAAAACGTCCTTGTTTTCCTTTTAAAGAATCAGATAAAGATTTTAAAGGCCTGTTAGATTCAGTTTTAACTGCTGATGATTTACGGGTATTGTCAAATAAAGAATCTACTGACTCTTGTAACATACGTTTCTCATTACGTAAAATAACTTCAGGAGCTTTAATCTCCATTAATCTTTTTAAACGATTGTTACGAATAATAACACGTCTATACAAATCATTTAAATCTGAAGTTGCAAAACGACCACCATCTAATGGTACCAATGGACGTAATTCTGGTGGAATTACAGGTACCACTTTCATAATCATCCATTCAGGTTTGTTTTCTCTATTTAAATTAGCATCTCTAAATGCTTCGACAACATTTAAACGTTTTAAAGCTTCTGTTTTACGTTGTTTAGAAGTTTCTGTATTTGCTTTATGTCTCAACTCATAAGAAAGAGTATCTAAATCTATTCTAGACAATAATTCGATTAGACATTCTGCACCCATTTTAGCAATAAACTTATTAGGGTCAGCATCATCTAAATATTGATTTTCTTGTGGAAGAGATTCAAGAATATCCAAATATTCTTCTTCTGTTAAGAAATCCATTTTTTCCAAAGGTTCTCCTTCAATATTTTTTGCAATACCTGCTTGAATTACTACGTAACGTTCGTAGTAAATGATCATATCTAATTTTTTAGAAGGCAAACCTAAAAGGTAACCCATCTTATTAGGTAATGATCTGAAATACCAAATATGTGCGATAGGCACCACTAAATTAATGTGACCTACTCTATCTCTTCTTACTTTCTTTTCTGTAACCTCAACACCACAACGATCACAAATAATACCTTTGTAACGAATTCTTTTGTATTTTCCACAAGCACACTCATAGTCTTTTATAGGACCAAAAATGCGTTCACAGAACAAACCATCTCTTTCAGGTTTATGTGTACGATAATTTATAGTTTCGGGTTTTAAAACTTCACCTCTAGACTTTTCTAGAATTGATTCTGGCGAAGCCAAACCAATAGAAATTTTATTAAATTTTTTTACAGTGTATTTTTCTTTTTGTTTTGCCATGATATCTTATGCAATCAATAATTAAAATGTAAAAATATATTGTTTTAACTGTTTGTTATAATCAAACAGTTCCCCACTTTCCTGTCCGAATCGTTCAGACAGGTACGGGGATAAAATTATTCCTCTAATCTAACGTCTAAGCCAAGTCCTTTTAACTCGTGCATTAATACATTAAATGATTCTGGTAAACCTGGCTCTGGCATTGGTTCTCCTTTTACGATTGATTCGTAAGTTTTGGCTCTACCTAATACATCATCAGATTTTACAGTTAAGATTTCTCTTAAAGTAGCAGATGCTCCATAAGCTTCAAGTGCCCATACTTCCATCTCACCAAAACGTTGACCACCAAATTGTGCTTTACCACCCAATGGTTGTTGTGTTATTAATGAATATGGACCAATTGAACGAGCATGCATTTTATCTTCAATCATATGACCTAATTTGATCATATAAATTACACCAACCGTTGCGGGTTGGTCAAAACGCTCTCCAGTTCCTCCGTCATATAAATAGGTATGTCCAAATTCAGGTACAAAATCAGATTTACACTCACCAGAAAGAGCAAAAACGTATCTAGCATTGGTGCTACCAACACTGACAGGTTGTCAGGCACTCCCAGATACGCTCCTAGCCCCTGCAC
>DEIV01000064.1 GCA_002352665.1 Flavobacteriaceae bacterium UBA2765
TTATTTACTGATAATATTATTTATAGAATAGCGGTTATTCCTGCAGATGTAGCGGCTAGTGTTAATACTGCCAATATCAATGAGGTAATGAGTGCCATGAAAGTGGATAGTGTTGAGATTGTGCGTTAATCAGATTGAAAAAATAAGAAAATAAAAATGTCTTCTGTTCTTTTTTTCATTGCCCTAAAAAGAACCAAAAATTGGCTAGTCTAAAAATAAAAATTAATACCGGCCTTAAATCCAAATTTTGTAGCTCCGGGTAAATCTCTATAATTACCCCTATACAGAAAATCTACGCGAATTAATTTAAAAATATTACCCACACCAAAATGATATTCATAATAAGGTTTTGTTGGAACTCTAGTAACTATATCTGGGTCAGCAAAAAATGGACTCTTAGCAATATTTGCATCAGATAAAGAACCAATAACGGCACGAGCACCGATAAGTTCTCGTAAATTTAATTTTCGCAATAATGGAATTCTAGATAATATTCTACCATTAAAATTATGCTCAATATGTAAAGCCATATATTGATCCGTAACAAACTCATAATAATCTAACAGATCAAAAGTACGAGACGACATAATTAAAGTTTGGTTTCCCGGTACTACATCTAATAATGTGAGCGGTACTTCACCAAAGGTTTTACCAACTTCTAATGTGTATTTCAGTTTTCCTAAACCGCCCATTAAAATACGGTGTTTATAAAACAACTGTAATTTATCAAAATCAAAATCACTATTTAAAACGCCTTTTAACCCTTTGGTATAACTCAAATAAACCTCTGGATATCTTTCAGAATTACTAATAGATCGTTCTACCCCAAAACCAACATTTTTTCTTCCCGGTGTAAAGCGTAGTGAAACATCAATTTCTGCTTGTTCCATAGCCGATTGCAAATCACCATTTTCATCGTAATAACGAATATCAAATAAGTCGGGTGCTGCTGCTTTCATTGTTTTATAAGTAGCACCAACTTTAAAATTTAAATTCTTTACCGGCTCAATTGCAATAGCAAAATTGGTTAAATTTAAATTGGTCAATCTAAAATTTTCTCCTCTTGTAAAAAATGCTGCCGAACCAAAATTTCTATTCAACACATCATTAGAAGTAGTTAAACTTACCCCTATTTGTTCTATATCTTTTCTATACCCGGCAGAGAGAATAATTCTATTTCTCTTATCGACCAACCATTTACCTGAAATGCCGTATTTTATTTCTTTATCTTTAAATCCATATGCCGTAAAACCTTGTAAACGCCAAATATCATTTTGACCAAAATAAGTTCTACCCCCTACTCTTATTCTTGTGCCTTCAACATCATTATTTCCAAAACTAGAAAAAATTGGACCGTAATCAAAACCTTTAAACATCTCCCAATAACCACTGGCTAAGGTTGCAGTTAAATTATATAACTGTTTAAATTTTCTATTGGTTTTAAGAGTGTCTAACATTTTATAAACCCCTACTTCATCCTTATTTAATCGTTCTAACCTATTGTCACTCCAATATTCATCCGATTTGTTATAGATTTCCTCTTTATAGGTATCTACTCGTTTTTTATAAAACTTTTCTTCTCGTTTTACATCAAACTCATAATTGTTAAACAAGGTGGTTCTTCTACCATATACACCCTTGGATTTATCTTTTTTATTAAAAGAAAAATCGGACATCATGTGATCTCTTTTTAGTAAAAAGACAGAATCACTCAATACATTAAATTCCTGCTCAACATATATTTCCTTCACCCAGTTTATATTTGCACTTCTGGTGGCATTCATTTCAATTTGTTTCACCGCAAAAGTGGTATCGTTAACCCAAAAATCTCCTTTAAAGGTCAATTCATTTTTACGCCTGGGATAAAACAAAATATTATAACACCACTTATCCTCTATATAGGCACTATCCGTCAATACATAATTATAAACAGACGGTCCGGTTCGAGATAAGGGACTCGTAAAACTCTTATCGAAAAACTTTAAATAATTATCGTAAATATTATAATCTACATATAGCTGTTTTACAAATTCAATCAGCTGTTGATTACTTTCAAATCCCGAATTTTTATTGGCAACCAACTCCTCTCGCATATTTTTTGTAGGTTCATTTTTACCATAGGTCTTATACATGGCTTCATTGATAAAAATAGGCAGATAAGGTTTTCCGGTAATATTTGAAGTGTCAATTTTTTCAAAGACAAACTCCATGCCTTTAAACAATCTGTTCTTTTTAAATTTATCGTCTATATTATTTAAATCAAATTCTATTTTTTCATATTTATCATATTCATATTGCGAATAAAGCAAGACGCCATTTCGACGCTTTTTTGCCCATATTTTTTTTAGAATTGCAATGGCAGGATTCCCTTTTTTCTTAACCTTACCGGAATAAACTACCACTTCATTCAAACTAGCAGCATCTTCTTTTAATATAATTTTAAGATTAAAATTTCTAGCTTTTAAAGGGATTGTTTTCTTTTCAAATCCTAAAAAAGAGATCTCTAAAGCTTTATAAGTTTCTTCAGCTTCTATATAAAATTTTCCATTTTCATCAGACACGGTACCAACCGTTGTGCCTTTAAAAATGATATTGGCAAAAGGTACGGGTTCGTTCTCTTCGTCAATGATTACACCGCTAACTTTAACTTGCGAAAAAGCAACTGTACTGATGAATAAAAATAAAATAATTAAGTTTTTCAATTTAATAGAATTTAAAGGAGTTCATAAAAAAACCTCTTACAAGGCATTTGTAAAAGGTTTAATCATTACAATTTTAATGCCATTATTTAATATACATTACAGATTTAACTGCTTTGACTACATCATTGACATTAGGTAACCATTCTTCTAATAATACAGGAGAATAAGCCGCAGGTGTGTCTGCGGTAGTTATACGTTGTATAGGAGCATCTAAATAATCGAATGCTTGTTCTTGCACCTGATATGTAATTTCTGAAGAAACACTGGCAAATGGCCAAGCTTCTTCTAAAATTACCAATCTATTTGTTTTCTTTACAGACTTTAAAATACTATCATGATCCATTGGTCTTACAGTACGCAAGTCAATAATTTCAACCGAAATACCTTCTTTTTCAAGAATATCTGCCGCTTTATAAGCTTCTTTAATTATTTTTCCAAAAGATACAATGGTCACATCTGTACCTTCTCTTTTAATTTCTGCAACACCAATAGGCAATACATATTCGCCATCAGGCACATCACCTTTATCTCCATACATTTGTTCAGATTCCATAAAAATTACCGGATCATCATCTCTTATTGCAGCTTTTAATAATCCTTTAGCATCATAAGGGTTTGAAGGTACTATTACCTTTAGCCCCGGTGTATTGGCAAACCAATTTTCAAAAGCTTGAGAATGGGTTGCTCCCAATTGACCAGCCGAACCTGTTGGTCCTCTAAAAACAATTGGACAATTGAATTGCCCACCAGACATCTGTCTTATTTTTGCTGCGTTATTGATAATCTGATCTATCCCAACCAAAGAAAAGTTAAAAGTCATATATTCAACAATTGGTCTATTTCCATTCATTGCAGAACCTATGGCAATACCCGCAAAACCCAATTCGGCTATGGGCGTATCTATAACACGTTTTGCCCCAAATTCATCAAGCATTCCTTTCGATGCTTTGTAAGCACCATTATATTCTGCCACTTCTTCTCCCATTAAGTAAACGGAATCATCACGACGCATTTCTTCACTCATGGCCTCGCAAATAGCTTCTCTAAATTGAATTGTTCTCATGTATCTTCTATTATTGACAGGCAAAAATAAGAAAATTAAGGCTACATCTAAGGGTTTAATTTTAAATATTTTACTATGCATGCATAGTAAAATGAAAAAAAAGTAGTAACTTCGCTACGGTAAATTAACACATCAATTTAATAATAAAAATCCATAAAAGAATGAAGATATTAGTTTGTATTAGTCATGTACCTGACACAACTTCTAAAATTAATTTTACAGATGGCGATTCTAAATTTGATGCCAATGGCGTTCAATTTGTTATTAATCCTTATGATGAATATGTGTTGACAAGAGCCATGTGGTTCAAGGAAAAACAAGGAGCATCTGTAAGCGTAATTAATGTTGGCAATGCTGCTACGGAACCTACCTTGCGTAAAGCTTTGGCTATTGGAGCCGATGATGCCATACGGGTAAATGCTGAAGCTACTGATGGTTACTTTGTAGCCAAACAAATTGCCGAAGTTGTTAAAAATGGCAACTATGATGTAGTACTAGCGGGTAGAGAATCTATAGATTATAATGGAGGTATGGTACCCGGAATGTTAGCTGCGATTTTAGATTTCAATTTTATAAACGCCTGTATCGGTTTAGAAATTGATGGTACTAATGCAACCGTCGATAGAGAAATTGACGGAGGTAAAGAATCTCTTAGCACAAATTTACCGCTGGTGATTGGTGGTCAAAAAGGAGTTGTAGAGGAAAAAGATTTACGTATACCCAATATGAGAGGTATTATGATGGCTCGTAAAAAACCGTTAGCGGTTGTAGAACCTATATCATTTGAAGCCACTACAGTTTCAAAAAGTTTTGAAAAACCTGCAGCTAAAGGTGCTGTAAAGCTTGTTGATGCTGATAATGTAGGCGAATTGGTTGATTTGCTTCACAATGAAGCGAAAGTAATTTAGTTAAAAACTAAATTTTTCCATCCAGAAATATACTGGATCAAAAACTATGAGTAATAATAAAATACAATAACAGATCCTGACACGATCCCGATAGTTATCGAGACAGGATGAAAAACTAAAATATATGTCAGTATTAGTATTCGCAGAATCACCTGAAGGAAAATTTAAAAAAATAGCTCACGAAGCAGTTTCATATGGTAAAA
>DEIV01000125.1:0-24930 GCA_002352665.1 Flavobacteriaceae bacterium UBA2765
ACGTGGTTCTGAACTTGTTTCAACATCACACAGAAAAATTCTTGTAAAAGCTCTAGAAGATCAATATAAAAAACTAAATACCTCCAACAAAACAAAACAAAACATTCAATCGCTTTTAAGTGAAAATAGCTTTACCATAACTACCGGTCATCAGTTGAATTTGTTTACAGGGCCCTTGTATTTTCTATACAAAATAATAGGTACCATTAATTTGTGTAAACAACTAAAAAAAGAAAACCCTAATCGTGATTTTGTACCAGTGTATTGGATGGCTACTGAAGATCATGATTTTGATGAAATTAATTATTTTAATTTTAAAGGTAGAAAAGTTAGATGGAAAAGAGAGGGTAATGGTGCTGTTGGGCGTTTGTCTACTGAGGGAATGGATGCGGTTTTAAAGGTGTTTGCTAAGGAGTTGGGTACTTCTAAAAATGCAGATAGATTGATTACCCTATTTAAGAAGGCCTATGTTGAACATAATAATTTAACCGATGCTACCCGATATCTGGTCAATGAAATATTTAAAGAATATGGATTGGTTATTATAGATGGTGACCATAAGGAATTAAAAGAGCAATTTATTCCGTTTGTTGAGGATGAATTATGTAATCAAACTAGTTTTAAAAAGGTTTCAGAAACTGTCGAAGAACTTGAGAAACACTATAAAATTCAGGTAAATCCCCGTGAAATAAATTTATTTTACTTGACAGATGATCTGCGTGAACGCATTGTTTTGGAAGATGGTGTTTATAAAGTGAATAATACCAATATTTCTTGGAGTCAGCAAGAAATACTAAAACACCTCTATGAGATGCCTGAAAGGTTTTCACCTAATGTAATTATGCGTCCACTTTATCAGGAAGTTATATTACCTAATTTATGCTATATTGGTGGAGGTGGGGAATTGGCTTATTGGTTAGAATTAAAGCGTTATTTTGAAACAGTAAATGTACTTTTTCCAATACTTTTATTGCGTAATTCTGTGTTGTTAATTAATGAAAAACAACTTGAAAAAGCCGAAAAATTAAATCTGTCTATTGACGAATTGTTTTTAGAGCAGCATCAGCTGGTCAATAAAAAAATTAAAGAAGTATCCACAATTGAAATTGATTTTTCTAAACAACGTACTTTTTTACAAGAGCAGTTTGTTTCTTTAAGAAAAATAGCTTCACTTACAGACAAATCGTTTATAGGTGCTGTAAAAGCTCAAGAAACAAAACAGTTAAAAGGATTAGATAATTTAGAAAAACGTTTGCTTAAGGCTGAAAAACGTAAGCATATTGACATTGCTGAACGGATCAAACTGTTGCAAGACGAACTATTTCCTAATCAAAGTCTAGAGGAACGTCAAGGCAATTTTTCTGAATATTATTTGGAGTATGGTACTACTTTGATTCCTAAATTAATGGAAAATTTAGATCCATTACAAGGAGCGTTTTCAATTATACAAATATAAATTTTATGGCAAATCCTAGCGGTTTACATCCTAAAAATAAGCATAAAAAAAAATATGATTTTTCTATACTTTTTGACGCTCATCCCACTTTAAAAGAATTTGTTTTTACAAACGATTATAATACAAAAACCATAGATTTTGCAAATCCAAAGGCAGTTAAAGAACTGAACAGAGCTTTGTTATTTACGTATTATAATTTGGGGTATTGGGAGTTTCCTGATAGTAATTTATGTCCGCCCATTCCAGGACGTGTTGATTATATACATTATGTAAAAGATTTATTGAAGCAATCTAATATTAAGAATGTAAGTATACTAGATATTGGTACAGGTGCTAGTTGTATCTATGCTATTTTAGGAAATGCCGAATATGGCTGGAAATTTGTTGCAGCAGATATTGATAAAAAATCCTTAGAATACGCTAAGCAAATAATAGTAAAAAATGGATTGGATAGCCAAATTAGCTTGCGTTATCAAAAAAACAAGAATCACATATTCAATGGTATTTTAAAATATAATGATAAGTTTTCTGTAACAATATGCAATCCTCCTTTTTACAATTCTATAGCCGATGCCAAACAGGAAAATAAAAGAAAGAATAAAGGTCTAGATACTGGTGCTACACAAAGAAATTTTGCAGGTGTTGAAAATGAACTTTGCTACAGAGGTGGCGAAAAAGCATTTTTACATACTTATCTATATGAAAGCTCACAATTTAAAAAACAGTGTTTTTGGTATACCACATTGGTTTCTAAAAAAGAAAATGTTAAGCCTATGTATACTTCTTTAGAAAAGTTGGGGGCAACGGTTATCAAAACAATACCAATGCATCAAGGTAATAAAATAACACGAATTGTTGCTTGGACGTTTTTAGATGAAAAAGAACAAAAAAAATGGGGTTTTTAATAGCATAAAAATGCGAACTCTTGAGCTTACCTTTTAACTAATTCAAATCAGAGTATTATTACCTATATCTATTTTTAGCCTCTAACTACAACCTTTTGAGTGTACTCATGCAGTGTCTGTTTAATGATTTTAGTTTCTGCTCATTTTAGGCTATAGTGGTTTGAAATGTATAAAATAAATGAGTAGAAATATACTTATGTAAATTTTCATTATTTAAAGAATGGGAATTAAATGGACTAATTTTAAGCGAATTAATTATACCAAGCCACAAATTTTTAAAGCCAATTCATAGGCGGCGGCTCTAAAAAAAGTATTGTATTTGTATAAATCCGTTGGTGGAATCCAAAGCAGTTGTTCAAATTCATCGTCTTGAGGAACAAAATCCATGGTATAGTTAAACTTAACTTTAACAATATTTAATTCTTGACTCAGATAAATATATCGATCTTCGTCAGGATACACATAACTTACCTTCTCAGTATAACTTTGCAAAATATCATTGTCTGTTATAACAATATCTAGTTCTTCCTTCAATTCGCGTTTAATTCCGCTAATAAAATCTTCACCGGTATTTAATCCCCCTTGAGGGAATTTATAACCACCATCTCTAGGAGAAGAGCCTATTAATACTTCATTATTCTGATTTACAATAACAGCCATTACAGCTTTTCTAACTTTTTGTTTCATTAAAAAAGTTTTTTCAAATTTAAACAGAAAATATGTTTTTTACTTTTTTCTGGAAATAAACTTGAGGCTTTTCAGTATAATCTTTGGTAAGTTTAACAACATCATCAATTAATAAGTTGATGGCAAAGATGAGTTTTTTTTGATTAGACAATACTTCTTCGGATGCTAAATAAGTATTGATCAAAAATGGATAATAAGTATTTAAATTTTTAAAATAATCTGATCTTAAGGAATCATCATTAACAATAACTTCATTATTAATTTTTGTAAAAACTTTAAATTTAGCAGCATCAATAGTTGACATATGTGTCAAATCGCAAAATAAATTTATTTTATGACTAAATGTAAATTTATTATTAGCAATAAGCGTGTTAATGGTTTTCACCTCATTTACTTCTAATTTTTTTAAAAAATACTTTAGAATTATATCTTCTATAATATTAGTATTTTCAACAACTTTTTTTTCTAATTTAGAAATCATAGCATAGCAAACTTTAGAGTATTAAATACTCAGATTAATATAATTGAGAGAAATTAAGTTGAATTAGTTAGCAATTTTCTAATCGAAGCAAATATAATACATAATTATGTAAAATATAGGAGAAGTTTATGTTTTACAGGTTTTTTCCAATAAATGGTATATTTTTTCTTGTTTTTAGTAAAATAATGAAAGACAGTATAAATATTACTAAAGCCATATAGAAAAGCGTACCACCATCTTCGTTTATTTCTATACCTAATTGGGTTAAATGTGCTAGTATAGCACCTGAAATAAGCCCTAATGTTAAAATGGAACCCAACCAAATGGTTTTTGGTATAAGTATAAAAATTGCTGCTATCAATTCTAAAATACCAATACCAATTCTGCCATACGGTTCTAAGCCAAGTGTGCTAAAAATGTAGACACTGTCAGGATGGGCACTAAATTTGAAACGTAATGTTTGTACTAAAATTACCGCTACTATTATTCTTAAAACCAATAGAATTTTATCATGCATAATATTTGATTTTCAATTGTTAGTCGATGTTTTTCGATAAATTATACATGGCTAATTTAAATAATTTGTAAACATTTAGAAAATCGTCCTTAGACTTTAAGAATTATATTTTATTTTTGCGGATGCAAGAAAAGGTACTTATTTTAGATTTCGGATCGCAGTTTACACAATTAATAGCACGTCGCATTAGAGAACTCAATATTTATTGTGAAATACATCCCTATAACAGCAATAAATTTAATATAGATCATTATAAGGCAGTGATATTATCGGGAAGCCCATGTTCGGTAAATTCAGATGATGCTCCGCAACCGGATTTGTCAAAAATTAAAGGTATAAAACCATTATTGGGAATTTGTTATGGAGCTCAATATCTGGTTCATTTTTTTGGAGGTAAGGTTGGGGCATCAAGAACCAGAGAATATGGTAGGGCAAAACTTACACATATAAACAATCATAAAGGCTTATTTAATAATATTAGTGAAGGCAGTCAAGTTTGGATGAGCCATTCTGATACTATTATAGAAATGCCTGATCATTATAAAAATATTGCAAGTACTGAAGATGTTAGTAATGCAGCGTTTAAAATTGATGATGAAGACACCTTTGCCATTCAATTTCATCCAGAAGTGTATCACACTACTGATGGTAGACAATTATTGGAGAATTTTTTAGTAAATATTGCTAAAGTTGAGCAGAACTGGACTCCGGATTCTTTTGTGGAGTCAACTGTTGAACAATTAAAGAAAAAAATAGGGAATGATAAAGTAGTATTAGGCCTTTCCGGAGGTGTAGATTCTACAGTTGCGGCCGTACTATTAGATAAAGCTATAGGAAAAAACCTCTATTGTATATTTGTAAATAATGGTTTGCTAAGGAAGAATGAGTTTGATGAGGTTTTAGATCAATATGAGCATATGGGGCTTAATGTGAAAGGTGTAGATGCTTCGGCACGTTTTTTGAAAGCTCTGAAAGGCATATCAGAACCAGAACTAAAACGCAAAGCTATAGGTAATACATTTATTGATGTTTTTGATGATGAAGCCCATCATATTGAAGATGTAAAATGGTTGGCACAAGGCACTATTTATCCTGATGTTATTGAGTCTGTTTCCGTTACTGGAGGACCTTCAGCGACGATAAAAAGCCACCATAATGTTGGAGGATTGCCGGATTATATGAAATTAAAAGTGGTAGAACCATTGCGAATGATTTTTAAAGATGAGGTGAGAAGGGTAGGGAAATCATTAGAAATAGATAGTAGTTTGTTAGGCAGGCATCCATTTCCAGGACCAGGATTAGGCATTCGAATTTTAGGAGATGTTACCGCTGAAAAAGTGAGGATATTGCAAGATGTAGATGCTATTTTTATTGAAGGATTAAAAAAATGGGATCTGTACAATGAAGTTTGGCAAGCGGGTGTAATGTTATTACCTGTAAATTCGGTCGGCGTGATGGGAGATGAACGAACTTATGAAAAAGTTGTAGCTTTGCGAGCTGTATCATCAACGGATGGAATGACCGCAGATTGGGTAAATTTACCCTATGAATTTTTGCAAGAAATTTCAAATAAAATTATAAATGGAGTAAAAGGTGTGAATAGAGTGGTGTATGATATTAGTTCTAAACCACCGGCAACAATTGAGTGGGAGTAATTATTTTAGATTGTCTGGATCAATTAAAAAAGTTAGGCAATCCATAAAGAATCCTTAAAAAAATTTTTAAAGATGAGTAAAATAAAATTAACGGTATTATTGTTTTTTTTAATCCTTGTGAGTGTTTTTTCACAAGAGAAGCCTTATGAAACTTATCAGGTTAAGAAGGGAGAAACTATATTTAGCATATCAAAACGATTTCAAACTACACCTCAGGGTTTATTAAAATTAAATCCCGATGTAGGTGAAGATAAAGTCATTTCTGAAGATCAAATATTAATTGTTCCTAATTTGAAATTTTCTATTGAACCCAATATAGATAAAGGTGATTATGTGGAAGAGGGATTTCTTTATCATAAGGTCTTGGTAAAAGAAAATTATTTTAGGTTAAGGAAAAAATATGGAGTGTCTAAACGTGTCTTAAGGAAACATAATATGGCCTTAAGAATGGATGATTTACAAGCCGGACAAGTAATAAAAATTCCAGTAAAAAATGGATATAATACGGAAGTTAAACAGGTAAGTATTCAAGATGATAAAACAAAACCTTATTTAGTTAAAGCAACAGAAACAAAATATATGATAGCTAGGCGTTATGGTATTGAGGTTGAAGATTTAGAAGAATTGAACCCGGAAATAAAAGAAGGTTTAAAAGCAGAAACTATTATTAATGTTCCTAATAGAAGAGAAATACCTGATGTAACAGAGAATCAAATACTGTATCAAATTGGAAAAGGAGAGACTTTATTCAGTTTAAGTCAAAAATTTAATATATCTCAAGGGCAGTTGTTAGCATATAACCCTGAACTAAACGAGGGTGTTAAAGAAGGTGCTATTGTAAAGATTCCTAAGGTGAGTTCTGTGGCTAATAATTTGGTATTTGAACCAAATATTCAGCCAAATAAACAAATAAAAGTAGCTATTATGTTGCCTTTTATGGGTGGAAACACTATTAATTTTGATGAAGATAAAACGTCATCAAGAAACTTAACAAGAACATTAAACATTGTAACCGATTTCTATTTAGGCGCTGAAATTGCATTAGATTCTTTAAAAAAGCAAGGTTTATCTATTTCTGCTAAAGTGTTTGATACCAAGAATAGTTTAACTACTATGGCTACCTTATTAAAAACAAATCAATTTGATGATGTTGACGTTATTGTTGGCCCTATGTTTTTGCAAAATGTTAAATATACGGCTCAAAGCTTGAGTGCTGCAAACACGGTAATTGTTTCTCCGGTTTCGGCAAAAGATCATACTGTATTTGCTTCTAAAAATACTGTTCAAGATGCTCCTACAGTAGATGAGTTGTCTGAAAAAGTAATTAGCTATATTATAGAAAATTATAAGCATCAGAATTTGGTGGTTATAACGGATGATTTAAAAGAAAATGAATTGAAATATAACAAAACTATTGCTGCACTAAATAAGCTAGATTCTCTTAGTAAAGTAAGAGTGTTAAAACCTGAGAAGGGTTATATTAAACCTGATTTATTCAAAAAAAATATACTTGATAAAAAGGAAAATTGGATTGTATTATTAACTGATGATCATTCTATAACTAATGATGTTGTTCAGAATTTAGGAGTGTTACCTGAAAAAATAGATGCAACACTTTTTGCATCACAGTATAATGGTAATTTTGAAAAAGTACAGAACCAACATTTAGCCAGAGTTAATTTTCATTTTCCTACCACTAGTTTTATTGATTATGAAGATGAAAAGACGCAATTATTTATGAAAAAATATAAAGCTAAGAATTATGTTGAGCCTTCTGAATATGCATTTAAAGGATTTGATATTACTTATGACGCTCTTATTCGTTTAGCTTCGTATAGTATGACTGACAGTGCATTTTCCGGTGGTGTTTCTGAAAGGACTTCTTGTAAATTTTTATATTCAAAAAATCCTGAGAAAGGGTTTCAAAATAAGGGTGTTTTTATAGTGAAATATGATGGATTGAATTTGGTTAATGTAGAAAAAGAAAAACCGCAAGTTCTAGAAAAATAATTATTGGATTAATCTTTAGTATTCTTTATTGGTATTCTATACTATTTTTTGAAAATAATACTTTTAGAATAAAAATTAAAACTTAGTAATGTTCTATTGAATTCTTTTGTATATTTGCACCCCAATAAAAAACAGAAGTATATGAAAGGAGGTGCAACAGTATGCTAATAATTCCAGTAAAAGATGGTGAGAATATAGATAGAGCTTTGAAACGCTTTAAGAGAAAGTTTGATAGAACTAAAACTATGAAGCAGCTGCGTGAACGTAAACATTTCACTAAGCCTTCTATGGCTAAAAGAGCTCAAAATCAAAAAGCTCAATATGTTCAAAATATGAGAACCGAAGAAGAACTCGGTTAATTGAATATTTATTCCTTATATTTAAGCGGTAAGTATTTCTTAAAAATAAGTTAAACCGTTAGTATAACATCTACAGTTTTTGTAGTTTTGTTTACTAACGGTTTTTTTATGTTGATATCATATTTCATAGATTATCTTTCTTCTGAAAAAAAATATTCAATACATACTATTAAAGCTTATCAAGGCGATTTAAAATCTTTCCAATCATTTTATTTTAGCGTTTATAACACTGAAGATCTTTTAGAGGTTAACTATAGCCAAGTTAGATCTTGGATAGTTGAATTGGTCAATAGTAAAATTTCTAATCGCTCTATCAACAGAAAAATTAGTAGTTTAAAATCTTTCTATAAATTTTTAGTTAAGACAAAACAATTAAAAGAATCACCTATATTAAACCATCAAGCTTTAAAAGTATCAAGAAAAGTACAAGTACCATTTTCTCAAGTTGAAATAGAAACAGTGATAGAAAACTTAAATAATGGGAATGATTTTGAATCTGTTAGAAATAAACTAATAGTTGAATTGTTGTATTCTACAGGTATGAGACGATCAGAACTTATAGCATTAAAAACTATTTCGATAAATATTATTAATGCTACAATTAAAGTATTGGGTAAAAGAAATAAAGAAAGATATATACCTTTATTGAATTCGGTTGAGCATACTTTAAAGGCGTATATGATAGAAAGAAATAAATTAGAATTCAATAGTGAATATCTTTTTATAACCAAAAAAGGAAATAAAATTTATCCAAATCTTGTTTATAGAATAATAAATGACTATTTTGTTGAGGTATCTTCAAAAGTTAAGAAAAGTCCGCATGTAATTCGGCATTCTTTTGCTACGCATTTGTTAAATGAAGGTGCCGATTTAAATTCTGTTAAAGAATTACTTGGTCACTCAAGTTTAGCTTCAACTCAAATTTATACACATAGTAGTTTGAGTGAATTAAAAAAAATATATAACCAGGCTCATCCTAGGAGCTCTAAAATCTAATGTATATGAAATGAGCCATATTTTCGAACATTTTGTAATGCTACCATTTTTTTTGGCGAATTACATATGACTTATTAAAAACAATTAAATATAAACATATGAAAGTAAATATTCAGTCAGTAAATTTCAATATCGATAAAGGTCTAATAGATTTTACACAAAATAAAGCAGATAATTTAGAAAAATATTATGATAAAATAATCGGAATTGATGCTTATTTGAAACTTCAAAACACAAGTGAAAAAGAAAATAAAATTGCCGAATTAAGATTATTAATACCGGGAGATGAATTTATTGTAAAAAAACAATGCAAGTCTTTTGAAGAAGCTGTAGATACGGCGATAGAATCTTTAAAAAGACAGTTGCGAAAAAAGAAAGAAAAACAAAGAACACATCAAGTTTAATATTGTAAAAAAAAATAGACATAAAAGTTTTGTAAAAAAAATAAAACTTTATACATTTGCAAACCGTTAGAAAAAGCGGTTTGTTTTTTTATAAATAATGCCGATGTAGCTCAGCTGGCTAGAGCAGCTGATTTGTAATCAGCAGGTCGTGGGTTCGAGTCCCTCCATCGGCTCATTAGATTGAAAGGTTTAGGATTTAAAACAAGACTTGTTTTAAAAAGAAATGGGACGAGAAGTTTATCCTGAACGAAGTTGAAGGGAGTCCCTCCATCGGCTCAGTTCTTTGAATAAAAAAATGTTGGGGAGATACTCAAGCGGCCAACGAGGACAGACTGTAACTCTGTTGGGAAACCTTCGCAGGTTCGAATCCTGCTCTCCCCACTTATAATTTTATTTGTGAGGATGTCAAAAGCTCGCTTTTGTAAAGGCTGACAAATAAAATTATATGTTCGGGGTCACCCGAACAGGATCACTGAGCGAGAGCGAGGTAATGTTAGAATCTTGAAATATTGAAAACACCATCAATAATAATTCAGAATGATGAATTATGAATTGAAAATGCGAGAGTAGCTCATTTGGTAGTCCGCCTCCGGCGGATCCAAGTTGAATAGAATAATGGAAATTGTTCATCTTTTGCGATAAGTTCTTTAAAATAGAAAATAATAGATTTTAATCTATAGAATGCGAGAGTAGCTCAGTTGGTAGAGCGTCAGCCTTCCAAGCTGAATGTCGCCGGTTCGAACCCGGTCTCTCGCTCAAAGGTAAATTGCGGGAGTAGCTCAATTTGTAGAGTGTCAGCCTTCCAAGTTGAAGGTTATCAGTTCAAGTCTGGTATCCTGCTCATATTTTTGCAATATAGTAATTGGTATACTATAGAAGGTGATGAAGGTGAGTGCCAGAGAAAAATACAGGTGGGTTTGCAAAATTGATTTAAATTTTGTTTTGCACTTTTGCCGGTGTAGCTCAGAGGTAGAGCGTTTCCTTGGTAAGGAAGAGGTCACGGGTTCAATTCCCGTCATTGGCTCAAAAAAAATAATGTTTTAGCCATTGGGTGTACTAGGCTTGAGTGTTAGGAAAAATTGGAGTCACGATTTCTCTCAAAATATGGAATGGTCATTGACTCATATTAGTATAGAATAAGATTGAACTAAATATATATAACTAAGAATTAAAAAATTAAATAATCATGGCAAAAGAACATTTTGACCGCTCCAAACCACATTTAAACATTGGGACAATTGGTCACGTAGATCACGGAAAAACAACTTTAACCGCTGCTATTACAACTGTATTGGCAAAGAAAGGTCTTTCTGAAGTAAAGGATTTTGATCAAATTGATAATGCTCCAGAAGAAAAAGAAAGAGGTATTACAATTAATACTTCTCACGTTGAATACCAAACTGCTAATCGTCACTATGCACACGTAGACTGTCCAGGTCACGCGGATTATGTGAAGAATATGGTAACTGGTGCTGCTCAAATGGATGGTGCAATTTTAGTTGTTGCTGCTACTGATGGGCCAATGCCTCAAACTCGTGAACATATCCTTTTAGGTCGCCAAGTTGGTATTCCTAGAATGGTTGTATTTATGAATAAAGTAGATATGGTTGATGATGAGGAATTATTAGAATTGGTAGAGATGGAAATTAGAGAGTTATTAGATTTCTATGAATATGATGGTGATAATACACCTGTAATTGCTGGTTCTGCTTTAGGTGGATTGAATGGTGAGCAAAAATGGGAAGATTCTATCATGGAATTAATGGATGCTGTTGATTCATGGATTGAATTGCCTAAGCGTGATGTAGATAAACCTTTTTTAATGCCTGTTGAAGATGTATTCTCAATTACTGGCCGTGGTACTGTTGCAACTGGTCGTATAGAAACTGGTGTTGCCAATACTGGTGATGCAGTCGATATCATAGGTATGGGAGCTGAAAAATTAACTTCTACCGTAACTGGTGTTGAAATGTTCCGTAAAATATTGGATAGAGGTGAAGCTGGTGATAATGTTGGTATTTTACTTAGAGGTATTGATAAAGAACAAATCAAAAGAGGTATGGTAATCTGTAAGCCAGGTTCTGTAACTCCTCATGATAAATTCAAAGCGGAGGTTTATATACTTAAAAAAGAAGAAGGTGGACGTCATACTCCATTTCATAATAACTACCGTCCTCAGTTTTATGTAAGAACAACTGATGTAACAGGTACAATTAATTTGCCTTCTGGAGTTGAAATGGTAATGCCAGGAGATAACTTAACTATAACAGTTGATTTGCACCAACCAATTGCAATGAATGTAGGTTTACGTTTTGCTATTCGTGAGGGTGGTAGAACTGTAGGTGCTGGTCAGGTGACTGAAATTTTATAGACACCTCGTATTAGTTAATATATATTATAGGATAGGTGCTTCTTATATTAAGGAGCACCTAATATTCTATACGGGTGTAGCTCAGTTGGTAGAGCACCGGTCTCCAAAACCGGGTGTCGGGAGTTCGAGTCTCTCCACCCGTGCAAAAACAAAATATAATGAGTGTTGTTACATATATAAAGGAATCTTTTGAAGAATTGAAGAGTCAAGTTACTTGGATATCATTTTCTGAAGCTCAAAAATCTACTGTAGTAGTAGCTCTTTTTTCTGTACTTTTTGCTTTAGCAGTCTTTGCTGTTGACAAAGTATTTCAATTAGGTTTAGAACAATATTTTAATCTATTTTAATTAAAAATTAATATGACTGATTCTGTAAAGAAATGGTATGTAGTTAGAGCTATTGGTGGTCAAGAGAATAAGGTCAAAACCTATATAGAGAATGAAGTTTCTCGTCTTGGACTTTCTGACTATGTTGATCAAGTATTAGTACCAACAGAAAAAGTTATACAAATACGAGCTGGAAAAAAAGTAAATAAAGAGAAAGTTTATTTTCCGGGTTATATAATGGTTCAAGCCAATTTAGTTGGAGAATTACCTCATGTAATTAAATCAGTAACGGGTGTTATCGGTTTTTTAGGTGAAACTAAAGGAGGAGATCCTGTTCCGTTAAGAAAAATGGAGGTGAACAGAATGTTAGGAAAAGTGGATGAATTAGCTGTACAGAATGAAAATGTTGCTATTCCTTATATATTAGGTGAAACGGTTAAAGTTATTGATGGTCCATTTAATGGTTTTGATGGTACTATTGAAAATATAAATGAAGAAAAGCGTAAACTTGAAGTTATGGTTAAAATCTTTGGTAGAAAAACACCCTTGGAATTGAGCTATATGCAAGTTGAAAAAATATCATAAATGTTACATATTTAGGATGGTAATTATGCTTCTAATAATTATTATCTAAACTAAAGTTTAAAAAATGGCAAAAGAAATTAGTAAGGTTGTAAAATTACAAGTACGTGGAGGGGCGGCAAATCCTTCACCACCTGTTGGACCTGCTTTAGGTGCTGCCGGGGTTAATATCATGGAGTTCTGTAAGCAATTTAATGCTAGAACTCAAGATAGACCTGGTAAAGTATTACCTGTGGTAATTACTGTTTTTAAAGACAAATCTTTTGATTTTGTTGTTAAAACACCACCTGCAGCGGTACAAATACTTGAAGCAGCTAAAACTAAAAAAGGTTCAGGTGAACCTAATCGTAAAAAAGTAGCGACAGTAACTTGGGATCAAATTAGAACTATAGCAGAAGATAAAATGGTTGATTTAAATGCTTTTAAAGTTGAGTCAGCAATGAAAATGATAGCAGGTACTGCTAGATCTATGGGGATAAAAGTAAAAGGAAATGCTCCGGCTTAAACTTTATAATTTATAAAAAGATGTCAAAATTAACTAAAAAACGGAAAGAAGCTAAAGCTAAAGTAGATGCTAATAAGGCATATGCTTTAAATGAAGCCTCTGTTTTAGTAAAGGAAATAACCAATGTAAAGTTTGATGCATCTATAGATGTTGCTGTACGGTTAGGAGTAGATCCTAGAAAAGCAAATCAGATGGTTAGAGGTGTAGTAACATTGCCTCATGGTACCGGAAAAGATGTAAAAGTACTTGCATTGGTAACTCCAGATAAAGAAGCAGAAGCAAAAGAAGCGGGTGCTGATTATGTCGGATTAGATGAATACCTCCAAAAAATTAAAGGAGGATGGACAGACGTTGATGTTATAGTAACTATGCCTAGTGTAATGGGTAAACTTGGACCATTAGGTAGAATTTTAGGACCAAGAGGTTTAATGCCTAACCCTAAAACGGGTACTGTAACTATGGATGTTGCAAAAGCTGTAGCCGATGTTAAAGGTGGTAAGATTGATTTTAAAGTTGATAAAACAGGAATCATCCATGCTGCTATTGGTAAAGCTTCTTTTGATGCAGACAAAATTGAAGGTAATGCTAGAGAATTGTTACAAACAATTTTAAAGTTGAAGCCTACTACGTCTAAAGGAGTATATGTTAAAAGTATCTTCATGTCTAGTACTATGAGTCCTAGTTTAGAAATAGATGCTAAATCAGTTGGAGCAAGTTAAAAGTTTAGAAAATTATGACTAGAGAACAAAAATCACAAGTAATAGACGATTTAACAAGCCAATTAGCTGATAGTAACACTATATATCTTGCTGATATATCAGGGTTAGATGCCTCTAACACTTCAAAATTGCGTAGAGCTTGCTTTAAAGCTAATGTAAAATTGGCAGTTGTTAAAAATACATTGCTTTCTAAAGCAATGGAAAAATCTGATAAAGATTTTGGAGACTTACCAGAAATATTAAAAGGTAATACCTCTTTAATGATTTCAGAAATTAGTAATGCTCCAGCAAAAGTAATTAAAAATTTTAGAAAAAAATCTGATAAACCCTTATTAAAAGGAGCATATATTGAAGAATCAATTTATGTTGGTGATGATCAATTGGATACACTTGTTAATATTAAGTCGAAAGAAGAATTAATAGGAGAAGTTATTACCTTATTACAATCACCGGCTAAAAATGTTATTTCAGCATTACAATCAGGTGGTAACACACTGTCTGGAATTTTGAAAACATTATCAGAAAAATAAATTGTACGCACTTATAAACTAAATAATAAAAAATTAAAACAAACAAAAATGGCAGAATTAAAAGATTTCGCAGAAAAATTAGTTGGCTTAACTGTAAAAGAAGTTAACGAATTAGCTGATATTTTAAAAAATGAATATGGTATTGAACCAGCAGCAGCAGCTGTAGCAGCAGCTGGACCAGCAGGTGGAGCAGGAGAAGGAGCAGCAGAAGAAAAATCAGAATTTGATGTAATTTTAAAAGCAGCAGGTGGTTCTAAATTAGCAGTTGTAAAACTGGTAAAAGAATTAACAGGCCTAGGTCTTAAAGATGCTAAAGAATTAGTTGATGGAGCTCCAAAAGCAATAAAAGAAGGAGTATCTAAAGAAGAAGCTGAAGGGCTTAAAAAATCTTTAGAAGAGGCTGGAGCTGAAGTTGAGCTTAAATAAGCTAAAGCCCATCTTAATACGAAATCTCGTTATTGAGATAGGGTCTAAACAATTAAGGTTTAGGTCGTCACGCTAAGGCGTTGACTGACCTAAACCATTTTGTGTATATATTCGTTCTTAAAAGTTTATTATTTTTTTAATTAAAAAATTTCTCCATTGTCAACAATTTATAGTACCGAAAGAGTAAATTTCTCATCTGCAAAATTGATCACTGATTATCCTGACTTTTTAGATATTCAAGTAAAATCGTTTCAAGATTTTTTTCAATTAGAAACTAAAGCAGACGAAAGAAGTGATGAAGGTTTATTCAAAACTTTCTCTGATAATTTCCCAATTACAGACACTAGAAACCAATTTGTTTTAGAGTTTATAGATTATTTCGTTGATCCACCTAGATATTCCATCCGAGAATGTATTGAAAGAGGGTTAACTTATAGTGTACCTTTAAAGGCAAGATTAAAATTATTTTGTACAGATCCAGAACATGAAGATTTTGAAACTATTGTACAAGATGTTTATTTAGGGACAATTCCTTATATGACTCACAGTGGTACCTTTGTTATCAACGGAGCTGAAAGAGTTGTAGTTTCACAATTACACCGTTCACCAGGGGTTTTCTTCGGACAATCTTTCCATGCGAATGGTACTAAGTTATATTCGGCAAGAGTAATTCCTTTTAAAGGATCTTGGATTGAATTTGCTACAGATATCAATCAAGTAATGTACGCTTATATTGATAGAAAGAAAAAATTACCAGTAACTACTCTTTTCCGTGCAATCGGATTTGAACGTGATAAAGATATATTAGAAATATTTGATTTAGCTGATGAAATTAAAGTTTCAAAAAGCGGATTAAAAAAAGTGCTAAATCGTAAACTTGCGGCTAGAGTTTTAAAAACATGGCATGAAGATTTTGTTGATGAAGATACTGGAGAAGTAGTATCTATAGAACGTAATGAGATTATTTTAGATAGAGATACCGTTCTTGAAAAGGATCATATTGAAGAGATTCTTGATGCTGGTACTAAAACAATCCTTTTACATAAAGAAGATAATCAAATGGGTGATTATGCTATTATTCATAATACCCTACAAAAAGATCCTACAAATTCTGAAAAAGAAGCTGTAGAACATATTTATCGCCAATTGCGTAATGCTGAACCGCCAGATTATGAAACTGCAAAGGGGATAATCAATAAATTGTTCTTTTCTGAACAACGATATAACTTAGGTGAAGTTGGTCGTTATAGAATGAATAAAAAACTAAACCTTGATATTGATATTGAGCAAAGGGTATTAACCAAAGAAGATATCATTACTATCATCAAGAATTTAATCAAATTGGTTAATTCTAAGGCTGAAGTTGATGATATTGATCACTTATCTAACCGTCGTGTAAGAACTGTTGGAGAACAGTTAGCGAGTCAATTTGGAGTTGGACTTTCTCGTATGGCGCGTACCATTAGAGAACGTATGAACGTTCGTGACAATGAGGTGTTTACACCCATTGATCTGATCAATGCCAAGACTTTATCGTCTGTGATTAACTCTTTCTTTGGAACGAATCAGTTATCTCAATTTATGGATCAAACAAATCCATTGGCCGAGATTACACATAAAAGAAGATTATCAGCATTAGGGCCTGGAGGTCTATCTAGAGAAAGAGCAGGATTTGAGGTTCGTGATGTACACTATACACATTATGGTCGTTTATGTCCGATTGAAACTCCTGAAGGGCCGAATATTGGATTGATATCTTCTCTATCAGTATATGCTAAAGTTAATAATTTGGGATTTATTGAAACACCTTACCGCGAAGTAGTTGAAGGTAAAGTAGATGTTGAAAAAGAACCAATTTATTTAAGTGCGGAAGAGGAAGAGGGTAAAAAAATTGCTCAATCTAATTTAGACTTGGATAATGATGGTAAAATTGAATTGGATAAAGTTGTAGCCAGAGAAGAGGGTGATTTTCCATTGGTAACTCCTGAAGAAGTTAATTATATGGATGTATCTCCTAATCAAATTTCTTCTATTTCTGCATCTTTAATTCCTTTCTTAGAACATGATGATGCCAACCGTGCGTTGATGGGATCTAATATGATGCGTCAGGCCGTGCCTTTAATGAGACCAGAATCTCCAATAGTAGGTACTGGTTTAGAACGTAGAGTTGCTAAAGATTCAAGAATTTTGATCAATGCAGAAGGTGATGGTGTTATTGATTATGTTGATTCTGATAAAATAACCATTACTTATAAAAGGACTGATGAAGAAAGATTAGTAAGTTTTGATGAAGATTTTAAGACGTATAAATTAATAAAATTTAGAAAAACCAATCAAGGTACATCAATTAACTTACATCCTATTGTTAAAAAAGGAGATAAAGTAACTAAAGGACAAGTACTATGTGAAGGTTATGCTACAGAGAAAGGTGAACTAGCTTTGGGTAGGAATATGAAAGTAGCTTTTATGCCTTGGAAAGGGTATAATTTTGAAGATGCGATTGTAATTTCTGAAAAAGTGGTTCGTGAAGATATATTTACTTCTATCCATATTGATGAGTATTCATTAGATGTGAGAGATACTAAGTTAGGTGCAGAAGAATTGACTAATGATATTCCAAATGTTAGTGAAGAAGCAACTAAAGATCTTGATGAAAATGGAATGATCAGAATTGGTGCAGAAATTAAACCTGGTGATATTCTTATTGGTAAAATTACACCTAAAGGTGAGTCTGATCCAACACCAGAGGAAAAATTATTGCGTGCTATTTTTGGTGATAACGCAGGTGATGTAAAAGATGCTTCATTAAAAGCATCTCCATCATTAAATGGTGTTGTAATCGATAAAAAGTTGTTTCAAAGAACAATTAAAGATAAAGCAAAAAGAAGCCAGGATAAAGAAGATATTTCAAGACTTGAAGCTGAATTTACCTTAAAATTTGATGAAATAAGAGTAAGATTAGTTGATAAACTTTTCAGTTTGGTCAATGGTAAAACAGCACAAGGTGTTCTTAATGATTTAAGCGAAGAAATATTCCCTAAAGGGAAAAAGTATACTTTAAAAATGTTAAATGCTATAAATGATTATGAGTATTTAACTAAAGGTACTTGGACTACCGATAGTCATTTAAATAAACTAATCAATGAATTAATTCACAATTATAAGATTAGGGTGAATGATATTCAAGGCTCTTTAAGGAGAGAAAAATTTACCATTACTGTGGGTGATGAATTACCTGCTGGAATTGTAAAATTAGCGAAAGTTTATATCGCGAAAAAACGAAAATTAAAAGTAGGAGATAAAATGGCTGGTCGTCATGGTAATAAGGGTATTGTTGCTCGTATTGTTAGGGCAGAAGATATGCCATTTTTAGAGGATGGAACTCCTGTTGATATCGTTTTAAACCCACTAGGGGTACCTTCTCGTATGAATATTGGTCAAATTTATGAAACTGTTTTAGGATGGGCTGGTCAGAAACTTGGGAAAAAATATGCTACACCAATTTTTGATGGTGCTACTATAGACCAAATAACTGATTTAACCAATGAAGCTAGTGTACCTGAATTTGGACATACTTATTTATATGATGGCGGTACTGGTGAGCGTTTTGATCAACCCGCAACGGTTGGTGTAATTTATATGATCAAATTAGGTCATATGATTGAAGATAAAATGCATGCTCGTTCAATTGGTCCATATTCATTAATAACACAACAACCATTGGGTGGTAAAGCTCAATTTGGTGGTCAACGATTTGGTGAGATGGAAGTATGGGCACTTGAAGCTTATGGAGCATCTGCTACTTTAAGAGAAATCTTAACTGTAAAATCTGATGATGTATTAGGTAGAGCCAAAACTTACGAATCAATCGTAAAAGGAGAACCAATGCCAGAGCCAGGTTTACCAGAATCATTTAATGTATTAATGCACGAGTTAAAAGGACTTGGCTTAGACGTTAGATTAGAGGAATAATTTTATCCCCACACCCGCCCGAACGATTTGGGCAGGAAAGTGGGGAACTGTTTGATTATAACAGACAGTTAAACAATATATTTTTACATTTTAATTATTGATTGCATAAGATATCATGGCAAAACAAAAAGAAAAATACACTGTAAAAAAATTTAATAAAATTTCTATTGGTTTGGCTTCGCCAGAATCAATTCTAGAAAAGTCTAGAGGTGAAGTTTTAAAACCCGAAACTATAAATTACCGTACACATAAACCAGAAAGAGATGGATTGTTCTGTGAACGCATTTTTGGTCCTATTAAGGACTATGAGTGTGCTTGTGGAAAATACAAAAGAATTCGTTACAAAGGTATTATTTGTGATCGTTGTGGTGTTGAGGTTACAGAAAAGAAGGTAAGAAGAGATAGAGTAGGTCATATTAATTTGGTAGTGCCTATTGCACATATTTGGTATTTTAGATCATTACCTAATAAGATGGGTTACCTTTTAGGTTTGCCTTCTAAAAAATTAGATATGATCATTTACTACGAACGTTATGTAGTAATTCAAGCAGGTATTGCAAAAAATATTGAAGGAGAACCATTAGAAAAAATGGATTTCTTAACAGAAGAAGAATATTTGGATATTCTTGAATCTCTTCCACAAGAAAATCAATATTTAGATGATGCTGACCCTAATAAGTTTATTGCAAAAATGGGTGCAGAATGTCTTATCGAATTATTGTCTAGAATAGATTTAGATGCTCTTTCTTATGAGTTGAGAGATAAAGCTAATAAAGAAACTTCAAAACAACGTAAAACTGAGGCTCTAAAGCGTTTAAATGTTGTGGAAGCATTTAGAGATGCTAACTTGAATAGAGAAAATAAACCGGAATGGATGATTATGAAAGTGGTACCGGTAATTCCACCAGAATTACGTCCATTAGTACCATTAGATGGTGGTCGTTTTGCAACTTCAGATTTAAATGATTTGTATAGACGTGTTATTATTCGTAACAATCGTTTAAAAAGACTTATGGAGATAAAAGCTCCTGAAGTTATTTTACGTAATGAGAAACGTATGTTACAAGAGTCAGTAGATTCTTTATTTGACAATACACGTAAATCATCAGCAGTTAAAACAGAATCTAACAGACCTCTAAAATCTTTATCAGATTCTTTAAAAGGAAAACAAGGACGTTTTCGTCAGAATTTATTGGGTAAACGTGTTGATTATTCTGCACGTTCAGTAATTGTTGTTGGACCTGAATTAAGATTATTTGAATGTGGATTGCCAAAAGATATGGCAGCTGAATTGTACAAGCCTTTTGTGATTAGAAAATTAATCGAAAGAGGTATTGTAAAGACGGTAAAATCTGCTAAAAAAATTATTGATAAAAGAGAACCTGTTGTTTGGGATATATTAGAAAATGTTTTGAAAGGACATCCAGTGCTTCTTAACCGTGCTCCAACGTTACACCGTTTGGGGATACAAGCATTTCAACCTAAGTTAATTGAAGGGAAAGCAATTCAATTGCATCCATTGGTGTGTACTGCATTTAATGCCGATTTTGATGGTGATCAAATGGCAGTTCATTTACCACTTGGGCCTGAGGCTATCTTAGAAGCTCAATTGTTAATGTTGGCATCGCATAGTATTTTAAATCCGGCAAACGGATCACCTATTACAGTACCATCTCAAGATATGGTACTTGGTTTATACTATATGACCAAAGAGCGTAAATCAACTAAGGATTATAAAGTAAAAGGTGAAGGAAGCATATTTTATTCTCCTGAAGAAGTGAATATTGCCTTTAATGAAAAGAAAGTTGATTTAAATGCAGGGATTAAAGTTAGAACAAAAGATTTTGATGATAATGGCGAATTAACAACTCAAATAGTATCAACTACTGTTGGTAGAGTATTGTTTAATGAGGTTGTGCCAGAAGCAGCTGGTTATATTAATGAAGTATTGACTAAAAAGTCATTAAGAGATATTATTGGAAAAATTTTAAAAGTAACAGATGTACCCACTACTGGTGATTTTTTAGATGCCATTAAAGGAATGGGCTATAAATTTGCTTTTAGAGGTGGACTGTCATTTAGTTTAGGAGATATTATTATCCCAGAAGAAAAAACTAAAATGATAGATACTGCTAATGATCAAGTTGATGTTATTACGTCTAGTTACAACATGGGTATGTTAACCAATAAAGAGCGTTATAATCAGGTTATTGATATTTGGAGTTCAACCAATAATAAGTTAACAGAATTATCAATGAAACGTCTTAGAGAAGACCAACAAGGATTCAATTCTGTATATATGATGTTAGATTCTGGTGCAAGGGGTTCTAAAGAACAAATTCGTCAGTTAACAGGTATGCGTGGATTAATGGCAAAGCCTAAAAAATCTACTGCCGGAGGTGGAGAAATTATTGAGAATCCTATTCTTTCAAACTTTAAGGAAGGGTTATCAATTTTAGAATACTTTATATCAACGCACGGTGCTCGTAAAGGTTTAGCAGATACAGCATTAAAAACAGCTGATGCGGGTTATTTAACGCGTCGTTTGGTTGATGTCTCTCAAGATGTTATTATCAATGAAAATGATTGTGGTACTTTAAGAGGCCTTGAAGTTTTTCCTTTAAAGAAAAATGAAGAAATTGTTGAATCATTAGGAGAAAGAATTTTAGGTAGAATTGCCTTGAATAATGTTCGCAACCCCTTAACTGATGAGGTAATTATTGAGGCAGGAGAGATTATCGAAGAAGATGTAGTAGCAATTATTGAAGCTTCGCCTATAGAAAGTGTTGAAGTTAGATCAGCATTAACTTGCGAATCAGCAAGAGGGATTTGTGCAAAATGTTATGGACATAGTTTATCCACTAAAAAAATGGTTCAAATCGGAGAGGCTGTAGGTGTAATAGCCGCACAGTCTATTGGAGAGCCGGGTACACAGTTAACATTACGAACATTCCACGTTGGTGGTATTGCAGGTAATATTTCTGAAGATAACAAACAGATTGCCAAATTTGACGGTAATATTGAAATTGAAGATTTGAATACTGTTGAAAGTTTAGATAATGATGGTAACAAGGTGGATATTGTTATATCTAGAACTTCTGAAATAAAAATTATTGATAAGAAAACAGGTATTACCTTAAGTACAAATAATATCCCTTATGGTTCTCATCTATTTATAAAAAATAAGAAAACCATTAAAAAGGGAGATGTTATATGTCAATGGGATCCATATAATGGTGTAATTGTATCTGAATTTAAAGGTAAAATTGGTTTTGAGAACATAGATCAAGGTATTACTTATCTTGTTGAAATAGATGAACAAACCGGATTCCAAGAAAAAGTAATATCTGAATCTAAAAATAAAAAAGTTGTACCAACTTTATTAATTTTAGATTCTAAAGGAGAAACAATTAGATCTTATAGTTTACCTGTAGGAGCACACTTAATTGTGGAAGAAGGCGAAAAAATTGATGCAGGTAAGATATTGGTTAAAATACCTAGAAAATCTGGTAAAGCAGGTGATATTACAGGTGGTTTACCTAGAGTAACCGAATTATTTGAAGCTCGTAATCCTTCTAATCCTTCAGTGGTTTCTGAAATTGATGGTGTTGTTACTTTTGGTAAAATTAAGCGTGGTAACAGAGAGATTATTGTGGAATCTAAATTAGGTGATATTAGAAAATACTTAGTAAAACTTTCTAATCAGATTTTGGTTCAAGAAAATGATTTTATTAAAGCTGGTATGCCATTGTCTGATGGAGCGGTAACACCGACAGATATTTTAAATATAAAAGGACCTTCTGCTGTTCAGGAATATTTAGTGAATGAAATTCAAGAAGTATATAGACTACAAGGTGTAAAGATTAATGATAAACACTTTGAGGTTGTGGTGCGTCAAATGATGCGAAAAGTTAGAATTATTGATTCAGGGGATACAATTTTCTTGGAAAACCAATTGATTCATAAAAATGACTTTATTCAAGAGAATGATGAAATTTATGGAAAGAAAGTTGTAGAAGATTCAGGAGATTCTGAAAATTTAAAAGCTGGTCAAATTGTTTCTTCACGTAAATTGAGAGATGAAAATTCTATTTTGCGTAGAGCTGATAAGAATTTAGTAGAAGCAAGAGATGCTGTACCGGCAACGGCAGAGCCAATATTGCAGGGTATAACAAGAGCTTCTTTACAGACGAAGTCATTTATTTCGGCAGCGTCGTTCCAGGAAACTACTAAAGTGTTAAATGAAGCTGCTGTAAGTGGTAAAGTTGATACTTTAGAAGGACTAAAAGAGAATGTTATTGTTGGTAAGAAAATTCCAGCAGGTACGGGAATGCGTATATACGATCATATGATTGTAGGTTCTAAAAGTGAAATGGAAGCTAATTAATTATGGCTGAAGAAAAGAAAAAAGAGAACCAATTGAATATTGAACTCGATGAAAGTATAGCAGATGGCACATATGCGAATTTGGCTATTATCAATCATTCGGTTTCAGAATTTGTTGTTGATTTTGTAAATGTTATGCCGGGTACACCTAAGGCTAAAGTTAAGTCTAGAATTATTCTAACACCGCAACATGCCAAACGTTTGATGAAGGCATTGGCTGAGAATGTGAATAGATTTGAAAAGGCACATGGTGAGATTAAGGATTATGAACAACCTCCAATTCCGATGAATTTTGGACCAACAGGTCAAGCATAAATAATAAAAACGTCAAGCAATTGCTTGACGTTTTTTATTTGATTTAATTTGGTATTTAAATGAAAACAAGCCTAGTTGTTATTTCTCCCAAAAAACTTTGGATATACCCATTGTTATTTGGTATTTTAGGTGCTCTAATTGGGCTTCTATTGCGTTATGCTTATACAGGTTCAATTTCCGGATTCCCTTTTAAAAATGTGCTGCATTCACATTCACATGTTCTATTACTTGGGTTTTTATTTAATGCATTGCTAATTTTAGTATGGACTAATTTTACACAAGGGTTTGATAAGGTTTCTTATAATTATTATTTAGCCTTACAAGTATGTGTAACTGTTATGTTGGTGGCATTTATCCTACAAGGGTATGGATTTTATTCCATTTTGTTTTCAACATTACATTTATGGATAAGTTATGTATTACTCGTCAGATTATGGAAGCGACTCGTTAGAAATAATGCAATACATCAATTGGTTAAACTCGGAATTATTTTTCACTTTATATCTTCTCTGGGGCCTTATCTGTTGGGACCATTAATGGTTATGGAAATGCAGAAATCACCATGGTATCAACAGGCGATTTTCTTTTATTTACATTTTCAATATTTTGGTATTTTTTTCGTGTGGATGCTGGCAGTTCTATTAAAAAAGACTTCAATACTTCTAGTTAAAAAACATGTTGTCATCATAGCATTAAGTTTGGTATTGCTATTTGCACATTCTTTAGACTATAGCTTTAATCATTGGGTAATTCAAGTTTTTGGGGGACTAGGTTCCGTATTGCTTTTAGTAGTATTGTTGAATTTTAAAAATACTTTTATACAATCACAAAAGCAGTACACATACATTTATTATATAATCCTTTTTGTTGGAGTGATCAATATAGTAGGTAGCATTCCAAGTATTGCAAATTTAGTTATAGAGAGTAGGTTTATTTTGATTGCTTGGTTGCACTTTTTATTTTTAGGAATGTATATTCCATTTATTTGGATGACTTTTACACGAAAGTTGAATCCGTTATTATGGGCTTTTTATGGGAGTATGGTGCTTTTATCAGAAATTCTTCTTGTTTTTCCTAAGATGCTATCTCAATGGTTTTCAATTTCCCTAATGTGGTTATTGTTTTTTACTTATTTAGGAGTGACCATAAGTATATGTTTTGTGAATTTGAAGTTTCTTTTTGAAACTAAGAATAAAAATAAATCTATAAAAACGCTTTAAATTCCTTCTAAGGTTTTATCTAATAAATTGATCTTTTCATTGGTTTCTTTTATAATAACATATAACGCTTCATACACCCATTCTCCATCAATTTTTTCACCTTTAATA
>DEIV01000125.1:24958-25104 GCA_002352665.1 Flavobacteriaceae bacterium UBA2765
GGGATTTTAATATTTACCTCACCACTATCATTTGTTGTTGAAATATTTCCTTGCATGATTCCTGCTGTTTCTACAGGATCGCCAAGTAATTCAATAACGTTGGGGTTTTTTGAAGCTTGTTCAACAGCATATTCATAAGGAGCAGA
>DEIV01000132.1 GCA_002352665.1 Flavobacteriaceae bacterium UBA2765
TGTCATGGGTTGGATTGGGATAAAGTATCAAACTATTTTCATCAATTTCGCTTTCATCAATAGTAAGTGTATCACAAAACAAAGAAGTATCTAGACGAACGGGTATTTTAACAATATTATCTGAAAGCAGATCATTCATAATAAAAAATACTATATAGTCGTCTTCAATCAAATCATTACCATTGATATCCGTAATAAAAGTCGACCAAATTCCTGTAGATGTCCATTGAATAGCAGATAAATCTGAATGGCCGATAATTTGATTTGAAAGATTAGAAACAACACCAAGATTATCAATAGAAATCTGAGTTAGATTGCTTGTGCCTGAAGGGTAAAAAATATGATACGTTTGAGAACATTGACTCCATTTAACAGCCATTTTAGCTTCTCTTAATATACCTCCCGCAACAGTAGTAGAACTGATTATATTTCCGTCAGTATCAATTAAGCAAATTTGACTACTATCAGTTATGTCGTTATACGCGCCATTTCTGGCAATTAAAATAAATTTAGAAATATTTTCAAGCCATTCTACTTGATAATAATACTGTTGCGTATTGGTCAAATAATCCTGAACCTCCTTTTTTTTCTCAATAAGCCCTGCATTGTCAAATAAAACGGTTCCTCTGACAGCAAAACCATCATTTCCCCAAACTATTAATGTTCGGGTATGATCAGAATTACTAACTGAAACCGGCCACCAATGGTCTTCATTATTTGGTGTGAAACTAATTGTTTGTCTTTCATCTCCTGTACTATCATCAATTACTTTTGCCTTTAAAACAGCACCTCCAGTAGATGGTGGGGCTTCATCCGCATAAAAAACTAAATACTTATTATTCAAATGGGCTGTATTAGCTGAATGCTGGGATCCTGTACCACCTGCAATAACCCAATTAGATCTCATTATTGCTCCGGTAGGACTATGAAGTTGTCCACGAACATTTGGTGCATCCAAATCAACACCATCTTCCCAAACACTTAGAATAGTATTATTAACCTTATTGATAGTTGCATTAACAGGTTCTTGTGCTTCATCTGATCCGGTTCCAATAAATAACTGATTTGGTTTATCTTCAATAAGATTTCCATTTGTATCAAAATAAATAGTAGCGTTGTAAATATCATGTTCCCATGCATTGTTAAAGGCACTTGACCATGTTAAATAATACTTTATGTTGTTATTGTTATTTTGATATGGTACAATACAAGTTCCGTGATTAAACTCACGTGGATCTTGACTAAAGACCAATAAAGGAACTATAAGTAGTAGTATTAAAAATGATTTCATTTTAAAATTTTACAACTCTACTTATGGGTAATGTAAGTTTTTAGAGCCTCTGTTAAATAATATATTTAAACATATTGACTTACAATAGTAACGCGAATTTATGAATAATTATTCTCATTCATTTAAAATGAATTGAATATAGATCTAACTTCCTTTTCTGAATATAGTAAAGTTGCTGTCTAATCTATGGCTGTAAAAAAATTATTAACGCTAGATTTAAAAGAAAATTCTAAAAATAAGATAAATATAAATAGTTTAAAATCAGGAATATACTTTTTAAATATTAGCTCTAACACTACAACAACAACCATTAAGTTTGTAATATATTAGACGCTATCTAATTTACAGCAATAAGATGAATATCAAAAATAAGTACTGATCCTCCGGGAATGCCGTTTATCGTTTTACTTCCATATCCTAAATGAGCGGGGATCATCAATAGGCCACTGCCACCTTCTTTAAAGTAGGTAATACCTTCTGCCCAACCCTTAATAACTTGCTGTAGATTAAAAGAAATACCTTCAGCACTACTTTGGTCAAACACACTACCATTGGTAAAATATCCTTTATATGCAACTGTTACATTAGAATTTACAGTAGGTTGTTCATCTGTTCCTGCCTCATTAACCACATAGTACAAACCTGAATTGCTTTTCTTTGCGTCTAAATTATTTGCTGATATATAATCATTAATTTCCTGATCATTTTTAACGGCAAAATCTATGGATTCGCTATTATCATTATTACAAGCCATCATAAAAAGAGTAAAAACTAAAGCCGATAGTGTATTTTTCATCATATTTTTTTAAAGATTCGCAAATATAGCTATAAGCTTCTTTTTAACCTTTATTTTTAAAATTAATTAATGGATAGGTATCTTTTATGGATAAAGTACACATTTCTCTCTTTTAAAATTGATTTCGATACTAACTACGATTCCCTGTGTTATTATTTATTTTAAATAAATAGATCCAATACTTTTTTCCCAAATATTCAATTTCTTTAATTGCTTTAAATCCCCTATTTTCATAAATAGTCCTTGCAGCATCCATAAATTCTGAAGTGTGTAAGGCTATATAATTTTCATTTGCTTTAATAGCTTGTTCCATACACAATTCTGTTAGTTTTTTACCAATTCCTAAACCACGATATTCAGTATTTACACCTAAAAAACGAATATAACTCCAATTTGATTGAAATAGTTCGGTGGCATTTCCACTTGAAACCAAATAGATCATTCCAATAATTTCTGCGTTTTTCTCACAAACAAAAACAGTACTTTTATCAATTAAATTGGCCAATCTATCTTCATTATTCAAAAAAGAATTCATTTTCTTCCAATTTTCATTGGATAACACTTTAGAAAATTCATTATAAGATGTTATACCCAACTTTTTTAAATCCTGCAAATCAGAAATGTTAGCTTCTCGAAAATTCAATTGTTTTATGTTCAACGGTGACATAATATCTACAGAATATAATCGGTACTTATAAAATTAGATTTACGAGAGCGTAATAGCTCTTCTAGAATTTTATTATTATAAAGATTGTCTTTAGAAGCAACAAATGTTCTGATTGAGAAAGAGCGTAAAGCATCGTTCACGCTCAAGGTAGAGACTGCTGAATCTTTTCGTCCTGTAAATGGAAAAACATCCGGTCCTCTTTGGCAAGAACTATTTAGGTTTACTCTACAGACCAAATTAACTAAAGTATCGATTAATGGAGCCAACGATGTTACACTTTTACCAAATAAACTCACTTGCTGTCCGTAACTAGAATCGGCCATATGATCTAAAGGCTCTTGAATATCTGTAAATGAAATGATAGGTACAACTGGACCAAACTGTTCTTCATCATACACTCTCATACTATTATTTACTGGATACAATACTGCCGGAAAAATATAATTATCTGTAGTTTCACCTCCTTTTTTATTGATAATTTTTGCACCTTTGGCAATAGCATCGTCTATCAATTCTTGTATATAAGCAGATTTACCCGGTTCAGGTAATGGCGTTAATTTAACCCCATCATCCCATGGATTTCCAAATTTTAAACTGTCTACTTTTTCCGCAAATCGTTTATTAAATTCTTCTTGAATATCTTTATGTACATAGATTAATTTTAAAGCCGTACAGCGTTGGCCATTAAATGATAATGAACCTGCTAAACATTCATTTATCGTCAAGTCTAAATCGGCATCAGGTAATATAATGGCCGGATTTTTAGCTTCTAGACCTAATACCAATCGCAATCTGTTTTTATTAGGATGCTCATCTTGTAAAGCAATAGCAGATTTACTATTGCCGATTAAGGCCAACACATCAATTCTGCCTGTTTGCATAATAGGTGTTGCCACTTGTCTACCTCTGCCGTAAACAATATTTACAACACCTTTCGGGAAACTTTTTTGGAAAGCCTCTAATAATGGTGACAATAGTAAAACACCATGTTTTGCCGGTTTAAAAATGGTGGTATTACCCATCAATAAAGCGGGAATTAACAAGGCAAATGTTTCATTTAGTGGATAATTATAAGGCCCTAAACATAATACAACACCCAAAGGACCTCTACGAATATGAGCATATACTCCTGCTTCTTTTGAAAATTTAGCACTATCCCTGTCTAAGTCTTTATATTCTTCAATAGTGTCATAAATATATTCTACAGTTCTATCAAATTCCTTTTGAGAATCGGGTAGTGATTTACCAATTTCCCACATTAAATATTTTACAACTTCTTCTCTTTTGGTTTTCATCAAACCAACAAATTTTTCCATGCAAGCAATACGTCCTTCAACTTTCATTGTTGGCCATGAACCTTGTCCTTTACCATAAGCTTCACATGCTGATGTTAAAGCTTCTATAGCTGTTTCTTTTTCCATATATGGAATAGTGCCCAATAAAGTAGGTTGATAATTATCTGTTGAAGAAATGGTTGAATATACTTCTGTAGTTTTACCTGTCCACGTTTTTAATTCTCCATTAATTAAATAGGTTTTTTGATCAAATGGTTTTGTGATTTGATATTGTGTAGGTATGTTCATTTGTTATAATTAATTTTAATATTCCTTATTCTTATTTTCCCTCAAATTCAGGACAATCGATTCTTATTTCAGTCGTATGTAATTCTTTTTCCAGTAAATTACAAAAGTGATTTGTTTTAGCTTTTTCATAAAATCTACAACCATAACAAGTTCTTTGAACAGTTAAAACACCTTTCGAATTCAAATTATAAATTAACCTATTCAATGATCTATATAATATTTCCAGTTCATCTTTTTCAATTCTTTCAATTCCATTTTTAATTGGTTCAGCAAACTTTTCTGTTTTTCTTACAATATTCTTTCCTTTTGCAGTTAGCGAAATTGAATAGCTTCTATTATCTATTTCTGAATATTCTTTATGGATCAGCCCTTTATTGTTTAACACTTTTACCGCGTCACTTACTGTAGGTTTTGTAATATTAAACTCATCAGCTAAATAACTTACCTTACATAATTCATCTTTATGATATGCAATAAAGATAAGTATTTGAATTTGAATTGGGCTCAACCCAATTATCTTGGCATAATCCCAAAGTAGTGATTTGAATGCTTCAGAAATACGTTCAAGACTAACAACAATTTTACTTGCAATATTTTTTTGTTGAAACTCTATATTAAAAACACTCTTTTCCATAAAATATTTGTCTTATTTTTATTCTCAATACGCAAAGTTAGTAATCCTAATTATAAGATTCAAATCTTAGTTACAATTTTCCATTTCAATAATAGAAAATCCTTTATGTTGAATTTCACTTATAATTGATGGAGTAGCACTTTCTATGTGGCAAAAAACACATTCTTTTGTGCTTAATTCACTAGTTTTAAAAGGTTTTTGTTGTAAATAATCATTGCCATATTGAAATATCTTGACTTTATCAATTACATTACTAGGAACTAGAATATCAAAATGCATGATTAGTCCGTCTTGTCGTTTTACATAGGTGTCCCAAACTGATACTTTCATAATTTTAAATCTTTATTTATTACTATTTAATTCTTTTATTTTTTCTGAATTGGTTCTAATGCAATCTCAACTATTATAGTTACATCACTCCATAACTTTGAAACCCCATCTATACCGGTATGTTCATTTTTACATATTTCATTTAACGCTATAATACCAGGTAAAGCGTTCCATAATTTAAGGTTAACAATTGTGTGAATCTGAATTTTATCAGCAAAAATTGTGTAAGTAAAATCATTGACATGACTATATTTACCTATAATAATGTTTATTTTACCTTTATTATTATTTACTTCGAGGAAGCTTCCTTTAATAGTTTTTGCAGCTATTGTAGAAAAAAAATAAGTGCTAATTCGTTCATCTCTGAGCTTTAAATTTGAATTTATAGAAGCTGTTTCTATGCTAAATGTTGAATGCTCAAATAATTGTTTAATTGTCCCTTTACTTAAGGATGGATTATAGGTAATTTCATCAAATGATCCGCTAACTCCTATTTTATTTGAAAACTTGTAGGCGGTCCATTTAATAGAGGGCGTCTCTTTTTTTAAAGCATAGTTTCTATCTGATAAAGGCTTTTCTGAACTTTTAAAATTTTCTTGTACTACTAATTTAGACTGTTTCGCCGAATTGTTATTACAAGACAATACCAGAAATGTTAGAAATATGGTTAAACTTAATACATACTTATACATGGTTATCTAAATTAAAAGATAATGTAAACAGCCAATGAAGATTATACATTGACCATTTACATTGCTTATGATTCTATTTTTTCACTGAATATGGTAAAGTCAAATTACCACTGGCAACACTATAAACTTCATAAACCCCTAACATTGGTTTGTCTTTCATGTCAGTATTGACTTTCATATAACAAGCGACTCCATCATATTTAAAATCGGTTTGATTATTCATACGATAGCCTGGTACAACAACTTTTATGGTAGATCCTTTGGTAGTTACCTGAAATCCTGGCGAATCCATATACATTGGCATACCTGGATTTGTTGGAGGTAATATTACTGAGGTATCTTCCTTTTTAAATTGTTTAACCGAAAGACCTCCACCTACTCTTTTATCTTCCACCAAGATTACCCAATGCGGATGCCATACTATACCATCATTAGCATAATTACGATCTTGATTTTCATCCCAAAGCGGCGTATCATCAAAGTCAGGATGTGAGGTTAAAGCCAATGCAACAATACCTTCCGTTTGGTTAAAACCAACATCGGTTGGTTTTAATGTAGTTGGAAAAACATATCCTAAAACAGGTGCTCCGTTTAATTGCCCCACCGGCGTCGGTGTTGTTTTTCCTGCGGTTCCTTTTACTTCTATTTCCCAAATAACACTCGAAATATTTTCATCATGTGAAACGGTTACCTTTGTTATTTGAAAATTATCATTTTGATATTTAGCACAATGATCACAGGCAAAAATTGATGTGCTCATAAAAAACACCATTACTAGTATTGAAATATTTTTTTTCATTTTTAACTGGTTTTAAATAGTTAGAAATTTATATTTAAATAGGACTCCTAACTATTAGGATTAAAAAATTTATTTTACATCTTCAATAGACGCTCCAAAATTGATATGCATTACATTTCCATTTGGCGTAACTAATGCGGGAACAGAATTAACACCCGCTTTTTCAGCTTCTGGAATTCTGTTTTTAACTTCTCCAAGATTAACTATTTCAACCTCTGTTGAAATTAAATTTACCAATTCCTGTTCTGCATTTACACATACTGGACATCCAGCATGATAAAAAATTGACTTACTCATATCTATTAAATTTTTAAATTGTTCAGCAATATTGCCGGTACAAATATAGTTAGTATTCCTAACTATCCAAATTATTTTTAAACTTTTTTTATTTTTTATCATCAATTCGAAGTTATTATTAAAGTTTGGATGACGCCTATCTGTAGACAGGACAAGCTCTAAGGAGCATTCTTTATAGAAAATAAATTATTGGCAAGAGTTCAGTCATTACGCCAAAAATTGATATAAATATGGTATATTATTAAAATAAGCTTTGAAAAAATTATGCTCTTATATGCTTGAAACGGAAGTTTAAACACCTTCATTTCAATTATTATTCATTTGCCTCAAAGACAATTCTACAAGTCAACTTTTCACATTCATTGCAAGTCCGCCTTACAGTAAACGGACTTGTTCTAACTTACTTATTACACTATTTTTATCATAGCCGTCATAGAATCTCTTAGACTAGCTCCAATTTTTTCTATTGCATGCTGACGAATACTTTTATTTACCGTTATTAATTCTTGATTATCAACGCCACAGTCTTTTCCTAATCCGTAAGGAGTCCCTATAATATCAGTATCAACAGTAGTCATAAAATCAGACAATAATGGCTTACAGGCATGATCAAATAAATAACAACCATATTCTGCAGTATCTGAGATAATTCTATTCATTTCAAATAGTTTTTTTCTGGCTATAGTATTCGCAATTAATGGGGTTTCATGTAAAGACTCATAATAGGCAGATTCTTGTTTGATACCCGCTTCTGTCATTGTTTCAAATGCCAATTCTACACCAGATTTTACAAAGGCAACCATCAATACGGCATTATCGAAATATTCTTGCTCTGCAATGGCATTTGATGTGTTTTTAGTTTTTTCAAAGGCAGTTTCTCCTGTTGCTTCTCGCCAAGATAATAGATTTTTATCTCCACTAGCCCAATCTTCCATCATGTTTTTTGAAAAATGACCACTCATAATATCGTCCATATGTTTTTGGAATAATGGCCTCATAATCTGTTTCAATTCTTCTGCCAAATTGAAGGCTTTAATTTTTGCCGGATTCGACAATCTATCCATCATATTGGTAATACCACCATGTTTTAAGGCCTCTGTTATGGTTTCCCAACCGTATTGGATTAATTTGGAAGCATAGCCTGTATCAATCCCTTTTTCAACCATTTTATCAAAGGAAAGGATAGAACCTGTCTGTAACAATCCACAAAGAATAGTTTGCTCACCCATTAAATCAGACTTTACTTCAGCGACAAATGATGAATGCAAAACTCCTGCCCTATCTCCACCTGTGGCAGCCGCATACGCCTTTGCTTGTTCAAATCCGTCTCCATTAGGGTCATTTTCAGGATGAACAGCTATCAATGTTGGTACACCAAAACCTCTTTTATACTCTTCCCTCACTTCAGAACCCGGACATTTAGGTGCTATCATAATTACAGTAATGTCTTTACGGATTTGCATGCCTTCTTCCACAATATTAAAACCATGGGAATAAGATAATGTTGCCCCTTTTTTCATTAAAGGCATAATGGCTTTTACTACAGAAGAGTGCTGTTTATCTGGTGTTAAATTTGAAACTAGATCTGCTGATGGTATCAACTCCTCATATGTACCTACTTTGAATCCATTGTCACTTGCATTTTTAAATGATGCCCTTTGTTCTTTTATAGCACCCTCTCTAAGAGCATAAGAAATATCTAAGCCAGAATCACGCATATTCAAACCTTGATTTAATCCTTGTGCTCCACAACCAACAATTACAATTTTTTTTCCTTTTAAAGCTTTTACACCATTTGGGAATTCTGATTGATCCATAAAATCACAGATACCTAATTGTTCTAATTGTAATCGTAATGGAAGTGTGTTAAAATAATTTGTCATTTTTTTTTCTTTAATCTATTTAATTAATTTCTTGTAATAAATCTGAAATAGCCATTCTGGGTCTTGAAATAGCAATACGCCCCGATCGTACAAATTGCAATAAACCATATGGCTTCAATTTGTCATACATTCTGTCTATTTCCTCCTTTAAACCCGACGCTTCTATAACAAAATAATTTTCTGTTATCGTAACTATATGTGCTCTTCTAAACTTTAATTTTTCTTGTATCTGTTCGTCATACAAATGTTCTGTAGAAATTTTAAACAAGGCTGATTCTTGATAAATAATTTCATTTTCTCGGTGATAATAGGCCTTTATTACCTCAATTTGTTTTTCCAATTGACCCAATATTTTTCTGGCTTGAGTCTCAGAAATAATTACCACAAAAGTAAATCTATGTACTTGGTCAATTTCCGACTGAGATACCGTCATACTTTCTATATTGATATGGCGTTTTAAAAAAATTGCGGATAGACGATTTAATATACCAATATTATTTTCTGTATAAATTGAAATTGTAAATTTTTGATTTTCTTCCATAATTAACTTAATCTTATATCTGAAACACTAGCTCCTGAAGGAATCATTGGAAACACGTTATCTTCTTTTTCTACTCGAACTTCTAAAAAATAAGCATCTTTAGAGGCTATCATTCTTTGAACGGCCTTGGCGAGATCTTCTCTTTTTGAAACACACTCTGCTTCCATATGATACCCTTTTGCAATCATAACAAAATCGGGATTTATCATTTCTGTTGAAGCATATCTCTTATCAAAAAATAACTGCTGCCATTGACGAACCATTCCTAAAAACTCATTGTTTAACACCACAATTTTTACCGGTACTTTGGTCTGAAAAATAGTGCCTAATTCTTGTATAGTCATTTGATAACTTCCATCTCCTATAATAGCAATAACTTCTCTATCAGGTTTTCCCATTTTAGCTCCTATAGCTGCCGGCAAGGCAAAACCCATCGTACCTAAACCACCCGAAGTAACATTACTTTTAGATTGGTTAAACTTGGCATATCTACAAGCGATCATTTGATGCTGACCAACATCAGAGACAATTATTGCATCTCCTTTGGTAGTATTATTAATTTCATTGATAACTTCTGCCATAGTTAAGCCCTCCTTTTCGGGATGCAAATCATTTTTAATAACTTTTTCAAATTCTATTTGCATATGATCTTTAAATTCTTGTCGCCATTCGGGATAAGTATTTTGATCCACATTAGGTAATATTTTGGCCAGCGTCTCTTTAACATCTCCTAATACGGCAATCTCTGTTTTAACATTTTTATCTACTTCGGCTGGATCAATTTCAAAATGAATTATTTTCGCCTGTTTGGCATAAGAATCTAAATTACCAGTAACACGATCATCAAACCGCATGCCTATGGCAATTAATACATCGCATTCATTGGTAAGTCTATTTGGTCCATAATTTCCATGCATACCAACCATACCCACATTCAACGGATGATCTGTTGCTAAAGCGGACAGGCCAAGTATTGTCCATGCTGAAGGAATACCTGTTTTTTCAATAAAAGTTTTAAATTCTTCTTCTGCCTTTCCTAAAATTACACCTTGCCCAAAAACGATCATTGGTTTTTTCGCAGCATTAATGGCATCCGCGGCAGCGTTAAGAACCTCCATATTCACTTCTGGAACAGCTTTATAACTACGTACGGATGTACATTTTTTATATTGAAAATCGAAAGTATCAAACTGAGCGTCTTTAGTAATATCTATCAAAACCGGCCCTGGTCTACCTGAACGGGCAATGTAAAAAGCTTTAGCCATAATTTCAGGAATTTCAGAAGCTTCGGTAATTTGATAATTCCACTTGGTTACCGGTGTAGATATTCCTATGATATCAGTCTCTTGAAAAGCATCTGATCCTAATAAATGACTAGACACTTGACCCGTAATACAAACCAATGGTGTAGAATCAATTTGGGCATCGGCAATTCCAGTTACCAAATTGGTAGCACCTGGACCCGAAGTTGCTATAGCTACGCCAACTTTACCAGTGACTCTGGCATAGCCTTGAGCCGCATGTGTTGCCCCTTGCTCATGACGTGTTAATACATGATGCAGTTTATCTTGATATTTAAACAACTCATCATAAACGGGCATAATAGCACCACCAGGATAACCATATAATAAATCGACACCCTCCGCTAATAAACATTTGATTACTGCTTCGGCTCCTGATATATTTTCAGTTTTAGTTGTCTTGGTTTTTTTCAATGTTTGAGTTTCTGTATTCATAATAATATTTTCTTTGATTGAGACTTTCATAGGTATTAGTATTACTTAAAAATCATTCCAGTTCATCAGTTACACATCCTTTAGATGCTGATGAAACATTTTTTGCATATTTATACAACACCCCTTTTTTAAATTTTAAATCGGGTTGTTTCCAAAAAGTTTTGCGTTGTTTTAAAATAGATTCTGATAGATTTACGGAAATACTATTGGTTTCTGCATCAATAATAATTTCATCACCATCTTCAATAAACGCAATTGTACCTCCTTCTTGAGCCTCTGGTGTAATATGACCTACTACAAATCCATGTGTTCCCCCAGAAAAGCGACCATCTGTAATTAATGCTACATCTTTACCTAATCCTGCTCCCATAATAGCAGCAGTTGGCTTTAACATTTCAGGCATCCCGGGACCTCCTTTTGGGCCTTCATATCTTATAACTACTACATCTCCTTTCTTTACTTTCCCATCTCGAATACCATCATTCGCTTCAAATTCGCTTTCAAATACTTTGGCTTTACCTTCAAAACGCAAACCTTCTTTTCCTGTAATTTTAGCAACACAGCCCTCTTCTGCTAAATTGCCAAACATTATTCTAAGATGTCCGGTTGCCTTAATGGGATGCTCTAAGGGTTTAATAACATCTTGATCTTCCTTCAAATCGTCAACATCTAATAAATTTTCTGCTAAAGTCTTTCCTGTAACCGTTAAACAATCACCATGTAATAAGCCATTCATCAATAAATATTTTAATACTGCCGGAATACCTCCCACTGTATGTACATCTTCCATTAAATATTTTCCACTAGGCTTTAAATCGGCCAAAAAAGGAGTCTCATCACTAATTTTTTGAAAATCTAACAAGGTAAAATCAATATTTGCAGCTCTAGCAATAGCTAAAAAATGTAAAACAGCATTAGTAGAACCCCCTAAAATAGTAACCAATCTTACTGCATTTTCTAGGGATTTTTTCGTAATAATATCTAGAGGCTTGATATCTTTTTCAAGTAGTAATCTCATAGCTTTACCCGCAGCTACACTCTCGTCTTCTTTATTTTTGCTAATAGCAGGATTTGAAGAATTAAAGGGTAAAGACATTCCTAATGCTTCAATTGCAGAAGCCATAGTATTTGCGGTATACATGCCTCCACAAGCTCCGGCACCCGGAATTGCTTTATGGATAATTGCTTTATACTCTTCTTCTTGCATAGTACCAGCAACTTTTTCACCCCAAGCTTCAAAAGCTGATACTATATCTAATTTTTTATCATTATGGCAACCAGAAGCCACAGTACCTCCATACACCAAAATTGACGGCCTGTTTAAACGTATCATTGCCATTAAAGCACCGGGCATATTCTTATCGCAACCCACTACTGTAATCATACCATCATAAGCCATAGCTTGCACAACAGTCTCCATTGAATCTGCAATAACATCACGAGAAGGTAATGAATAACGCATTCCGGGTGTACCCATTGAAATACCATCACTTACACCAATTGTATTAAAAATCAATCCAACCAAATCTTCTTCTTGGGTTCCTTTTTTTACCAATTTGGCCAGATCGTTTAGATGCATATTACAAGGATTGCCTTCATAACCTGTACTTGCTATACCCACAAAAGGTTTATAAAAATCTTCATCTTTTAAACCAATAGCGTGCAACATAGCTTGGGCCGCAGGTTGCGTTGGATCTTGAGTAACAATCCTACTATACTTATTTATCATATAAAATTATCCTTTTAAAAAAACCGTTTTTTAATATTTTGAATTCTCGAAAGTAAATCTTACTTCACTTATTTTTATAACTATTATCATCACAGCATTAAATTCAAACCATCTATAAGCTTATTACATTCTGAATATCAGTTTCTTAAAATAATAAAATTATTATATTCAATACTTAAAAAATACTAATCTTATAATAAGTTCTTCCCTATAAAAATGAACTAATAAACAATACAACTCAATATTAGAGATTTATATTTAGAAATTTTTTTTTTGTAGTTTTATATCAAATACTATTTACTTTTATAGACTTAAAAAAAATGAAAGGATTAAAATATTTATTGGTTTTTGTATTGCCCATTGCAACCTATATTTCTTTTACTTCTTTAGGTGTTTTAACCTATTTACCCGCTTTTATTGTTTTTGGAATTGTGCCTCTCTTAGAATTGTTCTTTAAAGCTGATTCTAAAAATTTCGATAAAGAAACTGCTCAGCTAGAAAAGGAAAATAATTTATATAGTTGGATACTATATCTAACTGTACCTGTACAAATAGGTATGCTCATCTTTTATTTTTATGCCATACAAGAACCTATATCTAATGCTGAATATATTGGAAGAATATTATCTATGGGACTATTATGTGGTATTTTAGGAATTAATGTTGGGCATGAATTAGGGCATCGTCAAAACAAAACCGCACAATTTTTAGGTGAATTGATGTTACTTACTTCATTAAACACGCATTTCCTACCTTATCATAATGGAGGTCATCACTTTAATGTAGCTACGCTAGAAGATGCCGCAACAGCAAGAAAAAATGAACCGCTATATCTATTTTGGATACGCTCACATTTTTCAAGTTATAAACAGGCCTGGCAATTGGAAATGAGAAGATTACAAAGTGAAAACAAGAATGTATTTGCCTGGCAGAATAAAATGGTAAACTATACTATGGCAAGTATATTACTGCTTTTTTGGATTTATTATTTTTTTGGAGGGTTTGTTTTACTAAGCTTTATTTTCGCGGCTATAATTGGCATTCTTCAACTGGAAACCGTAAATTATATTGAACATTATGGCTTGCTTCGACAAAAGAACGCTTACGGCCGTTATGAAAAAGTGAGACATCATCATTCTTGGAATTCAGACCATATAGTAGGTAGATTGGTATTATTTAATTTATCCAGACATTCTGATCATCATTATAATGGAAGTAAACCTTATCAGATTTTAAAATCTATTCCTGAAAGTCCACAAATGCCTACAGGATATCCCGGTATGATGATTTTGGCCTTAATACCTCCATTATGGTTTAGGCATATGAATGCAAAAATCAATAATTTTTAACACTAAAACTATTTATAGAAATGAATCGAGAAAGGACTGTTTCAGAGGCTATTCATTACAGACGATCCGTAAGGATTTTTGATGCAAAAAAACCGATTGATTCAAAAAAAGTCAGACAATGCATTAATCTGGCTGTATTAGCACCAAACAGCAGTAACATGCAGCTTTGGGAATTTCATCATATTGTTTCTAAAGACCTTAAAAGCAAAATAATTCCTTATTGTTTCGATCAAAATGCTGCTAAAACTGCACAACAGTTATTGATTGTAGTTGTCCGAAAAGACCTATGGAAAAAACGAGCAAATGCCAATATAAAACATATAGATGCTATTTATGAGCCTAAACCCAAATTAGAACAAAGCAGCAGGGAAAAAGTAATTAGAAATTATTACAGTAAATTAATTCCATTTGCTTATGCTGATTTTTTTGGAATTTTAGGATGGGTCAAATTTTTTATAGTTTCTCTTATCGGATTATTTAGACCAATGTATAGAGAAGTTAGAGCCAAAGACATGCGAGTTGTTGCTCATAAAAGTGCCGGATTAGCTGCCCAAAATTTTATGTTAAGCATGGCAGCCATCGATTATGACACCTGCCCAATGGAAGGTACAGACACATGGAGAATTAAACGTTTGTTGCAATTACCTTTAGGTGCAGAAATAAATATGGTAATTGGATGTGGTATCAGA
>DEIV01000093.1 GCA_002352665.1 Flavobacteriaceae bacterium UBA2765
TACACCTTCATGTTGCCATTTCAGCAGACGAAGACCTTGATTTTGCCTGTTGGGAGAGCTAGGACAGTTAGTTTCAACAAATTTTTAGCTTTATAAAAAGGACGGGTTTTTACAACAATTTACCAAAAATTAATTTTATTTTTATAAATTACTCAAAAGAAATGTCAACCTTTTGTGTAAATGAACATTAATTGCTATAATTTAAACTCAAAATAAAAAACGATGAAAACGAAAACAAAATTAATTGTATTGCTTTTAGCTATCTTGATAATGTCTTGTTCTGGAGACAATAATCAAGATGAAGTTGTAATTAAACTTGACAACTTTATTTATAAAGAATATCTTGATAAAGAGTTCTATAATGTCAAGCTAGATCTAGTGGAAGATACTATTGCCGCCATAGAAAAATTAACACCTAATGATCCTGGTTATGATCAGGGTAAGAAAGATCTGATAGCTTTCAAAAAAGAAAAAGGAGAACTAATGGTAAGAATAGAGAATATAGTAGATTTATCAATTTTTGGACTTATAGGGCCTTTACCTCCTTGTTCTATTGGATATAGAATATGTTTACCACCTCTAGATAGATTGCAGTACCTAGTAACACTTGACAAAACAGAATCTTTAGAAGTTTTGGTATATAATGATAAAAGTAAATTAATAAGTGCTATGAGCAACGAATTAAGCCCTTTACCAGGTGATGAAGGTAAACTCAAATATGCAAATTTTAAGTTAACTGAAGACTATGCGGGGCCTGTAACTATTAAAGTTATTGAAAAAGATATTCAAGGACAGGTAGTTTTTGACTATGAAATTACAGGCTTCGTTAGTACAAAAATATAATAATATTGTATATTGCTATGCAATAGATAATATCTTTTTATGAAATGGTTTTTTACTATTTTAATTTTTATGGTGTTTTTTTATGGTAGTTTGGCTCAAAAAAATAATTATGATCAAAGTATTGAAGACTTAACCAATAAACTGTATAAACATGTTTATCAGCACGAAGATTCAACGTATTATTATTTAGATAAAATTAGTAAAATCTCAAAAGCAAACAGTGATTATCATACTTTTTTACAAACAGCTATAGATTATAATAGAGTAGCAGGCTATCATAATAATTTTATAAAACTAAATACTAATTTAGTTTTAGTAGATTCATTATTCTTAGTACACAAAGATTTTATTGATAGTAGTCCCAAAAAATTATACTATCAAAATTCCTTATTTTATGATAAAGGGATGTATTATTTTGGATTGGATAATTTTGACAAAACCAGATATTTTTTTAATAAAATTATAAAGAGTACCGAAGCACTTACTGAAGTTCAATTAAATGATGATCATAAGGCATTATTATCCGTATCCTACAGTTTTATCGCTAAGATTTACACTTTAGAACATAAATATGATTTAGCTAAACAGTTCTATAACCGTAATATTAGGTTTTTGATTTCAAAAAAACCGAATGATAAAGCATTATTGTATAGAAATTATAGCCTGTTAGCGGAAGTGTATAAATTAGAGAAAAAATATAGATCCTCTAATAATTACTTCAAAAGCTCATTACAATATAGTTTAAATAATAATGATAATCAAAACAGGATTGTAACAGTAACTTCTCATATTATTGATAATTATAATAATTTATTGCAAGTTGATAGTGCTTATCATTATTTAGAGATAATGAAAACAAATCTGCCAAATAACCATCCATTTTCATATAAATATTATGAATCCAAAGGAGATATTTATCAAGCCACTAATGATTACAGTAAAGCAGAACATGACTTTAAAGAAGCGTTAAGACTTTTAACTTTGAGTTCAAATGGGCTAGAGCATGAGAAAATTGCTTTGATGTATAATAAAACAGGAAAGTTACATGCCAGATTTAATGAACCATTAAAAGCTGTTGAAAATTTTAATTTGGGTATTAAACAATTGACAAATAATAAATCCAACAAAACGACATTATTCAAAATTCTTAAAAACAAAGCCACAGTGCTTACCATACTTTCTTCAGATAATCAATATGCAGAAACTATAAATACAGTCGATTTAGGTATCGGTACTTTAGATAGTTTAAAACCAACATTTAAAAGTGAATCGGATAAATTATTATTGATTGAAGATGCTTTTCCTCTTTTTGAAGCAGGTCTTGAAGCTGTTTACAATAGCTATGCAGCCAATAATAATAATAAAGAATTAATAGATAAGGCGTTTTTATATGCTGAAAAAAGTAAAAGTGTATTACTGTTAGAAGCTTTATTAAGTGCAAAGGCCTCTAGTTTTGGAACGATACCAGATGAGCTCTTAGAAAAAGAAAAACAGCTAAAAGCACAAATTATTTTTTTAGAGAAACAAGTCAATGCGGGTAAAAGTTCATCACTTATTGAAGATGGATTGTTTAGAACAAAAAATGAATACCGTAAGTTAGTCAGCTCTATTGAAACTAATTATCAGTCTTATTATGATCTAAAATACAATACTGAGGTAATTTCATTATCAAAAGCCCAAAAATTATTGTCAAATGACGAAATATTAGTGTCTTATTTTTATGGGAATCGAAATATTTATGTCATTACCATTACAAACAATTCTAAAGACATCAAACAAATTAAAATTGATGCTGATTTAGAACCTCAGATTAGAAATATTTATCAAAAGTTGAGTAATCCTAAATCAGATCTAGCAGAGTTGGCTAAAGAATCAAATGTTTTATATAAAAAAATTCTTGAACCGTCAATTACAATACACCCTAATAAAAAAATATTAATTGTCATTGCTGACGGATTGCTAAATTATATTCCTTTTAGTAGTCTGAATACCAGTAGCAATGGTATTGAATATTTAATTCGACAAAAAAGCATCAGTTATGCAAATTCTGCTACGTTGTTATCACAATTACGCCAAAGAAAGCAAAACAATAATGCTGTTCTAGCATTTGCTCCTAACTTTAGCAATACATCAAATACTATAAATGAGCTTTCTGAAAAGTTATTACCTCTGCCTAATAATACAAAAGAAATTGAGCAGATATTAACAACTTTTAAGGGTAATTCTTATTTTAATGAAGAGGCCACTTTGCAAAATTTCACTTCAGAAATATCAAAATTTGGAATAGTTCACTTAGCAACACATGCCATTTTTGATGATGAAAATCCAGAATATTCTTATTTAGCGTTTACACCTACTGCCAATAATGATAATTTATTATATGTAAGTGATTTGTATAATATTCAACTTGATGTAAACTTGGTAACGTTGAGTGCTTGCGAAAGTGGTATTGGTAATTTAAAACGAGGGGAAGGTTTTATGAGTTTGGCAAGAAGTTTTTTTTACAGTGGAGCCTCAAGTATATCGAGTACTTTGTGGAAAATTAATGACGCCTCGTCTACACAATTGATGGATGATTTTTACAAACAACTTTCTAAAGGAAACTCAAAAGACAAAGCCTTACAGAATGCCAAGTTAAGGTTTATAGAAAGGAATAATCAAAATGCACTGGTACATCCTTATTACTGGTCAGGGTTTATAATTTCTGGTAGTACTGTCCCTATTGTGGTATCACATAACTATTGGTTATGGAGTATTGTCGGACTTTTAGTGTTGCTTATTATAGGCTTTTTAGCTTATCGAAGAACTAAGAGTTAACTTAAATTATCAAGCAAGGCTTTCGCTTTCTCCTTATTAAAATCATAATTTTCAATGAGTTTTTCAAGATAGTTTATAGCATTATCTTTATCTTTCTCTTTAATCGCTATCAATGCCAAATACCAATGAGACTCCGCTACAAATTGAGAGTTGTCAGTAATTACTTTTTTAAATAAAGTTTTGGCTTTTTTAGTATTGTTTAAGTTGAGATAGGATTGGGCTTTGTAAAAAGCGAAATACTCTTTTTGAGGTTCGTTTATTTTTTCAAAATTATTTATGGCTATCTGATAATTACCCGTTTCATAAGCTACAAAAGCTTGTCGCTCTAAAGAATCATCTGAATTACTTCTGGTTATGGTATATGCGGTATTTGGATATGGCTGAAAATTATTACTATATAAATTATCGTAATTAACCTTAAAATAATTATCATAACCAAACCAACCTAAACTTAATAATAAAGCAAAAGAAGCAGCTATTACCCATATTTTAAAATTATTTTGTGGTGCTGTTTTTTGTTTTATTTCGCTCTCAAGTTCTTGTAATTTTGCTTTTAAATTACCTTTTTCTTTCTCCTTTATGGCACGTTTTAAATCGCGTTCAAATACAAATTGTTTTTTGAAATCGACATCATTTTCTAACAATTTGTCAAACAATTGTTGTTCTTCATCCGTTAGGCTGTTAGAAAAATAGTTGTATAATAATACTTCTTTGTCCATTATAAATAATCGGCTTTAATACGTTCTCTCAATGTTTTCATGCATCTTGATTTTTGACTTTTTACTACATTTTCGCTGTTGTAATTCTCTTTCTCCATGATTTCTTGTATGGTATATCCTCTATAATAAAACAGAGTTAATAATTCTTGACATTTTTTTCCTAAAGTATCAAAATATTTTACCAAAAGTAATTGTTCTTTAGTAAGTGTTGGTTCATCAATTTCAATGGTTTCTATCAAATTATCATCAGCCTCTACCCTCGATAAATTAAATTCAGAGCTTACTTGTTTTTTATTCTTTTTTATGTTGTCCATAATCAAATATTTACCAATACTGAATAAATATGTAGAAATACTACTGGTAAAGCTCTTTACTTTGCCGGACATAACATTTTCGTAAAAAATAACATAAGCGTCTTGATAAGCATCTATGTTTTCATCTTCTGATAAATTATATCGTTTAGCAAAGTTTAGGAACTTCTCCCTATTTTCTTCATAAATACGTTTAAAAGTAGCTTCATCTCCTCGTCTCAAACTTTCAAGCGTATTATTTTCTGATACTTTGTCCATTTATGGATGTAAATAAAAAAGGTTAACACTATTTATAAACAAATTTAATTTTTTATTCTGAAAATAGCTGTTTTCGGAGGGGAATTATAAAAAACACAATTACAATTAGCTGATAATTAGTTGTTTGCTTAGTTTGTTTTAGAAATATTTCTCATAAGTGTTAACCTTTTTAAAAACTCTCCATTAAAATGTTAAATAAAAACAAATATTATGAATACAATTAAGAAAATAACAAAAACAAATTTATAAAAATACACTTATGAAAACTCAATTAAAATTAATCGTATTACTAATAACAATAACCCTTTTTAGTTGTAATAAAGATGATGATACCCCCGAAAATAACATAACAACAGATGTATATGTAGCAGGTTTTGAAGATAACGGATTAAGAACTGTCGCCAAACTATGGAAAAATGGTGTTGGCACACCTTTAACAGATGGGAGTCATTNNTTTTTCAGTGTTTGTTTCAGAGGATGATGTATATGTAGCAGGATATGAATATAATGGCTCAAAAACCGTGGCTAAATTATGGAAGAACGGTACAGAAACCTCTTTAACTGACGGTGCTAAAAATGCTGAAGCTCATTCGGTATATGTTTCTGGAACTGATGTATATGTGGCAGGGTATGAATCTGGCGATGCCAAATTATGGAAAAACGAAATAGAATTGCCTTTAACCGATGGTACTAATTTTTCAGAAGCTTTTTCAGTGTTTGTTTCAGATAATGATATATATGTAGCAGGTTTTGAAGAGAAAGATTTTATAGATGTAGCAAAAATTTGGAAAAATGGTGTAGAAATTTCGCTAACAGATGGAGTAAATCATGCACAAGCTATAGCTGTATATATTTCAGGGAACGATGTATATGCTGTTGGTTATGAAGACAATGGTACTAAAAATGTAGCTAAAATGTGGAAAAATGGAATAGAAAAGTCTTTAACAAGTGGAGTGAATGAAGCAGAAGCTACTTCAGTATATGTTTCAGAAGGCGATGTATATGTGGTAGGTCATGAAGTTGGTGATAGTACTCTTTTTGCCAAAATGTGGAAAAATGGAATAGAGACATCTTTAACCAATGGGGTTTATGAAGCACAAGTTTATTCAGTATATGTTTCAGATGGCGATGTATATGTGGCAGGCTATGAAACTGGCGATGGTACTCTTGTTGCCAAAATGTGGAAAAATGGAATAGAGACATCTTTAACCGATGGGTCTAATGTTTCAGCTGCTTATGATGTTTTTACAGTAACCTATTAAGTAGAAAGTAGTCAAAATAAGTTTGGTTGCATAATAAATATGACCATTATGTTAACCTTTTCAAAAACCCTCCATTAAAATGTTAAATAAAAACAAATATTATGAATACAATTAAGAAAAATGCACAATACTTTAAAACGAATTTATTAAAACTGGTAGTATTGCTTACGGTAATTATTTTTTCATCTTGTAATGATGACCCAATCCAAAAAGATGCGGTACCACTACTAGGCCTTACCTTTAACTTAGAGACCGACCAAGATCAAATGGGTGACTTTTTTGGTAATGCCATGGCAGTTTATGAAGGTAAAGTATGGTCCGTGGGCGGAGGTAATGCGTATAGTGATAATTTAAATAGTGAAATATGGAATAGCATAAATGGAACAAGTTGGGTCTCAGTTGCTGAAATCGGTAGTGCCAGGATAGGACATACACTAACTACTTTTAAAAATAAATTGTGGCTTATTGGTGGCGAGAATGACGATGGAGATTGGCTAGACTTTATACGTTATTCTACAGACGGTAGCAGTTGGATCAATCTGCCATTTTTAAGAGCTCCTTTTGGAGCAGTTGCCCACCATAGCACCGTTGTCTTTAACGGAAAAATGTATGTTATAGCTGGTAAAAGAGCTACTAATACTACAGAAGTATGGTCAACGTCAGATGGCGAAACTTGGTCTCAAGAAACCGCCAACGCATTTTCTGGTAGGGTTGGGCATAAAGCAATAGTTTTAAATAACATCATGTATGTAATTGGGGGCGAAGATATTGGTGCGAACAAACTTAACGAAATATGGCAAAGTACAGATGGTATTGATTGGACTTTAGTAACCCATAATAGTTCCGTTTTTTTAGGTAGAATTTTTCATACGGCAACAGTTTATAATGATAAAGTTTGGATAATTGGCGGTAGAACGGCAACTGATCCTTTTATCAATGAAATTTATTATTCTGATAACCTTACCGACTGGACAAAATATTCAGGTTCAAACCCGTTAGAACCCATAGCAGGTCATGAAACTTTATTGTACAATGATGCCCTTTGGGTCTTTGGCGGAAAGTTGGATGAGACCACCGAAGGCGTTACTGGTAAAATATGGAGTATTAAGGAAGACTAACCTTAGCCTTTTTAAATAAAAAATAAAAAATAAAAAACAAGAAACAATGAAAACAATTATAAAATTAACAGTAATATTATGTACAACTATTATTTTTTTTAGCTGTAATAATGATGATGATACCCAACCAGAACAAAACATTCGTTTAAAGGCATATTCTGAATCCGCCAATGAATATGAACTAAATTACAATGAAGATGGTACTTTAAAAAGCTATCAATATCAGTCGGAAGGATTACTAAAGACTACTATTATTTACGATGATGAAGGTAGAATTAAACAAAATGGTAATACTAGTTATACCTATAACAATCAAGGCAGGGTTTCAAAAATGACAAGAAGAAGCGGTAGTCGTACTATTGAAACTACTATTGTTTATAATAATGAAGGTCTGATTGCATCTTTAACTTCACGAAATGAAACTGTTGGAATTACCACCACTTCTATTTTTGAATATGATTCTCAAAATAGAATAAAAAGTTTGACTGAAGAATCTTCTGGAAGTTTTGTAAAAACATCTCTAGTCTATGGTACCAATGATAATATAGAACAAATGCTTATAGAGAGAAGTAGTGATGGAGTTTCTTATCGTGAATATAATGTAAGAAATTACACCTATGATACTAAAAATAATCCCAATTACAATGTTTTGACCAAGATTGGTGTTAGTAGTACCATTAATGTGTTTCGCATTAAGCCTAGTTTTAAAATTGGAAATGTGATTGCTTATGAAGCAGTATATTTTTATAGTAAAAATAATCTACTTTCTTATCAAAGCCTATATTCTGAAGGTACCGTTACTCGATCTTACGATTATGTTTATGATGAAAACAACTACCCAACCTCGGCAGAAATTGAATATACAGATTCATTCGGACCCGAAAGAAACGGTACTAGGTATAGAACTTGGACTTACGAAAATTTTTAAAAAAGTTCGTTAATTTTACATTTATATTAAAATGAAATATTCAGGATTATTAATGATAAATAATAGATATGATGAAATCAATATTTAAAAGTTTACTGCTTTTTGTTATCACAATCAGCAACTTGAATCTTAGTACTATTCAAGGACAACAAAGTGAAAAAATAAGGATAAAATCATATTCCGAAAATACCAATGAGATAAACCTTACTTATAATGACAACAATAGGTTGAGCAGTATTGGGTTTACTAAGCTTAATTATGATATTGAAGGTAGGATAATACAAAACGGTAAGGTGAGTTACACCTATAATGACTTAGGGCAAATTTCAAAAATTGTAAGTACTAGAGTAGGAAGTTTAGGTAATCTTGAAACTACGGTAAACTACAATAACGATAGTTTAATAACATCCTTTGTTTCTAAATATGACAGAGCAGATTTGGGCACAGCAACATCTACATTTAAATATGATGCTAAAAATAGGTTAAAAAATATCATTGAAGTAGGGGCTGATGGTAGAGGGTATGGAAGAATAACCCTAACTTATGATGACAATAATAATGTAGTACAACAATTGAAAGAAAAAAGCTATGATGGTGCTTCATATCGTCAAGTTTCTGTAAGTAATTATATGTATGATGCTAAAAATAATCCTGATTACAATGTGCTTGCCAAAACTGGCATTAGCAGTACAATTAATGTGCTTCATCTTATTTATAATATAGCAATTGGCGGTCAGTCTGCTTATGAGACAGTATATTATTATAGTAAGAACAATATACTTACTTCGAAAGTTGTAAGTGTTGGAGGTAATTCGGCCACTCAAACCTATTCATATAGCTATGATAAAAACAACTATCCTATCTCTGCGAAATTAGAATATACTTTTTCGTCTGACTCAAGTTTTAATCGTTCGGAAACTAGAACTTGGACTTACGAAAGCTATTAATGGGTTCTGTCTAATTAACTGAAAATAAAGTGTTTTTAGCGGGCTCAACTTGATAATGATTATATAAAAAACATAATAAAAACCCGTTGAGCATTTTGACTATAAATAATTGTCTGTTCGAGTGATTTTGAGGTACGAAAAATTGTATCGAGAACTAATTTAAAATAAAATTCATTATTCTAAATACAAATTTTACTCATTTTACTCATTTTGCTTATAAAAAACACTCTTCCCGAAATTTCGGTAGACAGAATTTTGCCAAAATGCACAACAAGTAATAAAAGTATAAAGACATACGTAACATAATTTAACTAAGCCAAGTTGTACAACTTGGCTTTTTTTTTTATAATTTTTTTACTAAGACGTTAACCTTTTTATTAGTAAGCCATTAATAATAAAACTGATTATAAAACTTAAAAAGATGAAAACAGTAATAAGAAACAACAAGGATAAATTAAGAATGCAATTTGATTTTTCGATATTTAGAGCAATATGTTTATTGGTAATGTTGGTAGGGATGTCAAGTTGTAGTAGTAGTGACGACGACACCCCGCGAGAAGAAAATATAAGATTAAAGATATTTTCTATGGACTCTAATGAAGTTGAAATTACCTATAATGAGGACGGTAAGGTAAGTAGCATTGGAAGAGATAATGTAATTTATGATGCCGAAGGTAGAATTAAACAAAATGGTAATACTAGTTATACCTATAACAATCAAGGCAGGGTTTCAAAAATGACAAGAAGAAGCGGTAGTCGTACTATTGAAACTACTATTGTATATAATAATGAGGGTTTAGTAGCAACTTCTAATTCTATGGACGATCAGGGCAAAGTTTCAAGGTCCACTTTTGAATATGATAGTAAAAATAGGCTAACGATCCTAATTAGTGAAAATACTAATTTTTTCCATAAATATGTCAAAACATCTTTAACCTATGATGCCAAGGATAATATAGAGCAAATACTCACTGAGGATAGCGATGATGGTATTTTATACAATAGATATAATGTTGAAAATTATACCTATGATGTTAAAAATAGCCCTAATTATAATCTGTTAACTAAGACTGGTCATAGTATTGCTATTAATTTATTCAATATTAATCCTAGTTTAAGAATAGGTAATTATAATGCCTATGAGACAATGTATTTTTACAGTAAAAACAACCTGCTTTCTTCTCAAGTATTTAATTCTTCTGGAACTTCAATTTATGATTATGTCTATAATGAGAATAACTATCCATTCTCAGTAGAAATTGAAAATACATATTCGACTGAACCTGAGGACGATTATATCGGTTATAGAACTTGGACCTACGAAAATTTTTAACTAACAATTTTTAAAAAAAAAGTATGAAAACACTACAAATTCTATTGGTAATGCTCAGTATCACCATGTTTAGTACAGGTTATGCCCAAACCCAAAAAGACACCATAAAAACCAAAAAAAAGATGGTACAAAACGACAATTTTTTAGACATGGGTGCAGAGACCTTAACACAACTTTTTGGTGAAAATCTAGATGGAACAGCAACAGGTAAAAAGTTAAGTTTTTTAGAACTATTGAATAAAATGGAATTACCAGCTGATCAAAAAGAGGAATATAGAAACTGGTATTACCTGCAAGCCAAAGACCTAACTGAAAAACAAAAAGATTCTTTGGGAAAAGCTTTAGAGAAAAAGATCAGCGAAGCGGAACAAAGTAAGTAGTGATCAGTCCTCAGTTGGCATTGTTCATGATTATTTATTAACTGAAATAATGATACGTATAGAAAATATTAAAATAATTAGAATAGAACTCCCTTTCCTTTGGAAAGAGCTGGGGATAGGATAAACGATTAGACATAAAAAAAATGAAAACACTAAAAGTAATACTAGTATTATCAGCAATATTGCTATCAGCAAATAGCAATGCACAATTATTAAAAAGATTAGGAAAAGCGGCCGAAAGAGCTGCAGAGCGAACTTTAGAAAAGAAAGTAGAAGAAAAGGCATCAAAGGAAACAGATAAAGCTTTTGATACGGTTTTTAACAATAAAAAGGGCAAAAAAAGGAGAAAGCGAAAGCGTAAAAAAAAGCATAAAGACATTCTTCCATTACCTCAAGATATTGGTAATACCCAAACACAAACTAGCGAAAATGATGCGTCGAAAGAACTTAGTGTCTATTCAAAGTTCGATTTTGTGCCCGGAAATAAAATATTAATGGTCGATGATTTTTCGTTAGACAATATGGGTGATTTCCCTTCAAAATGGAATACCAATGGTACGGGAGAATTAGTTACCATAGATAAAGAAAAATGGTTTAAACTAGCAGGTAAATCAACCTATATACCCGATTTGCCATCCGTATTACCTAAAGATTATACCATAGAATTTGATATGTTAACGGTGGTTGATCGAAAAACAAGTTCTGAAGCGAAATTGGAGATTTGGCTTGAAGATAATAATTTGTTTAATAGACCTAATGATATGGTTAAAGTTGAAATTCCCTTGTGTTTATTCATTAGCAGAGGTTTTATCGTTGAGAATAGAATAGCCAATAACAGGGTAATAAGAAATGCAGTTGAAAAAGATATTAGAGATATCTTGTTAGAAAAGAATCATATTTCTATTGCCGTTAATGGTAAGAGATTCAGAATGTGGGTTAACGAAAATAAAGTGGTTGACGTGCCTAGATTGGTGCCAGAAAATATCGTTTCATTTAAACTACACCCACGAAGTGTAAGAGATGGCATAGATAAAGTTTTTATCAGTAATGTGAAAATAGCAGCAGGCGGTGTTGATTTACGCAGTCAATTATTAGAAAAGGGTAAATTTTCAACTACTGGAATTCTTTTTAATTCAGGATCAAATCAGATAAAACCCGAATCGTACGGGATACTAAAGCAAATAGCAGAAGCTTTACAACAAGAAACAACATTAAATCTTAATATTATAGGTCATACTGATTCTGATGGCAATGATAAGGATAACCTTACACTTTCACAACAAAGGGCGGTTGCTGTTAAAAACACACTTATTTCTCAATTTAATATTGACAGAAATAGGCTACAAACCGAAGGCAAAGGCGAAACCGAACCTGTGGATAAAAATAACACCACAGAAGGCAAAGCCAATAACAGAAGGGTAGAATTTGTAAAAATTTAATTCAAATGTTAACCTTTTATTTTAGGATACATAAAGTATAAAATAACACTAGGAAAATCTTCCAAAAATGGTAATCGCTATCTAAGTTCTTCCCTTAGGGAAGGGTTGGGATGGGAGGTTGGGGTTTAAAATAAAAAAAATCATGAAAAATTCAAAGAATAACATCAAGCAAAATAATAATCTAAGAGCACTAAATAGTTTTAAATCTACAGTATTTAGAACAATATGTTTTTTAATAATAACCATTGGATTATCCAGTTGCAATAGTAGTGATGATGACGATATACCCACAAACAAAGAACTGGTTGTTGGTAAATGGGAAGTTATAAGCGGTAATTTTCTATTACAAAACGCGAAATTTCTTTATATAAATAAAGATAATACTATGGATAACTTGAATCAAGATCAACTAGGTTTTAAACAATATTGGCAGTCGTTAATTATAGTAACCGAAAACCAAATTGAATTAACAGGTGGAGGTTCTATTCTTATTAATTACACTGTCCAAGATGATAAATTAACGTTACAACCCGTTAGTGGTGGTGAAGTAACACTAATTAGAGCAATTACCCCTCCAGAAACGGATGCTTGGATAAAAACATTAAACATTTTAGAAGAAGGGGACGCTCCTTGGGATGATGGGGTTGATATTGCTTTTGATGGTGTTCATCTTTTAGGTTGGAATCGTGATGATAGCAAAATTATGAAAGTCAACCCAGTAACAATGGCGGTAGAAGGTAGTATTCCCACAACCCTAACTGCTTATGCTGTTGAAGTTGAAAAATCTGATAGTAGATTTAGACAATTTTTTCAAAGTAGTACACTTTCTAAGTTCGACTCATATGTCTACCTCTTTAATGAAAAGTATTATGAGTCAATTGAACTGGGGCGTGGTATTAATGGTATTGCTTCTATAGAACCAGAGCATCTTTGGGTAGGTAGTCAACAAGAAAAAAAATTATTTAAATACAAATCTAATGGGGCTTTTTCCCCAGGCCAAATATTACAAACCATTCCCTTAGAAATTTACCCTTATGGACTAGATTATCAAAATGGGTTTTTATATATAGCGTCAAGTAATTATATATATAAATGCCAAACAAGTCCAAATTTCAAAGCGATTGAGAGCTATAAGTTACCAGATAATTGGATTCAAGGAGTTGCTTTTGATGGCACCAACTTTTGGTTAAGCATTCAAAGTTACAACGATCAAAAATATAAACTTGTAAAGACCGATTTGTAAAATTTTAATTATGAATTATTATGATTGTATTAATGCGAAAAATTGTCTTAACAAAACAATATTTACTGACCTTATTTGTCAATTTTCAATTTTCTATTGTTAACCTTTCTCTTTAATGAGCATTAATAGGAAACACTAAGATGAATATTATGAAGAATCCAATTAAAAATCAAAATAGTACAATTGGAAGTATCATCTTTCCATTGCTAATAATCTTGGTTTCTTTTTTTCAAAGTTGTGATACTGAAATTCCACCTACTGATACAGAACCACCGTCATTTTCCTTTAAAATTACGGGAGATGGCTTTGACCATACTTTTACACAAGATGATGATTTTAATAGTTTTCAATTAAATCTAAGAGAAGATGCCCTATATGATTTTATCTATACATCTGGTGATGCAGGAGGTTTAAAATTGATGCAAATGCAATTTCCATTTGATTATTTAGAGTTTGAATCGGTTTTAAATTCAACTTGGACTCAAGCTAATAGTGGGTTGTCTACTGTCTTAACCTGGAGCGGTGATGCTGCCAGTCCCATTACCGGAAACATTCTAACCGGTAATTTTCGGGTAAATGGAGATTTGATTGCTTTCGGTGTTTTTTTCGATATGAGAGATTATGGAGGGCAATCTGGTAGCAGCAATACCTTATTTAAAGACCTAAATATATTATCAGCAAACCATACTACAGAGATCATAACATTCTAAATTATTAAAAATTTTAGAAACTCCTAAAGTCAAATAACCGAATTGATTTTAGGAGTTTTTGTTTTATTCATCATTCAATTAGATCGAAAGAATCCAATAAATAGTTGTTAACTATTTAACTGTAGCCTTTTGTAATTAAAGAGCATTCCCTTATTTCAAGGGGAGAAACCCTAGAGCAAATATTGAGGCTTAAAAAATGGCTGTGTGTCGAGAGTGTAGAATTAAATCCCCTTTTTATGTTAACCTTTCTAAATTCCAATCATTAAAGCATAAATAACAATTAAAAAAATAAAAATTATGAATTTATTAATGAAAAACAAAAAAGTAAACAACCTTACCTTTTTAGATAAAACAGCAATCTTAATATTTGCTATTACATTATTTACATTAGGCAGTTATGCCCAAGATGCTCAACCTATAAACAATTCGAGGCAACAAGGCAGTATTATGGTTAGTGGTGGTATTTTGGCACATTATACTACTAATAAAGTGAATGACAATAAATCAACTTCATTTACTACAAATATTATCCCAAAAGCAGGATATTTTATTATGAACAATTTTGTTGTTGGGCTGGAATTAGGTGTTAAAACCAGTAATGATGAATTAGAAAATGGTTTTGCAAAAAGAACGACCACTTCAACAGCTTTTTCTATAGCACCCTTTGCACGCTATTATTTAGATAATGGTTTGTTTTTTGAAGGACTGGGCGGTATTGGCACACAAAAGACCAAAACTTCAAGTGATGGAGAGTTTATATTAATAGGAACTAGTGATATTGATCAAACAACGTATGGTTTTAGGGCAGGTATTGGTTATGCTATTGCTTTAGGTGATCATGTAGCTTTAGAGCCCACCATTAATTACTCTTGGGAGAAGAACAAACCTAAAGGAGCTTCTTCAGAGTATAAGGATACCCTGTCTTCCATTTTTTTAGGCATAGGATTTACAGTGTTTTTATAAAACCTTTTGTAATAATATTTTAAAATTTCAATCATTAAAATTTCAATTATGAAAAATTCAAGAAAAAATAACAAGAAAAGGATAACTAAATTTTTTATGAATAAAAATTTAGCAATTTTAGGAATTCTATTTATAAGTACAATTTTTACAGGATGTACAAATCCAGATGCAGATATTGACCCGCAAATAGATCTGGCAGCATCATCCATTGAGTTTTCTGTAGTAAAAACAGACGACTTTAAAGGAGTAGCCACTATTAAAGGAATAGTTAAGAATGTAGGTGATAATTTTAGTTCTGGTGATGGGCAACAAACCATTTATCTTTATGAAAGAAGTTTAGGAACACCATCAACACAACCAGGAACTATAGTCGCTCAAAAAGCATTTACAACTTTAAGTGCTGGTCAGACCCTAGAAGTATCTTTTAGTCGTAATTGGAATAGTGGTTCACCGGCAGAAGGTGAATTTCCACCAGAGTATATATTACTTATAAGTTATGACCCAGATTTGTATATAGATAGCAATTTGAATAATGATGATACCGACCATGGTAACGATGAAATATTGGTTAGTGGGTCAGAAATAAACGCATTATTCTAAAATATTTATTTGAGTTAGTTAGTTTGAACTAAGGGTTAAAACTCATCAATTTAACCTTTAGTTTAAAAATCAAAAAAACCTTTAAAAAATTAAATTATGAATACCATAAAATATATTTTTTTAGCAATGAGTATTGTTTTCTTTTTTTCATGTAATAAAGATGACGATATGGATAAACCCAATCAAGTGGGCTTAGTAGAATTACAGTTTCCTCTAAATGATGAAACGGTGGTAGATACGCAACCTAAATTTGAATGGAAAGTATTTGAGACAGGTAATCCAGTTACATATACCGTTTCAGTAGGTACGGAAACAAATAATTTATCAATGCTTAAAACTGATATTGATGAACTTTTCACTACTGTTGATGATGAAGAGCGATTAGAAACTGCAACTGACTATTATTGGAAAGTTCAGGCATTCGAAAACAATAAATTAGTAGCAGAAAGTACAGCTCAAAAGTTTACAACAGAAACCATAAGTCCAACAACCATAGTAGAAAATGCAAACTATAGTAAAAGAAAAGCAGCTGGTATTGCCGTTTTTAAAGATAAAATTTGGGTAATTGGTGGTAAGAATGAAGCTAATGAAGATCTTAATGATATATGGTCTAGTGCGGATGGTATTAATTGGACAAATGAAGGCACTTTTCCGTTTGAACCTATCCATTCACATAAATTAATTGCATTTAAAAATAAGTTATGGATTTTTGGAGGTGTTCAGGATTCTCGTATTTGGAGTTTTATTTACAGCTCTGAGGATGGTGTAAATTGGGTAAAAGAAGATGAAATTTTTCCAGTTTTTCAATACGGAAGAATTTTAATGATAAGTTTTAAAGAAAAACTATTCCGACTGGGTGCTTATAATTCTAACACTGGTGATAATACAAACGAAAGACATGTATATAGTAGTACTGATGGATTGAATTGGGACTTGGAAACTGAAAATCACGGTTTTTTAACAAAATATAGTTTTTTTATAACTGAATTCAATAACCTTATGTATTGTTTTGATTTTGGCTATGAAACCTCAACAACTATAATAAAATCAAGTAGTGATGGCATTAACTGGCAAGAAGCAGGTAGTTACAATTATAAAGTAAGTTATAGCTCAGAAATGTTTACCATTAATGATAAATTAATCTTATTAAACACAGCATATAATCCAGACAGGTTAAACGGATATTTTGAGGAGACTACAGATGGGTATAATTGGCAAGCAATGACAAGTGAAGAAAACAGGAGAGTGCCAAAAATGTCACTATCTGAATTAGTAAAATTAAATGATAAAATTTATGTTGTAGGGGGAGTTGGTAATAGACTTAATAATGAGGTAAACAACGATGTTTGGAAGTTAAATTAATTCAACAATCTTAAAAATATACTTAAAAATGAGAACATTCATATTAATATTATCCTTGACAGTATTTGTAATTTCTTGTAAAAATGAAAAAGGTAAAAACAATGTTGATCATAAAACTGCAGAAAAAAAGCAGCAAAAACAAACGATAAATATTGCTTCAAAACCTGTAAAAGAGGGCGTCAACTTATGCAAAATAAACGGTAAAGATTGGCAGTATACCAAAGCCTCTGGCATTGTATCTAGGCATAAAAAAACGGGTAAACGAACAGCTATCATCACTTTTAAAAAGAAATTAGATAAAGGAAGTGAAAGTATTCAGTTAAAATATGATGGTGATTCATTTGATTTAGAAAGTGCCTCTTTGCAGCTTAAATTTTCTAAGAAAGATGGAGGTCTTATGACCGGCTTCTATGATCTCTTTCCTGATACACGTGATAGAAACCATGAAAGCGATATGTCAGGCACACTTGATCTGTCAAATACTACAACTGCAAGTGGTAATGCTGAGCTCATAAATTTCAATATTTCTTATGAAAAAGAGTTGCTTGAAAATCCTAAAGATGCTATAGTAACGGTAAGCGACTTACATTTTTTAGGTATTCCATATTCAGATATTGATAAACTGTTTAAACAATAATAATTTTCTAAAAACAAACATATGAAAACAGCACTAACATTTTTATTACTAATAACCATAAGAATAGTGACCGCTCAAAGTATAGATAAACAAGTCATAGCCTCTGGTGGAGAAACTATCAACAATGCCAATCATTCACTCACTTTTACCATTGGCGAATCTATTATTGGTAAAATTGAAAATGGAGCAATTATCAATCAAGGCTTTTTAGCCGGAGCTGCCTCGGGTAGTACGTTGGCAGTTGACGAGCAATTATTGAGTACGGCAATAAAAGTATATCCAAACCCTGTGGCTGATCATTTAAGTATCGACTTAAATGATATTGCTGGTGAAACCAAAATTGTAATTTACAATAGTACTGGGCAATTAATTAAAACCGAAAAACTAAGTACTCAAAACAACAACATCGACCTCAGCCAATTACAAAGCGGACTGTATTTGGTAAATCTGCATTTTTCAGATTATAAAACTATAAAGACCTTTAAAATTATTAAAAAATAATTGAATTTAGGTTCCTCCCCTTTTTTTAAGGGGAGGTGTCCAGCAATAACGATTAAGGCTTGCAAGAAGTTTAAGGACGGAGGGGTTGTGAAGAAACCAACAAAAAACAATATAAAACTAGAAACTATGAACAAAAAACTACAACAACTATTAAAAAATATTTCGATTAAAAGTCCTTCCCTAAGGGAAGGATTTAGGATGGGATTAATTTTATTCCTAAGTTTAGGAATGTATACACCATCTTTTTCCCAAGGAGGACATTCACAATATATTAACTATCAAGGTGTAGCAAGTAATGCTACCGGCGAGTTAATGTCAAATGAAAATATTACTGTAATGATTGCTCTAAGATTATTTGCACCAGATGCAATTACCGAATATGAGGAAAATCATTCGGTTACCACAGATAAAAATGCGGTTTTTAGCCTAAAAATTGGAAATGGCACTGTTTTAAAAGGAGATTATTTTTCATTAGAACGGGGACTTGAGACTTACATTACTGTTTCTATTAATGGTATAGAAATCGGAACTACAGAAATGATGGCAGTACCTTATGCTTTAAGTGCAGGTAATAATTATTGGTATAAGGATGGTGATGATATTATAAATAGTAATAGAGGTTTAGTACAAATTAATAGCAACCTAGAAGTAGGTGGCAATATACAATTACAATTTGGCTCTGCTGCCAATGAAATTTCTACAGATGGTACATTGGCCAGTAATAGTGATAAAGCTATCCCTACAGAAAAAGCGATAAAAACCTATATAGATAATAATAGTGGTGGTGTAACTAAAATAGACGATTTGTCTGATGCCAAATCTGATAATCAAGGATTAGGAAATGGCTCTTCATTGTTTTTAGGGTTGGCTGCAGGTGCTAATGATGATGGTACAGACAATAAAAATGTAGCTGTAGGTCTTCAGGCACTACATAAAAACATAACGGGGTCTGAAAATACTGCGTTTGGATATGTTTCGCTTCAGGCAAATACAGAAGGTAATAGGAATTCAGCAATTGGGTATGGAGTTTTAAATAAAAACATATCAGGGTCGGACAACACAGCTAATGGTCATACGGCACTTTTGGAAAATACTATAGGGTCACATAATACAGCAATTGGCGTTAAGGCACTATTATTTAACAAAGTAGGGAACCGTAATACGGCAACTGGATCTGAGGCATTATACAAAAACAAGGGGTCTAGTAATACAGCAAATGGATATCGATCACTATATAATAATACTACGGGTAATGATAATACAGCTAATGGGATACAAGCACTCTTTAACAATACTAAAGGTAATGATAATACGGCCAATGGGATTCTAGCACTTTTTAACAATACTGAAGGTAATAATAATACAGCAATTGGAACTTCTTCACTTTTTAACATCAAAACGGGAAATTTTAATACAGCAATAGGAAGGCAAGCACTACAAAACACTACCGCTAGTTATAATGTAGCTGTGGGCAATGATGCCTTAAACGATCTTACTACTGGTAGCAATAATATTGGCGTTGGGGCAGACGCTCAAGTACCTAATGCAACAGCTTCTCATCAAGTACGTATTGGTAACAACCAAATTATTTATGCCGGTATTCAAGTAGCATGGACAGTTACCTCTGATGCCGCTTGGAAAGATGATATTCAACCCTTAGCTTATGGTTTAAATATGGTAAATCAATTAAAACCGGTTGATTATGTGCGTAAAAATAATGAAACCAATACCCGAGAAATAGGCTTTATAGCACAAGATGTAGAACTACTATTGAACAAATTAGGTTATACAAATAATGGTATGTTAACCACAGATGATGAGGGACATTTAAGTTTACGTTATAATGACTTTATACCAGTATTGACCAAAGCAGTACAAGAATTGAATGATAAAACTACTGTCTTAGAAAAAATGAATAATGAACTGTTACAGCGTATTGAAGCATTAGAAAATAAATAAATGTAAAACCTTAAAATTAAAAATAACAGGCTGAATATAAGTTAATTATAAAATTATCGGTATTTAGTAAATCTACATTTTTCAGACTATAAAATCATAAAAGCGTTTAAAATTATTAAGAAGTGATGCAAAAAAAACAGACCGTCACTTCGAGTTCCACGCTTTTTAGCGTGGAGTATCGAGAAGAATTTGTTACTTAAAAATTCTCGATAAACCTCCCCCGAGTCCTCGGGGGTCGGCAATCAAACTGATACAATTACTGTCAATTGATCAATAACTTAAAATAAATTCATTAACGTATTAAAACTATAGAAACCATGAACTTTTCAAAGAAAAATCACGAACACCACAAAAAAAGTAGAAAATTTGTGAGTAAAAAACTACTACAACTATTAAAAAATATTCCAATTAAAAGACCTTCCCTTAGGGAAGCCTGCCTTGCCGTCAGGCAGGGATTTTAGAATGGGATATATCATTTTTTAGAAAGCAAATCCCTACATTTGCCATCCAAAATTAAAACCAAATGATTAAAAGAAACAAGGCATATATTTCTAAATTCATCATCCATAAAGTAGGTAATAAATTTAATGACGCAAAAAATGTATTTTCAGAAGATGTGGTCACGTTTGATGAAGACAGCTACAAATTAATGCAACCTTTTTTGTTAAAACCTTTTGCCAATTTAACAGAAAGTTATCGCTTTAGCCATCACGCTGATATTAGTTTAAACGAAATTAATAGTTATGCTCAACAAGTATTCAAAGACGAGAATATTTTTATTGAAATTTCTAAAAATAGTGTAAAACATCTTTTTGAACAATCAAATTCTGCACAAATAAAAACAGGCGATGTGCTTATCGTTTTATTTGATGATATAGAATATAGAGAGGCCAATACTCAGGCACTCGGTATATTTAAGATTGAAAACAAAGCAGATTTTTTTCAAACCTACCTAGAAAATAATAGTTATGATGTATTTGTTCAGAAAGGAATCAGCACTAAAAAAGTAGATAAAGGCTGTTTAATAATCAATTCTCAAGATGATGCAGGTCTTACCGTATTGACTGTTGATAATAATAATTATGATGCCCAATATTGGGTCAATCATTTTTTAAATATCAAATATGCTGATGATAGCAATAGGCATACACAAGTGTATATAGATCTATGTAAAGATTTCTCTGAAGAAGTTATCAAAGAAGAATTTGGAAATCAACAACAAAATCAGTTTTTAGCACAAACCATTGACTTTTTTAAAGAAAATGAAACGGTAAATATTCACGATTTTAAAGAATCTATTTTCGAAGAAGATAATAGTAAGGATTTGTTTGATGATTACAAAAAACAATTTGAAGATATAAATGGCGTTTTGGTTCGCAATCAATTTGCAATTTCTCAAGCAGTAGTAAAAAAACAAAAAAAGAAGATAAAAACTGAGATAAAATTAGATACAAATATCCAAATAAAACTAGATATTGATGCACCAGATGCAGCCGAAGAATATTTAGAAAAAGGCTATGACGAAGAGCGGAAAATGCAATATTATAAGGTGTATTTTAACGAAGAAGATTGACGTGAATTTGACCTGATGCATGTTCTTGATACAATGCTCTTGAAATCGAATCACTCTATCTGACATTTAGGACTATACCTTCACTTCGAGTGAATTTTCGTAGAAAAATAGTATCGAGAAGTATTTGATTTATATATAATAAAATTTTAAATAGAATCTAGTTCTTCTCCTTTCGAGAGGAGTTGAGGTGATGCTCCAAAAAGCTCTGTAAAATGTTTTAAAATTTTCTCTTTTACTTCTATAACATCTATTTTTTTACCGAGTTCAACTTCCATAGAAGTAACAGCTTTACCTCGAATGCCACAAGGAATAATATGATCAAAATAACCTAGATTGGTATTTACATTCAAAGCAAAACCATGCATGGTTACCCATCGGCTACTACGTACACCTAAGGCACAAATTTTACGGGCAAATGGAGTACCTACATCTAACCAAACACCGGTTTCACCATCACTTCGCTCTCCTTTTAGACCATATTCGTCTAAAACTTTAATCATAATTTCTTCTAAATAACGCAAGTATTTATGAATATCAGTAAAGAAATTTTCAAGATCTAAAATAGGATAACCCACAATTTGTCCAAAACCATGATAAGTAATATCGCCACCGCGATCTACTTTCTGATAGGAAATTTTCTTTTCAGTAAGTTGTTTTTTTGTAAGTAGTAAATTATTTATGTTTCCACTTTTACCCAATGTATACACATGCGGATGTTCTACAAACAAAAAGTAATTTTTGGTTTTAATGTTGAGGTTCTCATTTCTGTTATTTTGCTTCGTTTGCAAAATTTCCTCAAATAATTCTTTTTGATAATCTAAAGTTTCTTTATAATCTCTAGTACCAAGGTCTTGAAGATGTATTACTTTCATTATTATATGCGATATAAATTCTAGTCCTTCTCTTAAAAAAGGGTTGGAGTGGGAGACTTTTATTTCAATCTCACTTGAAAGTCTAGTAATTTAGGATTTTTTATCAATGTATCCATGTCAACCTCAATAGTCATCGTTTTTTTATCAGCACTAATTTGAGCAAACTTATACGATACACTTTTAATATCTTTTTCAAAGTGATAAATCAGTTGATAAGTACCCTCAAGCATAGAGGTTGATTTTGTATGCTTTTCAAACTCTTCTGTAGATAAATTTTTTAATTTTACGTTTCTAGAGAACATCTTTTTATCTAGTGTATATGTTACATCTGCATTAAATGTCATGTCCTTTTGAGGATTATTTTTCTTATCATTTAATGCTTGAGCTTTATTTATCTTTTTTTGAATATTTTTTAATTCATCTAAATTTTTAAAATCCAAATTAAAATCAAGAAGCATTTGTTTTTTTTCTTCATTAACCAACATGTGTAATTTTAAATCTTGTAGTTCATTAATAAGCTGTTGATCTTCTTTAGAAAGTTTAGCGATACTATCTTTGTTCTCAATGATAATATCTTTAAAAAAAATGATAGTATCAAGTGCTTTAGATTTTTTTAGAGAATCTTTAGTTGTTTCGCCTTCCATAGAAGTTAACATTTCACTCATGTCTATTTTAAAGGCATAGTTACCACTGCCATTCTTATTTATATATATTTCTTCAGTAAACATACAGCTTGTGAGTAGTAGTACAACTCCAATAAAAAGAAATAAAGTTTTTGTTTTCATGTGTTTATATTTATAGTTTTTTAACGGTCACATGCGGTTCGCTATTAATCATCCCTTGGGTATAACAAACTCTAACATGCTCGTTTCATAATGTTAGTTTTTTGGATTATTTAAAATAATTAATGCAGCAATTACACCGGGAACCCATCCTAAAATAGTAAGAATAAATACAATTACAATAGAACCACAACCCTTATCAACAACAGCTAATGGTGGACAAATAATGGATAATAATACTCTAAAACATCCCATTTTAATAATTTTACAAAGATAATTGATTTTTACAGACTATATGACGCGTTTTTGACAATTTTGTTACAGGTTTTTCTCTTGAAAATATAGTATATTTGCCAGCTATAATAAAAGATTATTTATGGCACTTTCTGAACAAGAAACAGTAAGACGAGAAAAATTACAAAAGCTTCGTGATCTGGGTATCAATCCTTATCCCGCAGATTTATTTCCGGTAAACCACACCTCTAAAGAGATTAAAGAAGTCTTTGAAGAAGGTAAAAAAGTGATTGTTGCAGGTCGTTTAATGTCGCGTCGCATCCAAGGAAATGCTAGTTTTGCAGAGCTACAAGATAGTCAAGGAAGAATACAAGTATATTTTAAAAGAGATGAAATTTGTCCTGACGAGGATAAAAGTAAATATAATGATGTCTATAAAAGATTATTAGACATTGGCGATTTTATTGGTATTGAAGGTGAGTTATTTTTAACTAAAGTTGGTGAAAAAACGATCAAAGTAAAAAATTTCACATTGCTTAGTAAAGCTTTAAGACCTTTGCCTTTACCTAAGGTTGATGCTGAAGGAAATACCCATGATGAATTTAATGATCCTGAATTAAGGTATAGACAGCGTTATGCAGATTTAGTGGTAAATCCACATGTAAAAGAAGTTTTTGTAAAACGCACAAAATTATTCAATGCCATGCGTCAGTATTTTAATGATGCCGGATATTTTGAAGTTGAAACTCCAATTTTACAACCTATTCCAGGAGGTGCAGCAGCAAGGCCTTTTGTCACGCATCATAATAGTTTGGATATGCCTTTATATATGCGTATTGCAAATGAATTATATTTGAAAAGATTAATTGTTGGAGGCTTTGATGGTGTGTATGAATTTTCTAAAAATTTCCGTAATGAAGGGATGGATAGAACCCATAACCCTGAGTTTACCGCCATGGAAATTTATGTAGCTTATAAAGATTACAATTGGATGATGGAATTCGTAGAAAATTTATTGGAATATTGTGCTATTCAAGTAAATGGAACTACTAAGGCAACCTTTGGAGATCATGAGATAGATTTTAAAGCACCTTATGTCAGGGTAACAATGACAGATGCTATCAAACATTTTACCGGATTTGATATAACCAATAAAACGGAAGACGAAATTCGTAAAGCCGCAATTGAGATGGGCATAGAGGTTGATAAAACGATGGGTAAAGGCAAGTTGATTGATGAGATTTTTGGTGAAAAATGTGAGGGGAATTATATTCAACCTACCTATATCACAGATTATCCAAAAGAAATGAGTCCCTTGTGTAAAGAACATCGAACTAACCCTGAATTAACGGAACGTTTTGAGTTGATGGTTTGTGGTAAAGAAGTGGCCAATGCTTATTCAGAATTAAATGATCCAATAGATCAAAGAGAACGTTTTGAACATCAATTAAAATTGGCTCAAAAAGGAGATGATGAGGCCACTGAGTTTATTGATTATGATTTTTTAAGGTCTTTAGAATATGGTATGCCGCCAACATCAGGTTTGGGGATTGGTATGGATAGGCTGATTATGTTTTTAACAAATAACCAATCTATACAAGAAGTATTATTCTTTCCGCAAATGAGACCGGAACGTAAGGCAGTTGAATTGACAGACGAAGAAAAAGCAGTATTGGCATTACTTCAAAAATCAGAAAAGATGACGTTGAGCGAATTAAAGATACAATCTGGTTTAAGCAATAAAAAATGGGATAAAACTATAAAAGGTCTCACTAAACATAAATTGGCTACAGTTACAAAAACGGATGAAGGTTTGTTTGTGGAGGTAGTTTAGTTAGTAACAATTACTTCGATTAATAATTATAAATAGCAATATAATTTCTTTTTTATTTTATCTATGCTAAGTGTTTCTAATGGCAATGATAAAGATCTTGCTACTGTCGGTGTTTTTCAAAAAAAGTTTGTATTTGTAGATTAAAATATCACTACAGACTAAAGGTGAGAATAAAATAATTGTTAGATTTACAAACAAAACTTTAAAGAATTTTTTTCAAATCTCATGTCTAACAGAAACCTAATCCAACGTATCGGACTCCTGCTAGGTCCAGTTGTTTTTGTCTTAACATTACTATTTTTTCACCCTGAGGGTTTATCAAAAGAAGCTAATGCGGTATTAGCATCAACACTTTGGATTGCCATCTGGTGGATAACCGAAGCTATTCCAATTGCTGTAACCGCTTTATTGCCCATTGTTTTATTTCCTTTGTCGGGAGGATTAGATATTGGAGCCACGACTGCATCTTTTGGTCATAAATTTGTCTTTTTATATATGGGTGGTTTTATCATTGCCATTGCCATTGAAAAGTGGAATTTACACAAACGGATTGCCTTAAATATAATTAATATTATAGGCTCAGATGTTAGAAAAATAATTTTAGGATTTATGATAGCCACAGCATTTTTATCTATGTGGATATCTAATACTGCAACTTCCGTAATGATGTTACCCATAGGTATAGCTATTATCAAACAATTAAAGGATAATCCTGATACAATTGCAGACGAAAATCTTATTTTTGGTAAAGCTCTAATGTTGGCCATTGCTTATAGTGCTTCAATTGGAGGTATGGCTACTTTGATTGGTACACCACCAAATTTAGTGCTTGCCGGAGTAGTTGAAAAAACATATAATTATGAAATTACCTTTTCGCAATGGTTTATGTTTGGATTTCCTATCTCACTGGTCTTATTATTTATTTGTTGGAAATATCTTACACGTTATGCTTTTTCATTTAAACAAAAAGAATTTCCCGGTGGAAGAGAAGAAATAAAAAGATTGATAAAATTGTTAGGTAAGATTTCCTACGAAGAAAAAATGGTATCCTTTATTTTTGCATTGACAGCTTTTTCTTGGATTACCAGATCATTTCTATTGAAAAAAATATTGCCTGCTATAGACGATACTATTATTGCTATCTTTTTTGCGGTTATTCTTTTTTTATTACCATCAAAAAATAAAAAGGAAAAATTAATCAATTGGGATGAGGCCGTAAGACTACCATGGGGTATAATCTTATTATTTGGTGGCGGTATGGCATTGGCTAAAGGTTTTGACACAAGCGGCTTGGCATTATGGTTAGGAAGTCAAATGACCGCTTTTGCAGGATTGTCTATAATTTTATTGATTTTATTGTTGATAACAGCTGTTAATTTTTTAACTGAAATCACGTCTAATCTAGCAACTACCGCTATGTTATTACCAGTCTTGGCACCGATGGCTATCACCGTTGGAGTACATCCTTTAGTCTTGATGACCGCTGCAGCTGTAGCGGCATCGTGTGCATTTATGTTACCTGTGGCTACGCCTCCAAATGCGGTTGTATTTGGTTCTGGTTATCTGAGAATTCCGGATATGGTGAGTAAAGGAATTTTTATGAATATTATTTCTATTATCATACTTACACTCTTTGTGTATTTTGTATTACCTGTTTTATGGGGTATTGATTTACAAGATATTTCTTCAGCATTTATCAGATAATCAGTTACCATAAAGTAGAAGGTATTTTACACTGATTTGAAAATATTCATAAATAATTACGTTATAACTTATATTTCTAGTTTCTTTGTCACGCAAATGAAAGAAAAATTATTCATACTATTTTTTTTATTTTCTGCCTTGACTTTTTCGCAAGTAGGTGGTGAACAGGTGTTTAATTTTTTAAATGTAAGTACTTCTGCACGTCAAGCAGCTTTAGGAGGAGAAGTTTTAACATTGTATGACGATGTAAATCAACCATTATGGAATCCGTCTACCATTAATAAAGAAATTGATAATCAGGCATCTGCAAGTTATGTTGACTTTTTAGCCGATATTAATTATGGTTCTTTAACTTTTGCACATTTAATAAATAGACATTTTGGTACGTTACATGCGGGAGTTACTTATGTAAACTACGGAAAATTTATTGGAGCCGATGAAACAGGAGCCGAAACCGGTAGTTTTTCAGCTAGAGATTTATCTCTTTCCTTGGGCTATGCTTATAGAATACCTAAAAGTAATATCTATGCTGGAGCCAATCTCAAATATATCAGCTCAAGTATTGAAAATTTTACTTCTAGTGGTGTGGCATTAGATTTTGGATTAACCTACTTTAACGATAACAAGCCATATATAATTTCTGCAGTTATTAGAAATATTGGTTATCAAATAAGTGTATTTGATGAAGTTAGAGAATCGCTACCTTTAGAAATTGCTCTTGGAGCATCCTATAAACTTGAAAATGTACCATTACAATGGCATATAACTATAGATAATTTGCAGCAATGGAATGTTGGCGTGCCTAATCCTTCTGATAGTCAAACAACAATTGGAGGTGAAACTACTAATGATAATATTACATTTATGGATAACGCCTTTAGACATGTGGTTGTGGGTGCAGAATTATTTCCTGATAAGGTTTTTAATCTGAGACTAGGTTATAACTTTAGACGTGGTAAAGAATTACGTTTAACAGAAAGTAGAACTTTTGCTGGTTTATCGTTTGGATTTGGATTAAAAATGGGCAGGTTAAAATTTAATTATGCTTTTACAAAATACCATCCTGTAACAAATACAAATACTTTTACTTTGAATATTGATTTATCAAAAAAAACATTTTAAAACATTGAAAAGCTCAAATAAAATAATAATAGCGATTGATGGTTTTTCATCAACTGGTAAAAGTACAATAGCCAAACAATTGGCAAACAAATTAGGTTATCTCTATGTAGATACAGGAGCCATGTATAGAGCAGTGACACTTTACTCTATGCAAAATAATTTTGTTGATACTGATTATTTAAAAAAGGAGGCGTTAATTGGTAGCCTGCAACATATTACATTAAGTTTTAAATACAATGAGAAGTTAAAATTTTCAGAAATGTATTTGAATGGTATAAATGTTGAAAATGAAATTAGATCATTAGCAGTTTCTAAATTGGTAAGTACAGTATCTGCACTCTCTGCTGTTCGAAAAAAATTAGTTGAGCAGCAACAAAAGATGGGAGAGGAAAGTGGTATAGTTATGGATGGTAGAGATATAGGAACCGTGGTTTTCCCTGAGGCAGAGTTGAAATTATTTATGACCGCCTCTCCAGAGAAAAGAGCAACCAGACGTTATAAAGAACTGTTGGAAAAAGGTCATGATGTTTCTTATGAAGAAGTGCTACATAATGTAGAACAAAGAGACTATTTAGATTCAACTCGTAAAGATTCCCCGCTGATAAAAGCTAAGGGGGCCATAGAATTTGACAATAGTGATATGGGCTTAAAAGAACAGTTTGAAAGAATTTTGAGCATTACAGAACGTCATATTTCTGTAAGTTAAGGAATATTTAAATATTTATGTGTTTGTAATGATATCTTCCATTGAGGATGTTGCATTACATAATCTACAATAAGTGGCGTCATTTTTTCTTGATTACTCCATTCCGGTTGTAAAAACAATACGCAATTGCTACTCACTTTTGAAGCTTGTTCTTCTGCAAATTGAAAATCATTTTTATTATAGACAATTACTTTTAATTCATTTGCTTTTTGATATACTTCCGGGTGTGGCAATTTATTCTTTTTTGGAGAAAGGCAGATCCAGTCCCATTTTCCAGACAAAGAATAAGCACCGGAAGTTTCAATATGCGTTTTAATATTTTTTAATTGTAGCTTATTGGTAATATAATCCATATTCCACATTAATGGCTCTCCACCCGTTATAACTACTGTATCACTATATTTACTGGCATTCTCAACTATAGTGTCAGTTATTGTAGCAGGGTGTAATTCAGCATTCCAACTTTCTTTAACATCGCACCAATGGCAGCCCACATCGCAACCACCAACCCTGATAAAATAGGCCGCAGTACCTGTATGGTAACCTTCGCCTTGAATGGTATAGAACTCTTCCATTAAGGGAAGCATTTCTCCTTTGTCTAACAATAATTGAATTTTTTTATCCATATTTATTTAATCACTGCAAGGGCTTCAATTTCAATTTTTGCACCGGCAACCAGTTGAGCACTAAAAGTGGTTCTAGCCGGGAAATTATGCTTAAAATAAGATATGTAGACCTTATTCATTGCAGCAAAATCATTTATATCAGCTAATATTACTGTGCATTTAACTACATGATCTAAATCTGATCCATTTGCCTTTAAAACGGCTTTTATATTTTCTAAAACTTGTGCTGTTTCTGCTTCAATACCACCTTCAACTAATTTTCTAACAGCATGATCCATACCAATTTGTCCGGCTAGGAAAAGCATATCATTTACTTTTACAGCATCAGAAAAGGGAAGACCGAGTTTGGTTTTTTCTTGAGATTGCAAAAATTCTAACTCGGTTTTGTTATGAGTTGAACAGGCGGTTAAGGCTATAATAAAGATACCTAAAATCAACTTTAAATAATTTTTCATTACGATTAAATTTAATAAAAAAAGATTCGGCAAAGGTAAGAAATAAGCGTTTCTAAACTAAAGAATAAACAGGTTTTAATCATTGCGTAATTGATATGGAAATATTAATTCCTTACAATCTTTTAATTTGTGATATTTAATCTTATTTTTATCATCTTAATTAAAAGCAATCTTAATGAGTGAATCAACAGCATTTTTCAATTATATAAACGACGGATATAAAGCCAAAGGAGAGCATATTACATTAGGTGCTGCGATGTTAGGTGAAGAAACTATTACAGAAGCATTTGTAAACATACCATTAAAAACACTTAATAGACATGGTTTAATAGCAGGGGCAACAGGTACAGGAAAAACCAAAACTTTACAGGTATTGGCTGAAAATTTGTCAGAAAAAGGAATTCCCGTGCTTTTGATGGATGTAAAAGGTGATTTAAGTGGATTGGCAAAGGCAAGTCCTGGTCATCCAAAAATTGATGAACGTCATCAAAAAATAGGATTACCCTTTGAAGCAAAAGGCTTTCCGGTGGAAATTTTGACCATTTCAGAACAGAATGGATCCCGCCTAAGAGCAACGGTTTCTGAATTTGGTCCTGTTTTGTTGTCTAGAATTTTAGATCTATCTGATACCCAAAGCGGCATAGTTGCTATTTTATTTAAGTATTGTGATGATAAAAAATTACCCTTATTAGATTTAAAAGATTTTAAAAAAGTATTGCAATATGCAACACAAGAAGGTAAAAAAGAACTGGAATCTGAATATGGAAGAATTTCAACTTCTTCTACCGGTTCTATTCTTCGTAAAGTAGTTGAAATTGAGCAGCAAGGTGGGGAATTATTTTTTGGTGAACGTTCTTTTGAAGTGAGTGACCTTACTAGGGTTGATGAAAATGGAAGAGGCATGATTTCAGTGCTGCGGTTAACAGATATTCAAGATAAACCAAAATTGTTTTCTACATTTATGTTACAATTGTTGGCGGAAATCTATGATACTTTTCCAGAGCAGGGAGATTCAGGTAGACCAGAATTGATACTTTTTATAGATGAGGCCCATTTAATATTTAATGAAGCGTCAAAAGCCTTACTTAATCAGATTGAAAGTATTGTTAAACTCATTCGATCTAAAGGAATAGGTATTTATTTTGTTACGCAAAACCCTAAAGATGTACCGTCAGATGTATTATCGCAATTGGGATTGAAAATTCAACATGCACTACGTGCTTTTACGGCTAATGATAGAAAAGCCATTAAATTAACGGCAGAAAATTATCCTGATTCAGAATATTACGATACGGCCGAAGTATTAACCCAATTGGGTATTGGTGAAGCTCTGGTGTCTTGTTTGAATGAAAAAGGGATACCAACACCATTAGCCAGAACTATGCTAAGAGCACCTATGAGCAGGATGGATATTTTAACTAAAGATGAACTAGATACTTTAATCTCTAATTCTAAAATAGCAAAAAAGTATAATGAAGTTCTTGATAGAGATAGTGCTTATGAAATGCTAAATAAAAAAATTGAAAAGGCAGAAGAGCTAGAAGCTAAAGAAAAAGAAACCAAAGCTAAAACAAAAAGAAAAAGTACCAGTAGAAGAAGTACCCGTACCAATCCTATTATTAAGGTATTGACCAGTGCGACTTTTATGAGAGGGGTTTTAGGAATATTGAAGAAGGCTATGAAATAATATAATAAATACAATATGAAAAAGATAATAATATTGCTAGTTGCTGTATCAGTATTAATGATACAGTGTAAGGAAGAAACAAATTACACTTTAGCTAAGGAGCAAATAGGTAAAATTACATCTATAACTAAAATTCAAGAGTTGGAGTCCATTTTTGAGAAAGATTCTATAGTATCACATTTAGGTGAAGATAATGTTGCTGAATCGTCTTATGATGAATATTTGATCTATAACAAACAAGGAAATCATTTATTGACTATAACGCCTAAGGTAGAGCAAGATTCGGCTTCGGTAATTGATAATGTTCAAATTTTTGATAAAAATTATAAAACTATTAAAGGTTTAGGCCTAAAATCTTCTTTTAAAGATGTTATTGATAATTATACAGTCAATAAAGTACAGTCTACATTTAGTACTGCTATTTTATTTGTTGATGAATTAAATGCAACTATAACTATTGATAAGAAAGAATTAGGTATTAATGATTTTGGTACTCAAAAAATTAAATTAGAACAAATACCCGATTTGGCTAAAATAAAAGGGATAACATTTTGGTTCAATTAATGAGAGCTTCACTAGAGAATTTAGCAGAATTATCAAAAGAGAAGAAGGCAACTACAGCAAAGTATTTTGCAAAGTTGAGAAAAAAATCTCCAAAGCGATTGGATGTCTTGATGCAAGATTTACATGAGGATGAATTTGATAAGTTTGACTGTTTAACATGTGCAAATTGTTGTAAAACTACGAGTCCTATTTTCACGAATAAAGATATTTCTCGTATCGCAAAGCATTTAAAAATAAAAGAGCAGCAATTTATTTTTACTTATTTACAAAAAGATGAAGATGATTTTATGGTGCTGAAGCAAGCTCCATGCACTTTTTTAGATGAAACCGATAATACTTGTATCATTTATGACGTAAGACCCAAAGCATGTAGTGAATACCCACATACCAATAGAAAAAAGTTTATACAATTGACACATCTAACTTTAAAAAACACTGAAGTGTGTCCCGCTGCATTTAATATAATTGAAGCGTTGCAGAAGAGATTGCCACTTTAAAGACTAGTCGTAAATTAAATAATTACTTCTGGTTTTTTTAAATGATTCTAAACCTTGTTGCCAAGTTGTTCTAATTTCTTCTACGGTCAAACCACTTTCTATTTGTTGTTGTAAATTCTTTGTCCCCGCTAATTTGGTCAAAAATGGATTAAAAAACTGAGATTTATTGTTACTTGCTTTATAACATTCAACAATCCAGCTTAAATCTATTGCATTTAGCCTTTTAGTCTTTCTTAGGTCTTTTCCATAACACAATTCTCCTTTAAATTTAGGATGTTTTGCTCCCTCATTGGCTATTGGAGTAAAACTAAAAGAAAATTCTTTTTTCGGTAAATACGGAGCTCCAAAAATTTGAAATTGCATTGCAGTACCTCTGCCTGCACTAGCGGTCGTTCCTTCAAAAAAACATAAACTAGGGTAAAGGTTTATAGAAACATCATTAGGAAGATTAGGAGAAGGCTTAATCGGTAAGCTATACATGGTCTGATGTGTATAGTTTTTAATAGGCATTATTGTTAATTCACATTGTAAACCGTCTTTTAACCATTTTTCACCGTTAATCATTTTTGCATATTCTCCAATAGTCATTCCATAAGTTACAGGTACCGGATGCATGCCCACAAAACTTTTATGTTCAATTTCTAAAAGTGGACCATCTATGTAATGAGAATTTGGGTTGGGTCTGTCAATTACAATTAATGAAATATTTGCTTCTGCACATGCTTCCATTACATAATGCAAAGTGGAAATGTAGGTATAAAATCTTACACCGACATCTTGTATGTCAAAAATAACCACATCAAGATCCTTTAATTGTTCCTGCGAAGGCTTTCTGTTTTTTCCATATAATGATATTAAGGGGAGTCCTGTTTTTGTGTCTTTAGCATCGTCTATTTTTTCTCCGGCATCTGCTTTCCCTCTAAAGCCATGTTCGGGTGAAAATACTTTTTTTATATCAATTTTTAATGAAATTAAAGTGTCGACTAGGTGTGTAAAACTATTATTTTTGTTTTTTACAACGCTAGTTTGGTTTCCAACAACACCTATAACTTTTTGTTTAATTAAGTACAAATAATCTACTGGTTTAGAAATAATTAAATCATCAATAATACCATCAGGTGACAAGCTGTCAGGTGCTATGTTTTGACTAATTTGGTGATTTTTTTTGATAGTTTTGCTAGAAGATTTTTTAGCACAGGAAATGAATCCGAAAACTAAAATAAAAACCCAAAAGAAATATGTATTTTTGAAATTGATATAGACCATAAGATTTGAATTACGAGTTATTTTTAGCTAAAAGAATTATTGCTGGTAAACAGTATAAAAGTAGTATATCCTCATCAATAATAAAAATTGCAATTACAGCTATTGCATTAGGTATTATTATCATGTTGATTTCTATTGCAACCGGTGTTGGTCTGCAAAAAAAAATTAAAGAAAAGATATCGGGTTTTAACGGTCATATACAAATTGCTAATTTTGAAGATAACAATTCAGAAATTACAGTATCGCCTATTTTAATTGAACAAGATTTTTATCCAAAATTCACTACTGTTGAGGGTGTGAAAAATGTGCAAACATATGCCACCAAAGTGGGAAGTATTAGAACTGAAACCGATTTTGAGGGTGTTATTTATAAAGGTGTTAATAAAGATTATGACTGGTCTTTTTTTAAATCATATTTAATTGAAGGTGATTTATTTGAAATTACTGATAAAAGGTCAGATCAGGTATTAATTTCTAAATTGACTGCTGATAGACTGAACTTAAAGTTAAAAGATACTTTTAACTTGTTTTTTTTCAAGAATAATGCAACAACCCCAAATCTTAGGATTTTTAATATAGTAGGAATTTACAATTCAGGATTTAAAGACTTTGACGATAAATTTGTTATAGGAGATATTAAACATGTACAACGTCTCAATAAATGGGAATCTAATCAGATTGGTGGCTTTGAGGTATTATTGGATGATTTTGATGAACTTGAAGAAAAAGGAAGTGAAATTTACCAACAAGTTGGCTCAACATTAAATGCACATACTATTTCAGAAAAATATGCTGCCATATTTGAATGGCTGGGTTTATTAGATACCAATATTATTGTCATTATTTTTATTATGATCTTAATTTCCGGTATCAATATGATTACGGCTTTATTGGTCTTAATCTTAGAACGTACACAGATGATTGGTATTTTGAAATCATTAGGAAGTACTAATTGGAGTATCCGTAAAGTATTTTTGTACAATGCTGCCTACTTAATTGCAAAAGGAATGATTTGGGGTAATGTTATTGGTGTCAGTTTGTTGTTATTACAGAAATATTTTGGATTTATTCAACTAGATCCTGAAAATTATTATGTTAGTGAAGCTCCCGTATATATTAGTTTGGGCTATGTTTTATTACTAAATGCGGGTACACTTGTTTTGTGTTTGTTGATGTTGTTGATACCTTCTTATTTAGTAAGTAAAATTAGTCCTGTAAAAGCAATAAAATTTGATTAAATTTGTAACGACGCTAACCGCATAAAGAGAAGGAATTTTTATGCAAAATTTAGTTTGAATAAAAAATAAAATACCAATAAATAATCATCATTATGAAATACGACATCATTATTATAGGAAGTGGACCCGGCGGATATGTAACAGCCATTAGAGCTTCTCAGTTAGGTTTTAAAGTGGCTATTGTAGAAAAAGAAAATTTAGGGGGGATTTGTCTTAACTGGGGTTGTATTCCTACTAAAGCACTTTTAAAAAGTGCTCAAGTTTATGATTATTTAAAACATGTAGATGCTTATGGCTTAAAAGCCAAGGAAATTGATAAGGATTTTTCTGCAGTTATAAAACGCAGTAGAAATGTGGCGGATGGCATGAGTAAAGGCGTTCAGTTTTTAATGAAAAAGAATAAAATTGATGTTATTGATGGATTTGGTAAAGTAAAACCAGGTAAAAAAGTTGATGTTACAGATAGTCATAAAAAAACCGTTGAATATACAGCTGATCATATTGTTGTGGCTACAGGTGCACGTTCCCGTCAATTACCATTTTTACCAATAGATGGTAAAAAAGTAATTGGTTATCGTGAGGCGATGTCTTTAACTAAGCAGCCTAAAAAAATGATAGTAGTCGGCTCCGGAGCTATTGGTGTTGAGTTTGCTCATTTTTATAATGCCATGGGAACCGATGTTACTGTAGTTGAATTTTTACCAAATTTAGTACCTCTGGAAGATGTTGATGTTTCTAAACAATTTGAACGTTCCTTTAAAAAATCAGGCATTAAAGTAATGACTGAATCTAGTGTGACTTCTGTTGATACTTCCGGTTCTGGTATAAAAGCCAACGTAAAAACTAAAAAAGGTGAAGAAGTTTTAGAAGCCGATATAGTGCTTTCTGCTGTAGGTATTAAAACCAATATTGAAAATATAGGATTAGAAGATGTGGGAATCGCCACTGATAAAGATAAAATATTAGTAAATAGTTATTACCAAACCAATATTCCCGGTTATTATGCCATTGGTGATGTTGTTGATGGTCCGGCCTTAGCTCATGTTGCCTCGGCAGAAGGTATAACTTGTGTGGAGAAAATAGCGGGATTAGAGCCGGAAGCAATTGATTATGGTAATATTCCAGGTTGTACTTATGCTACACCTGAAATAGCTAGTGTTGGTATGACTGAAGCACAAGCCAAGGATGCGGGTTACGATTTGAAAATAGGTAAGTTTCCATTTTCAGCATCAGGTAAAGCTACAGCAGCAGGAGCTACAGATGGGTTTGTAAAGGTTATTTTTGATGCCAAATATGGCGAATGGTTAGGTTGTCATATGATTGGTGCCGGTGTAACTGATATGATTGCAGAGGCCGTATTAGGTAGAAAATTAGAAACTACCGGACATGAAGTGTTAAAAACTATCCATCCACATCCAACCATGAGCGAAGCGGTTATGGAAGCCGTTGCTGATGCTTATGATGAAGTAATTCATTTGTAGAAGGGAGGATTACCCTTAACTTGTTTCTAGATCTTATAAAAAAACCAACGTTTTCTAACGTTGGTTTTTTTATGTTATTGAAATTAGAATTCAATTAAAACTTAGGCCATAGCTGTGTCTCGTTAATATTATTTTGAATTTTTAAGAGTATTGAAATTGTTTATTAAAAAACGAAATTTCCTTGAATTATAACTGTTCTATTGAAAATTCAAATGAATTGAAGTATAGATTGATTAGAAATATATGCCTCTAACCATCCTGTCATTACCTAAAAAATCTTTTTTTAATTCAATATTTTTAAATCCTTTCTCTTTGAGTAATCTAGTGGTTTCTTGACCTAAATATTGGTTGATTTCAAAATAGATTTGTCCATTCTCAGTTAAGTTCCTTTTCGCAAAATCTGCAATTTTATCATAAAATAACAAAGGGTTGTCGTTTTCAACAAACAGAGCTAAGTGTGGTTCGTGTAACAATACATTATCTGTTATTTCTTGTTTTTCTAAATGACGCACATAGGGTGGGTTACTAACGATAATATCAAATTTAAGATGCTGCTCTATATTACTTGATGATTGTAGGGTCTTAGGGTTAAGTATATCGTGTTCAATAAAATTAATATTGACTTTGTTCAATAATGCATTTTGTTGTGCAATTTGCAAAGCATCTGTTGAAATATCAATCGCAACTACGGAAGCATCAGGTAGATTTTTAGCTAAAGCTATAGCTATGCATCCGCTACCTGTACCAATATCTAAGATGTTAAGTGTTGAGGGTTGAGCTTTGAGTGCTGAGTTTTGCAGGTTCAATTTATTTAACATCCACTCCACCAATTCTTCGGTCTCTGGTCTTGGTATCAATACATTATTATTCACGTAAAATGGTAAACCGTAAAATTCAGTGGTACCTATTATATATTGAATGGGTTTTTCATTTTGTAAATCATTTAAAGCATTATAAAAAAAGTTGAGTGTATTTTCTTCAATAGTCCGATTTGGATGAAGGGCAATATCAACTTTGGATAAGCCTAATATAAAATCTATCAACAAACTAAAAAAAGATAATATTTCTTCTTTTGGGTACAAATTTGCCAAATCTTCTAAGAATTTTGTTTTTAATTTAAGTAAGGTCATAATCTTTTTTATCGCGCATAAAAATCATCAATTACTGTGAATTTTAGAAATCAGCATCTAATTTTTTAAGCATCCAAATATCACAAGCATGGTGTCCGGTTCCTCCAAGAGGTGCATTTAAAAGAGAGAATCCATGTTTTTTATAGATGTGGATAGCCACTTCCATAGAAGGATCTGATTCTAAATAACAATGGTTATAGCCAAAATCTTTAGCAGCTTGTAGGCATTTTTCTATCATTTTTTTACCATATCCCTTACCTCTTACTAGTGGAGAAAAGTACATTTTTTGTAGTTCACAAATATTTTTAGTATTGTTCTTTAAGGGTTTAATTCCGCCACCGCCCAAAATTTTGCCATTATTTTCAATAACAAAATAGATCTCTTTTTCTCCTTGGTAAGATTCGTACATTTTGTTAGTTTCAATATCTTCATAGGCAGTTCCTACTGTGGGTAAACCAAACTCCAGAATAGCAGCCTTGATAATTTGTTCAATTTCAGTATTGTCTGAAGGTTTGATTTTTCTAATTGTCATATTTCTAAAAACTAAACTTTAAACTGTATTTTTGTGAAGTGAAGATACATGAAAAATATATAAAACGCTGTTTGGAATTAGCAAAAAATGGACTGGGAACTACTAGGCCTAATCCTACGGTTGGTTGTGTTATTGTATACAATAATGTAATTATTGCTGAGGGGTATACGAGTCCGTTTGGAGGGCATCATGCAGAAGTAAATGCTATTACTGCTGTAATGGATAAAAGCCTGTTGGCAAAGTCGACTCTGTATGTAAGTTTAGAGCCATGTAATCATTTTGGTAAAACACCACCTTGTTCAGATTTAATAGTAAAAAGTAAGATACCAAAAGTTGTTGTGGGTTGTATTGATCCGTTTGCTAAGGTAGCGGGAAAAGGAATAGAAAAATTGCAACAGCATGGTTGTGAAGTGATTGTTGGGGTATTAAAAGATGAGTGTATTGCCATGAACAAACGTTTTTTTACTTATCACACAAGGAAAAGGCCTTATATTATATTGAAATGGGCAGAAACTATAGATGGGTTTGTGAGCCCTGACTTTTCTAAAGATTCTGTAATTCTACAAAATGGATTAAAAACCGATAATAAAAAGCTTAAGCAAGTTCAAATTGATGCGTCTCAGCTTCAGCCGGTATGGATAACTCATGAATATTCAAGGCAATTGGTGCATAAATGGAGGGCAGAAGAGCAAGCTATATTAGTCGGTACTAATACCGTTATGAATGATAATCCTAAATTAAATGTACGATATTGGCAAGGTAATGATCCTTTACGTTTGGTTTTAGATGGTAAGTTAAGAATTCCGGATAACTATCATGTCTTAGATGGTAAAGTAAAAACAATCATTTTTACTGCAAAGAAAAAAGAAGATTCTGAAAATTTAATCTATAGGAAGTTAGATTTTTCTAAAAATATTGTCCAACAAATTAATGATGTGTTATTTGAGTATGAAATCCAATCTCTTATTGTTGAAGGAGGAACACAAACCATTCAGACATTTATTGATCTCAATTTATGGGACGAAGCCAGAATCTTTATTGGAAATAAATCTTTTTTAAGAGGGGTAAAAGCACCTATAATTAAAGGTGAAGAAACTTCTAAAATGCAAATAGGGTTGGATACCTTTAAAATTATAAAGAACATCTAATACAGAAAAGGTTTAATCCATTTAAGAATTAAAATATTTTATTTGACTACTTCAGACACATACAAAACCATTAATAAACCTTCAGAAGAAACTGTATTTAAGGATAAGGGAAGTAAATTTATAGCTTATGCCTATCCTTTACAGCATAAAAGTCAAGTAAAAATAATTATCGCAAATTTAAAAAAGGAACATCATAAGGCTAGGCATTGGTGTTATGCCTGGCAAATAGGTGTAGAAGATATCAAATTTAGAGTAAATGATGATGGTGAGCCTAATAATTCGGCAGGACAACCTATTTACGGACAAATTCTGTCTAAAGATTTAACTAATGTATTGGTGGTAGTGGTGCGTTATTTTGGAGGTACAAAATTGGGTGTTGGTGGCCTGGTAAACGCATACAAAACCGCTACACAAATGACTTTGGAAGCTTCTACTGTTGTTACGAAAACCGTAAATATTTATCTTGAACTGATTTTTGGTTATCAATATATGAATAGTGTTATGCGTATAATTAAAGAGCATAATATAATATTGGTGAAACAAAAAATGGATTTGAATTGTGAATTTGAAGTTGCTATTCGAAAAAAGGAAGCAGAAAAAGTAAAAAAAGAATTAGAAAAAATAAGGCATATTAAGGTTAGTGTAATTTAATTGAACAAAATAGCTACTTTATCCATAATATATTTAGGAGCTCTAGTAGGTCTATTCTTTTCAATGTCAATAAAAACAAGAGCTGTATAGCCTTTTGTTAACAATTCTTCAGTTTCATTGTAAATTTCAAATTCAAATTCAATTTTAGCGGTGGGTTTTTTAATTAATGTTGTTTTTATGGTCAATAAATCGTCGTATTTAGCAGGTTTTAAATAATTTATATTCAGATTTGTTACGGGTAGCATAATGCCTTGTTCTTCCATGTTTTTGTAGGTAACACCAAGGTTGCGAAGCCATTCGACCCTACCCATTTCAAAGTATTGGGCGTAGTTACCATAGTAAACATATTTCATTTGGTCAGTTTCACCATAACGAACTCGAATTTTTATTTCATGCTTCAACATAAATTGTTTATATTTGAGCTTGAGAGTTTACATAAAAAAAAATTAAAAATCAATAGAAAAATAATTTTTTATAAGAAAAAATATTCACACTTTTGTAACTCAAAATTATTGAGAGTAAAACCCTGAGAAACGTCTCTTTAATCTAACCAACGAAACTAATATTTTATAATGAGTAAAACTGCTACTTCAGTTTGGAATAATTGTCTGTCTTTTATTGAAGATAACATAAAACCACAAGCGTATAAAACTTGGTTTGAACCTATCAAGCCAATAAAAATAACTGGAGAGGCATTGACCATACAGGTTCCAAGCAAATTTTTTTATGAATGGTTAGAAGAACATTATATAAAATTGTTAAGGGTAGCTTTGGTACGAGAATTAGGTGAAGATGCTAAGCTGATTTATGATGTGAGAATGGAAAATGCATACAGTAGTAAAAATATGCATACCGTAAAAATACCGAGTTCAAATAGAAAACCTTTTAATTCTCAAGGGATTACAGTTCCATTAGAAATTGATAAAAGAGAGTTAAGAAATCCTTTTATAATTCCAGGTATACAAAAAGTAAAAATAGAATCTCAGCTCAATCCAAATTATAATTTTGATAGTTTTATTGAAGGTGATTCTAATAGATTGGCAAGATCCGCTAGTATGGCAGTTGCTAATAAGCCGGGAGGTACATCTTTTAATCCATTATTGATTTATGGTGGTGTAGGTCTTGGAAAGACACATTTGGCACATGCTATTGGTGTAGATATAAAAGATAAACATCCTGAAAAAACGGTTTTATATATCTCTGCAGAAAAATTCACTCAACAGTATATTGACTCCGTTAAAGGCAACACTCGAAATGATTTTATTCATTTTTATCAGATGATTGATGCCTTAATTGTTGATGATGTTCAATTTTTATCCGGAAAATCAGGAACTCAAGATGTCTTTTTCCATATTTTTAACCATTTACATCAAAATGGAAAACAGGTAATTTTAACATCAGATAAGGCACCTGTTGATATGCAAGATATTGAACAACGATTATTATCTCGTTTTAAATGGGGCTTATCTGCTGAACTAATGTCACCCGATTTTGAAACCAGAATATTAATTTTACATAAAAAACTATTCAGAGACGGTGTTGAAATGCCTGAAGAAATAGTTGAGTACATTGCAAAAAACATCAAATCTAATGTTAGAGAATTAGAAGGTGTTTTAATTTCAATGATTGCACAAGCTTCTTTTAATAGAAAAGAGTTTACCTTGGCTTTGACCAAACAAATTGTAGATAAATTTGTAAAAAACACAAAACGAGAAGTCTCTATAGATTATATACAGAAGGTAGTTTCTAAATATTTTGAAATGGATGTAACTACACTCCAATCAAAAACTAGAAAAAGACATATTGTACAAGCTCGGCAATTAGCAATGTATTTTGCTAAACGTATGACCAAAGCTTCTTTAGCCAGTATTGGTTCTCAAATTGGAAGTAGAGATCATGCAACGGTATTACACGCTTGTAAAACCGTTGATAATCTTACAGAAACAGATAAGCAATTCAGAAAATATGTTGATGATATCACTAAAAAGTTATCTTTTTAATTCTTAAAAAATGACTCGTATATTAATGGTATGCCTCGGTAATATTTGTCGTTCGCCATTAGCTGAGGGTATTTTAAAATCTAAAGTCAATACTCAAAAAATATTTGTTGATTCCGCAGGAACAGGTAATTATCATATTGGTAGATTGCCGGATGAACGTTCAATTACTGTTGCCAAAAAAAATCTTTTAGATATTACAGATCAGCGTTGTAGGCAATTTCAAATGGCTGATTTTGATGAATTCGATCTGATTTATGTAATGGATAATTCTAATAGAAGAGATGTGTTAAAATTGTCTAGAAATGAAAATGATAAAGACAAGGTAAAAATGATTCTTAATGAGATCTTTCCTGATGAAAATGTTGATGTGCCGGATCCTTACCATGACAATCAAAGAGGATTTGAAAATGTGTTTAATATGTTAGATAAAGCTTGTACTATTATTGCTCAAAGACTTCTTGATCATGACTAAACAAGGAAAGTTATATTTAATTCCAACCACTTTAGGTAATAATGAACCTTTTGAAGTGCTGCCAATTTCAGTTAAAAAAGTTATAGAGCAAGTGAATCATTATATTGTAGAAAATGAAAAATCAGCAAGAAGGTTTATAAAAAAAATATCTCCTAGAAAATCACAATCTTCATTGCATCTTTTTCCCTTAAATAAATATACAGATGCTATTGAGAAACAGCATTATTTAGATGTTTGTTCAGATGGTATAAATGTGGGTATATTGTCGGAAGCCGGTGTGCCGGCAGTTGCTGACCCTGGTGCTTCTATAGTAACTTTAGCCCATCAGAAAAATATTGATGTGGTACCTATGGTAGGACCATCTTCTATCATTATGGCTATGATGTCCTCAGGTTTAAATGGACAAAATTTTGCTTTTAATGGATATTTGCCTATTGAAAAAGCCGAACGTAAAAAACGTATTAAGCAATTGGAAAAATGGTCATTTGATAAAAATCAATCTCAAATTTTTATTGAAACCCCATATAGAAATGAAAAATTATTGTCTGACTTATTGCAAACATTGTCTGAAAGTACATTACTTTGTGTGGCGGTTGATATTACATTACCTACAGAATATATTAAAACCATGCCGGTTGCAAAATGGAAATATATCAAAGAAAATTTAAATAAAAGACCTGCAATTTTTATTATTCATAAAGGTTAAACTGTCAAGTTATTTTAAAATAAGGTTTGCTTGTGTACATAACCATCATTAATTTTGCTCTATATTATTAGTTGTAATTAGTTTTGAGGTGTATTCTAAGGCTTTATCAGTTTTTCGAATTGATGTAAGAGGGTTACCATAATATGGGTTAGAAAAATAAATCAAATTAAACTGTCGAAAACGCAGAAAAGTTAATCAAATAGAAAAAGACTAAAAAAGAAAAAGAAAATTTGATGAGTTAGTAAGCAAATTTAAAAAATACAGCTAAAAAAACACTTCACAAATAACATAAATTTTACGAGAAACCTATAATAGAGCAACGTGGCGTACATGTTGGGTGCTACCATCACACGAACGCTTAGTTATTGAACGCTTAGTTATTAGTGGCAGTTTTTATTTCCAGATGATTGGATAGAAAATACAGTAAGTCATTCCCAAATTGAAGGCTAAATGACATATTATTGCTCCTAAAATCGAGCCTGAACGTTTTCTGCAAACGTAAAATATAATACTTACAATAAACATACTTAGAACCCATATCAAAGTCGGGACTAATAGGAATTTCCACTTTTGATTATGAAAGACTAAACCAAAATGTGAAATATGAACAGTAGCAAATGCTAAACTATCAATTATAGATGCTTTTCTCTTACCCAAGGAATTCGCAAAACTTGAATGTACTATTCCTCTGAAAAAAAGTTCTTCTCCAAACGGACTAAATGTCATTGCAATAAAAGCTGAAATACCAAACATAATAAGTTTACTTTGCTCGTCGATTGTTTGTGGAATATTATAGGATTTTCCAATATAGTTATACCAATTTTCGTAAGAATTACCGTAAAAGATTTCTCCAATGAAGTAAAGGAAGATGCTAAAAACGCTACCAATTAAAAACGCAATAATTATCCATCGATTATTTGTAGGTTTTTTAATTCCGATTTTTTTTCTTCCGTATTTACTTAAAAATACGAAAGGTACAATAGCCATAACAAGCATAGTTATTCCCACATATTGCATATTGCCAATTACGT
>DEIV01000095.1 GCA_002352665.1 Flavobacteriaceae bacterium UBA2765
AAACACTGAACTTCGATATAAATATTACTTCACATTCATTATCCGTCACTTTTTTAACTTTAAATATTCCAGTATATTTAGAAATTGGCATTGGAGTAGATATTATTACGAATTCCATATGATGCTTTTCAACGTCTATTTCAGTTAATTTCTCAACAATTTCCCCACCACCTTTTAGAAAAATATTTCGTATTGCACCAATGCCATTTCCTTTTAAATCAACCTTTTCAATTAATTCAGGTACAAATTTCTCTGTACCACCAAATTCAATTAATTTATTCCAAACCACCTCTGTTTTTAATTTGACAAATCCCTTAGAAGACACTTCACTTTTAATTTCATTCATAACTTTTTTATTTGGTTTGTTAATCTACTCATTACAAGACGCAATTAAAACAACAATAATTGATAATACTATTTTATACATTTTATGTTTGTTTAAAATGCAAAGATATTTAGCTGTAAAAAGTAAAATCTAATAAAAAGTCAGAAATATCAATTTTCGGTCAAAAGTTATAATGCCTTAACCAGTCGTTTTCGAATGAGAAATTGTTTTGGTGTTTCATTATAAACTTTTCCAAATAAATTAATAAAATGAGAAGCACTTTCAAAACCAACATTTAATGAAACTTGGTTGATACTTAAATCAGTTGTTTTAAGAAGATTCTTTGCCTTTTCAAGTTTTTTATTTATTAACCATTTCTTTGGTGTCGTTCCAAACTTTCGTTTAAAATCTCTTCTAAACGATGAAACACTTCTCCCAGTTAAAAAAGCATAATCTTCTATTAATAATGGTTTGTCGAAATTGAGTTCCATTATTTCTTTAATATTTCTTTTTGTTAATTTTTGAAGAGATTTAAGTATTTGTATAAAATTGATTTTTTGGTCAGAATTATAAAATAAATGCAACAATTCTAAAAGTTTTAGTTTTGTTAAATCCTTGAATATATTTGCCTCATTTTGATAAAGTACAAGAATCGTTTCAGTAAATATTTTAAGTTTCTCTGAATATTTCATAACATAATCAAAGCTATCTGCACTATGAATGTCTTCCTTAGAATTCAGGAAATTATTTATTAATTCATCTTCAATGAAAAAAAATACTGCTTCAAATTCTTTATTTTCAGGTATTATATCGGTAATCATATACCGACCTTTAGGAATAAAAACAACTTGATTTTGAGCAGCCAAAAATTGTTCTCCTTCATAATAAGTTTGAATTTTAAGTTTTCCTTTTAATACAACTGATATAACATGCGTTGCAACATAATGATCAATTTCAGTGTCTATTGTATCAATATTTTTATAAACTATGCTTGAAAGCCCATCAACCATTATCTTTTTAACTTTATTATGTTTGTATAATAATTGTGGAACTACTTTCATGTTAATTCTTGAAAATTTAATTTTTTAAAGTATTAAACCGATTACATAAGATTGTTTAGATAATTCTAGCGGAATGTAACACCATTAATAATTAGTTTGTAATATTATTTTTCCGGCACCAACACCAATATATTTTCAAAGGCTCTAATTTTGTCTTCATTTAATAACATTGGTACAAATTCACCTTTATTAAACTTTTCAGCCTGATCCTCATAATGCTTACTTTGTGGATTGCCAGATTGACCAGTAGGTAATATACTCATGCCGTTTTCAACATCAGAAAAATCAATTACTCTACGTGTTGAAGGTCCTGAAGTTACTTTATAATAGCCAGTACTATCTAAATTAAATGCCAAATTATTAATCACTCTACTTGCTCCATTAATTTGAAACGGACCTACATTAAAATAGCTACGCAACCAAGAAACTTTACCCATAGGATGTTCATGCTCCAACGTATGAACTTTATCCCAAGTCCAATCATTAATCTCAGTTCCTAACTGATTTTCAATAAAAGCAATGGCATTTTTAAATGATTGTGTCAAAATAACTTGTCTGGTCTCTTTTTGATCTGTTGTGGATATATTATCCCACCAGACAGAATTTTCTCTAGATAATTGTACAACCGTCATCTTTCTCTGTATATGCGTATTTATAAATTGATTAAAACTCTCTCCCATTTCATCCTTAAAGGTATTTACTAAAAACTCATATAAAAAACGATTGTAAATGGTTGGAGCAATACTTTCTAAATTATAAGTCCCATCCCATTTTTGAATTATTAGAACGGCTTCTTTTTCGGTTTCTGAAAATTGTTTAGTATCAAGACTTTTTACAATCACTTTTATTATTGATGGTGCAACTGAACTGGTAACATCAGTAATCATCTCCATTACATCTTCTTTGCTAAAATCATTTTTAGCTTCTAATAAATTTACAATGCGTTTGGCCCTATCCTCAGGCAAATAATACCCCGGATACAACATTCCGGCAATCGAATCCGGCTGATTATTAGCAGAATACACATAATTCCATGCAGGATTGATAGCTTGTGGATTCTCTTCAAAATCTAAATACTCTTTTTGATCATCTGTACTATTACCATTAAGGATAGCAAATGTATTTACGTTATTAGTATATTTATATAGCTTGGCAGAAGCAAACCAAGCAATATTATTTTCGGCATCGCCGTACATAATATTTAATCCCGGGGCATGTAACATTGCAGCTCCTTGTCTAAACTCTGTTAAAGAATTAGAATGAGACAATTTATATGCCACATCTAACATTTTATTTGGCAGGCTTGTATAAACCCAATCCATTGCAATGGGTCGTTTATCATTAATATGGTCAATAATACTATTCATAATTGGCCCGTGTTTACTTACTTTAACATTATAACTTATAGATTCTCCACCCTTAATTTTAATTACCTTTTTTTTAATTTTATAGGATTCCAATCCGTTAGGTGTTTGATATTGATTCGAGTTATTGGGATGATCTTCTTCAAAATAGAAATCGATATCATCATTTTCAAACATGGTCAATCCATATGCATATTCTCTGTTATGTGCTAATAAAGGAAAAGGAGTTAAGGCTAAATTATATCCATACATCTCATAATTAGGTGTTTTTATATGAGATTGATACCAAACCGATGGTTGGGCAAAACCTATATGTGGATCATTAGCAAAAATAACCTTACCATTTTTAGTTTTTTCCGGAGCAATAACCCAACTGTTGCTCCCAATAAATGGAGAGATTGGTAATTGCTTATATATTTCATTTATTGCTTGTGCCAATTTGGTTTCAAGAATTCCGTTTTTCTGATTTTTAATAAGTGTAATATTATCTAAGGGAATATTTAATTCCTGTAAATAATCAGCACCTAATTTTTCTTTGATTTCAGTCATTAACGGATCTGTTTTGTGAGCCTGAGCAAAACTAAATGACATGTATCCAAACACATTATACACATCTTTTAAGGTATATTCTTCTTTCACTATTCCCAATGCATAAAACTCAATAGGTGTAGTTCCGTTATTGATAAATTGATTTACGCCATCTAAATATGCCATGGTTAATTGATAAGCCTCACTATTTTTGTCCAACTGTTGAATGGTTTTTTCTGATGCTTCTTCAATACCTAAGCCTGAGAAAAATTTATCAGTTCTAATTAATTTTTCCCCAAACAATTCTGATAATCTTCCAGCAGCTATACGTCTCATCACTTCCATTTGCCAAAGCCTGTCTTGTGCGTGTACATAACCTAAAGCTCTACGAGCATCTAATTCATTTTGAGCATAAATATGAGGCACACCATAATCATCATAAAAGACTTCTACTTTATCCTGTAATGAGCTAAGTGCTAATTCACCATTATAGGTCGGTTTTAAGCTATTTTTAAAGATGAATCCTCCTGCCAATAGGAGGATCAATACAATTGCTAAGAATATTAGAATTTTTTTATGGAGTCGCATGGGTCTTTATTGTTATGTTGTTCAAATATAGAGAAATAAAAAAGCAGTCATAAATAATATGGCTGCTTTTTAATTAATTATCTTATTTAAAGATTAAAACTCTTCCTCTCCATTCCTAATTGGAACCGTTTGAAGCGTAAAATCTTGACCACCCCATAACTCTCCATTTTCATCTAACTTACTATAATCATAAGCCCAACGATGCACAGCTGGTATTTCTCCAGGCCAGTTACCATGCATATGTTCTATCGGCGTTGTCCATTCTAACGTATTTGCTTTCCATGGATTTTTACTCGCTTTTTTCCCTTTAGATATACTAAAGAAAAAATTAGCTAAAAATATAATTTGAGCCAAACCACCAATAATAGCAAAAACGGTCATTAATTTATTGATATCTGCTAAATCATCAAAAATAGGAAAAGCTGTGTTGTTATAATAACGTCGAGGTAAACCTGCCAATCCGACAAAATGCATAGGGAAAAATACGCCATAAGCAGCAATGGCTGTCAACCAAAAATGAAGGTATCCTAAGTCTTTATTCATCATTCTACCATACATTTTAGGAAACCAATGATAGACACCTGCAAACATTCCAAAAATAGCAGATACACCCATTACTAAATGAAAATGTGCTATTACAAAATAAGTATCGTGTACATTTATATCTAATGCACTATCTCCTAATATTAATCCTGTTAATCCACCGGTAATAAAAGTAGAAACAAAACCAATTGAATATAACATCGCCGGATTCATTTGTATATTACCTTTCCAGATGGTGGTAATCCAATTGAAAGATTTTACTGCAGAAGGAATGGCAATTAATAAAGTTGTAAAGGTAAATACTGAACCCAGAAACGGATTCATTCCAGTAACAAACATGTGATGCCCCCATACAATAGTAGATAGAAATGCTATAGCAATAATAGATATGATCATTGCTCTATATCCAAATATCGGTTTACGAGAATTTACGGCTAGCACTTCAGAAACAATGCCCATAGCAGGTAAAATAACAATATACACTTCAGGATGGCCCAAGAACCAAAATAAGTGTTCAAAAAGTACAGGCGAACCACCTTTATAATGTAGTACTTCTCCAGCTAAATAAATATCCGACAAATAGAAAGAAGTTCCAAAACTTCTATCAAAAATTAACAATAAAGCCGCCGATAATAATACAGGGAAAGAAACCACACCAATAATTGCAGTAACAAAAAATGCCCAAATGGTCAACGGCAATCTCGTCATTTTCATCCCTTTAGTTCTTAAATTCAAGACGGTAACAATATAATTTAAAGCTCCCAATAATGAAGAGGCAATAAATATAGCCATAGAGATTAGCCATAGTGTCATTCCCAAACCGGAACCGGCAATGGCCTGCGGTAAAGCACTCAATGGTGGATAGATAGTCCAACCCGCAGAAGCAGGACCAGTTTCAATAAACAATGATGCTACCATGATCACACTTGATAAAAAGAATAGCCAGTAAGACACCATATTCAAAAAACCAGATGCCATGTCGCGTGCACCAATTTGCAAGGGTATTAATAAATTACTAAACGTACCACTTAGACCTGCTGTTAGTACAAAAAACACCATAATAGTACCATGTATGGTCACTAAAGACAAATACATGTCTGGGGTCATTACACCACCTTCACCAGCCCTTCCTAAAAAAGCTTCAATAATGCTGAAAGACTGTTCAGGATAGGCCAATTGCAAACGAAATAACATAGACATAAACACACCTATAACACCCATAATAATACCCGTTATCAGGTATTGTTTGGAAATCATTTTATGATCTTGACTAAAGATATACTTCGTTACAAAAGTTTCTTTATGATGATGATCTGACATATTGTTAAATATTAATTTTTTATTATTTATTTAGTTTGAGCAAATGTTTTTTGAGTAGCCAACCATTTGTTAAAATCAGGTTCTTCATCAACAACTATTTTCAATTGCATATTATAATGTGAAGAACCACATATTTTATTACAGAGCAATAAGTAGTCAAATTCAACTTCTTCTTCCCCTTTTTCTTTTCTCAGCACATTAATATGTTTAAACTTTGCTTGCGTATCTTTATCTAATCTCATTTCAGCAGTTGTAACGCTAGGTGTAAAAGCCATTTCAGTAACCATACCCGGCACGCAATTCATTTGGGCTCTAAAGTGAGGCATATATGCAGAGTGTAAAACATCTTGAGAGCGTAATTTAAAGATTACTTTTCTGTCTTTTGGAAGATGTAATTCTTTAACAAATTTACCTTCACCTACAGTTAAAGGAACGTCATCAGATGCATTTTTATCAGAAAAATCAACACCCATCGTATTTAAACCTTCAATAAAACGAACATTGGCATTACCTAATTCGTTATCGGCACCCGCATAACGAGCTTCCCATTGAAATTGCTTTGCATATAATTCAACTATTAAAGGATTTTCAGCATCAGAAGAATCCATAACATGATTCCATGTCCAAAGTCCATAGATAATCAATCCGGAAAGTACAATTGTAGGTATCACGGTCCAGATAGTTTCCAGCTTATGACTATCAGCAAAAAAGTACGCCTTTCTATTATGAATTCCTCTATACTTAAAAGTAAAAAAGAACAATATAAATTGAATGATAAACTGAACTACCAAGATCAATCCCATTGTAAGTTTAAATAGCACATCTATATGATGACCTTCGGCTGATGCCGATAATTGTGGTAATAACACATCTTTATGGCCTATCAAACTATTTAACATTAAGCCATAAATAAATGCCATTAGACCTAACATCAACCAACCATTGATATTATTCTCTTTTTCTGTAGCCGTCTGATCGTCAACTTTAGTCAAGCCTAACAGCTTGACAAATTGCCAAGATGCAACAATTAATACTACGAAAATTATAATAAAAAATAGTGCCTTCATTTCTTGTTTTGATAATTTTTAATAATAATGGTAAACTTCACTTTCTTTCATAAATGGATTTCCTTTAGCATGAAGTGGAACTTTTGTTAATGCATTAAATACTACATATAAAAACAATCCTAAAAAGAATAGTATCGCACCAATTTCGGGAATTCCGAAATGCAATTCATTTCCTACAGTACCAGGAGCAACCATAACAAAGAGATCAATATAATGCCCTGCTAAAATTACCAATCCGGAAATTGCCAAAAACCATGGTTTATTTTTATAATCTTTATTCATTAAAATTAATACCGGAAATACAAAGTTCATAATCAGCATTCCAATAAATAGAGGCTGATAACTACCTAATAATCTCGGCATAAAATATACTACTTCTTCTGGAATATTTGCATACCATTGTAACATAAATTGATCAAACCATAAATATGTCCAAAATATACTAAAACCAAACATGTATTTACCTAAATCGTGAACATGACTATCGTTTACATTAGGCAATGCTCCTTTTGATCTTAAATACATAGTTACCAAGGCAATTACCGTAATTGCCGATACTAACATACTTGAAAATACATAGAATGGATATAATTGACTAAACCAGTGATGGTCTATAGCCATCAACCAGTCAAATGCCATAAACAATTCTGATACTAAAAATAAGGCTAAAAATATAACTGAATATTTAAAATTCTTATTGAAATGTTTTATATCTGTAGCATTATCCTGAGCCCTGGAATTTTTAACCATTAAATGTCTAAAACCAACCCAAATTAGTACGTAAATTACTGACCTGATCAACCAACCCGGAAGGTTTAACCACCAATCTTTGGTTTCCATTGCAAAATCATAATTTTCTGCTGTTGGATCAATACTGGTATACATCCAAGCAAACATATGATTGCCATGACCTACTGACGAGTATATTAAAAAAGCCAATACTATTAATGAACCTGGTAAAATATATGCTGTGATGCCTTCCATCACTCTAAATAATACTGGTGACCATCCTGCAGAAGCAGCCCTTTGCATGGCATAAAAAACCAACACACAAACTGCTATCAATAAAAAGAATAACATCGCCACATAAACTGCCGACCATGGTCTATTTTGAGACTGCATCAATACATGCTCCAAATGATGTTCATCAGCATGAGCATCATGTGAATCAGCCGTTACAGCGTGTTCATCTGCAGTTCCATGTTCACTAACCGGAGCTTTATGGCCGGTATCAGCAACATGTTCTGTTGTTGTTCCATGCGTTTCTTCAGCATGTTGCATCATTTCTTTAATATCATCAGTTGTTTTTGGTGCAGTAAAAAAACCGTAACCTATCCCTAAAGCACCAAGGATGACCAATGCAATAGAAAAAGTTTTTAATTTACTTGAAAATGTGTACATATCTTATCTTAATTCCGGCTAACCGTTTATTTTAATAAATCTTTTCTCAATTGTTCAACATAATGTGTTACTTGCCATCTTTCCTTTGCATTTAGTTGAGAGGCATGCGAACCCATCAAATTTCTTCCATACATAATTACATGGTAAATACTACCTTCTGTTATGACTCTATCTTTATAATTAGGCACGCCTAAAAATTTCTCGTTTTTAACTAGATCACCTTGACCATCTCCTTGTAAACCATGACAAGTAGCACAGTAAATATCGTATAAGTGTTTGCCTTGAGCTAAGTTGGCTTTAGAAACTCTGTAAATTGAATCTAATGGTGCCTTAACTTTTAGCGGAGATATCAATGAATCTTTTGCTTTTTGATAACCTGCTTCATTATCCATATAATCATAAGGCACTTTACCTCTTGCAATTGTACCCTCAACAGGTGCTTGTGCTGACATTCCGTTCTTAAAAACAGGATGATCTGCAGAATAGGCTTCATAAGGTATGGCATCATACATATCAGTATCGCCCATATATTGTACCTTTCTATTTCTTTGTTCAGAATTACATGATACCAATGCAACAATTAAAACGAATATTGATGTTATTTTAATAAAGCTTTTCATTTTAGTGATTTTCTTTTACTGTAATTTCTATTGCTCCTGTTTTTTCTAATAATGAAGTCAATTCACTTTCATTACCATCAACAGCTATTTCCATTAAAAACTTATCGTCAGTAGTTCTAGGATCTGGATTACTTGCCGTTTGAAATGGCCAAATTTTACTACGCATGTAAAAAGTAATAACCATAAGATGTGCTGCAAAAAACACCGTCATTTCAAACATAACCGGTACAAACGCAGGCATATTTTCAGCAAAACTAAAACTAGGTTTACCACCTATGTTTTGAGGCCAATCTTGAATCATAATCAAATTTAAAAACCAGATAGAAAAGCATAAGCCTGTAATACCATAAATAAATGATGTTATGGCTATTTTTGTTGGTGCTAAACCCATAGCTCTATCTAAACCATGTACAGGAAACGGTGTATAGACTTCTTCTATATGATGGTGAGCTGCACGCACTTCTTTAACAGCTGTCATTAATACATCATCATCATCATACAAAGCGTGTATTACTTTAGAACTCATAATTATGATTTAAGTTTATTAGCTTGACCTGCCCAATCATCTCTTTGAGCCCTTCCTGGAAAAGTACCCGTAATTGAATCTAACAAGTCGTATTCATTATTTGTCATTTTACTCACTTGGTCAAAACTATAAATACCTATTTGATTTAAAGTTTTTTCCATTAACGGACCAATTCCTTTAACCTTTTTAAGGTCGTCTGGTTGTTGTGTGTTGATATCAAAGCTGCCTAATTTATCTAATAAACTATTCGTTTTAGATTGTTTATCGTCAGCTTTGGGTTCTTCAATTTTAATCTCTTCTTTTACTACAATCGGCTCTTCTTTAACCTGAGTTTTTACAGCACTCGGGTTATCTCTTTCTCTTTTAAAATTATCTCCTGATGATTTTAAAATAGATTTTACCTCTGCCTGTGCAATTACTGGGAAAGTTCTTGCATACAATAAGAACAACACAAAGAAGAATCCAATAGTACCTAAGAAAATACTTATATCAATAAAGGTAGGAGAAAATTGCGACCAAGTTGAAGGTAAATGTCCTCTACTTAAGTTAATCACAATAATATCAAAACGTTCAAACCACATCCCTATATTGATAAAAATAGCGATAATGAATGTATAAATATAATTGGTACGAATTTTTTTAAACCAAAGCAACTGAGGGATTACTGAATTACAGATAATCAATGCCCAAAAAGCCCACCAATAAGGTCCGGTAGCTGCACCCCAAGATAAATAAGTGAAGTCTTCATAACTACTACCTGTGTACCAGCCTACAAAGAATTCTGATAAATAAGCTACAGCAACTATACCACCTGTTACCAATATTACTTTATTCATATTCTCAATATGAACACGTGTTATATATCCTTCTAAGTTAGATACCTTACGCATGATTAACAATAAGGTTTGTACCATGGCAAATCCTGAAAATACGGCACCTGCAACAAAGTAAGGGGGATACACAGTACTATGCCAACCCGGGATTACCGAAGTAGCAAAGTCAAAGGATACAATGGTATGCACAGACAGTACTAATGGTGTTGCTAAACCGGCTAGAACTAATGAAACTTCTTCAAAACGCTGCCAGTCCTTAGCTCTACCTGTCCATCCAAAACTCAATAAACTATAAATTTTCTTTTGAAAAGGTTTTGTTGCTCTATCTCTAATCATTGCCAAATCTGGTAATAGACCTGTCCACCAAAAAACCACTGATACTGTTAAATAGGTTGAAATGGCAAATACATCCCATAATAATGGAGAATTAAAGTTTACCCAAAGCGAGCCTAACTGATTTGGTATTGGTAATGTGTAAAACGCATTCCAAATTCTACCCATGTGTATCATAGGAAATAAACCTGCTTGGAACACTGCAAATATGGTCATAGCCTCGGCAGAACGGTTGATGCCCATTCTCCATTTCTGACGGAACAATAATAGTACTGCAGAAATCAGTGTACCGGCGTGACCGATACCTACCCACCATACAAAGTTGGTGATATCCCATGCCCAGTTAATTTTATTGTTCAAACCCCAAACACCAATCCCGGTGCCTATTGTGTAAGCAATTGCTCCAAATCCCCAGAGCATTGCAATTAAAGCAATTGTAAAAGCTATCCACCAACTTTTGTTGGCTTTACCTTCAATTGGAGCAGCAACATCAACTGTTATATCGTGATACGTTTTGTTTCCAACTATAATTGGCTCTCTAATAGGTGCTTCGTAATGACCCATAATTTATATTCTATTCTTAATTAATATTATGCTTCGTTTGTATTTCTTACATCTAATTGATAAAATACATTTGGTTTTGTACCCACAAATTCTAAAAGATGGAACGTTCTATCATCTTCTTTAACATGAGCTACTTTACTTTCGCTATCATTAACATCACCAAAGACCATAGCACCTGTACTACAAGCATTAGAACATGCCGTTTCAAATTCTCCATCCTTTACAGGTCTTCCTTCTTTTTTAGCTTTTAAAATTGTAGCTTGAGTCATTTGAATACACATAGAACATTTTTCCATCACACCACGAGATCGTACAACCACATCAGGGTTCAGTACCATTCTACCTAGATCATTGTTCATGTTAAAATCAAACTCATTATTATCAAAATATTTAAACCAGTTAAATCTACGTACTTTATAAGGACAATTATTCGCACAGTAACGTGTACCAATACAGCGGTTATAGGCCATTTGATTTTGACCTTGCATTCCATGAGATGTTGCTGCAACCGGACAAACCGTTTCACAAGGTGCATGGTCACAATGTTGACACATTACCGGTTGAAAAGCTACTTCCGGATTATCTGAAGGTTGTATTTGTGCATCAAAAAAGCCTCCACTTCCATAAATTCCTTCTTCTTTTCCTTTTTCAACCGTCATATCGGAACTGTAGTATCTATCAATACGCAGCCAATGCATATCTCTACTTACTCTAATTTCATGTTTACCAACTACTGGTACGTTATTCTCTGCGTGACAAGCAATAACACAAGCCGCACAACCAGTACAAGTTGCTAAATCAATCGATAAATTAAATTTGGTACCAAGACTATCATCAAATTTCTCCCATAAATCAACTTTATCAATTTCAACCAATTGATGATCTTGAGATACATGTGCTTTTGCATTCCATTCTTCTTTAGGTTTAGAAACAAAATCTGCCAAGGTAGTTTCCTTGGTAATTTCATCTTCTCTACCCATTATAGTATGTTGCAACTGAACACAAGCAAACTCATGAACTCCTTCAGTTTTCTCAATACTTATAGCTTGATGAGCATTAAAATTTTGAAATAATGGATAGGCATTTACTCCAACAATCATATTGGTATTTACACCTTTTGCTCTACCATATCCTAAGGCCAAACCAACACTTCCGGGAGCCTGCCCAGGCTGTATATATACCGGCACATTTGCAATTGTTACCCCATTAACAGTAAGGTTAACTTTATCACCATTTAAAGCACCGTCGGAAACCGTCCAATTTTTTAAGCCTTTAGCCTCAGCATCTACTCGTGATATTAATAAATAATTATCCCAAGTAGTTCTAGTGATTGGATCTGGCAATTCTTGTAACCAAGGATTATTTGCCATTTGACCATCCCCTAAACCTACTTTAGTATATAAGGCTAATTCTAATTCTGATCCTTTTACAGATGCTAATGCAGACAAGGCACTGGCATAGTTTATTTTATTTTCTGATGATCCATTTTCGCCTACAAGAGATGACTCTACAGAAGAAATTGAACTTGACACAAAACCGTCATGTAAAGCTTGATTCCAAGACTTACCTTTCAAAACAGAGGTATTCCAATATGTTTTGATATAATCATAATAAGATTGACTACTACCAATCCACTTTAGCAAAGTATCTTGAAATTGACGTGTATTAAATAATGGGTTAATAGTTGGTTGCATTAAACCATATTGACCTTTTTGAATACTTACATCACCCCAAGACTCTAAATAATGAGGTATAGCTGCAACATTTTGTGATATAGATGCAGTTTCATCTTCATTCATAGCAAAAGCCACAGAAAGTTTTACTTTTTTCAATGCCTCTGCAAAACCTGCTAATGTATAAGCTGGATTGGTATTATAAGTTATAATCGCTCCAACTTTACCAGCTTTCATATTGGCTAATAGTTGTGCCACTTGTGTATCACTACCACTTCTTATATACTTTGGAGCATCGTGATTTATAGTCTCACTTTTAAGAATATCATTAATCGCTAATGCTATTATTTGTGCATTTTTATCTTGTAAACCTGTAACAACAACTGCTCTAGAACCAGCTGCTTTCAATGCTTTAATTACATTTTTAACCCCTCCATCAGCAGCAGTTGATTTTGTTGAACTTGCACCTGTTAAGCCATTATATATATTGGCTAATACCAATGATTGTTCTGAAGGTTTTACTATATAACGCTTATCAGCATTTGCCCCGGTCAATGTCATATTAGACTCAAATTGTACGTGACGTGACATCTTACCATGACTTGGCACACGTCCTTTAGCATAACCTACTTCAAAACCACCACCTTGCCAATCTGCTAAGAAGTCTGCACCAATTGAAACAATAACATCTGCCTTACTAAAATCATAATCTGGTAATGCTCTTTTTTCATGCATTGCATAATAAGCATCTAGTGCAGCCGATTCAGAAATGGCATCATAAGCAATGTGTTGTACATTGGCATAAGTAGACTTATAATCTTGTATTAATTTGTTTGTTGTTGGACTGGCTGTTGTACCTGTTAAAAAAACAATTGATTCACTGTTTGCCTTTAATTCATTTATTTTGGAAGCTATTTCCTTATCGAAAGTACTCCAGTTTACTGGGTCACCATTGACTCTTGGATTTTGCAAGCGGTTATTATCGTATAAAGACAACACAGAGGCTTGAACCCTAGCATTTGTAGATCCATTTATTTTAGCCAACTTATTAGGCTCTATTTTTATAGGTCTTCCCTCTCTTACTTTTACCAAAACATTGGCAAAATCATAACCATCTGCTATTGTAGTTGCATAATAATCAGCAACTCCTGGAGTTACATCATCAGGTTTTACAACATAAGGAATAGATTTAATCACCGGTCCTTCACAGGCAGCCAATGATGCTGCTGCAGTTGTAAAGCCCACATATTTTAAAAAGTCTCTACGCGATGTAGCAGAAGAATCTAAGGTTTCTTTATCTCCAAGAAATTGGTCTGTAGGTATATCTTCAACAAATTCGTTTTGTCTTAGCTTTTCAACAATAGAGCTGTTTTCTTTAAGCTCTTCAACACTTTTCCAGTATTTTTTGTTTGATGCCATTTATAATTTTTTATTTAATGATTGAAAGATTTAAAGAATACATAAAGTTGATTTTAAATCTTTTAATTTTCAATTTTTGATTTCGTTATTAATAGTGACATTTACCACATTCTCTTCCGCCCATCTGAGCCACAGTTACTTTTTCTACACCATATTTCTTCGACAATTCTTCGTGAATTTTGGCATAGTACTCATTACTTTCTACTTTAAGATCTGTGGTCTTATGACATTCTATACACCATCCCATAGTTAAAGGAGAAAATTGTTCAACTTCATCCATTTCTTCAACCGGACCATGACAAGTTTGACACTCAAGACCTGCTACAGTAACATGTTGTGAATGATTGTAATACGCAAAGTCTGGTAAATTATGAATACGAATCCATTCAATTGGTTTTTCTTCATATCCTTCTATATATGCCAATTTCTCTTTATCCCAACCAATGGCGTCATAAATTTTTTGAATTTCACCATCATAGAATGCTTTGTCTTTTTCGTCAGTAACCGGGCCATTATATTCTGAAATACTTTTATGACAATTCATACATACATTTGCTGATGGAATACCAGATGTTTTACTGTGCTTTGCTGAAGAATGACAGTACTCACAATCAATTTTATTATCTCCGGCATGTATTTCATGCGAAAATGCAATCGGCTGTATAGGTTTATAACCTTGGTCAACTCCAATATCCATCATTGCTGCATAACTAATATAACCAACACCTAAAAGCAAGGCAATTGTTGTCATTAATTTTAAGAATTCATTTTTACTTATAAAATAAACCCAAATTGCTAATAATACCAATACCAGTATTACCAAATATGTTGCCCATGGAATAGGATCTACTTTTGCAAGATTATCAGAAGCAGCGGTATCTGCTTTTTTAACCTCTAGAATATCTGCATGAGAAGTATATGCAATAATAGCCTCTAAATCTGCATCTTTTAATTGCGGGAATGCCGTCATGGGAGAACCATTATATTCATCAAAAATGGCAATAGCATCTGCATCACCACTGGTTCTTAAAGCTGCATTATCTTTAATCCATGATTTTAACCAATCATCAGAACGTTTATCCGCTATATTTCTCAAGGCCGGCCCTATCAGTTTAGCATCTAACTTATGACAGGCGGCACAATTGGCACTAAATATTTTTTTACCTGTAACCACCTGCAAGGAGTCAATCCCTAATGAAGCTGCAGTAGCAACACCTTTGTCTTCTACCGCTTTCTCAACAGGCTTATCATCAGTATAGGCTAAAATATCTTCAATATCCTGATCAGACAAATTAGGATACGGCGTCATGGTTATTTTATTATACTCTTCAAAAATGGCTATCGCATCAGCATCTCCACTGGCACGTAAAGCTGCATTATCCTTAATCCATGCAACTAACCATTCTTTTGTCCTTTTTTCTGATATCCCTTTTAACGGTGGACCAACAAATCTGGCATCTAGCTTATGACAAGCAGCACAGTTGGCGTTATACAATTTTTTGCCATTTTCAGCATTTCCACTTTGAGCAGATATCTGGATTGTAAAAAGTAAAATAAAAGTAAGACTTGAAAGGAGTAATTTTAAGATTTTACTGCGTTGATTCACACGTTTCATATTATAAAGTAAATTATCTTTCTTGTTTGGTACGATTCTTTCTATTCATAAAAATGAAAAGATATTCTTATAAAAAGATTTGACAAAAATAGCATTTATTAGATACAAGCAAAATCTAAAAATAATGTTAAATGTAATTTATAACGATTCTAAATAACAAACTATGCTTTAAAGCTCAAAACAAAATTTTAAATTTGCCAAAATAACAATCGTCAATGAAATCATTATTAAATAAATACACGCTAATTCTACTTTCTATTTTTCTTTTTAGTTCAACATTTTTGTATGCCCAAAATGAAGGGTCTTTAACAGTACAAAGTAGTGAAAGTATCAAACAGATTATTGCAAAAAAGAAAACTTATAATAAGTCTTTAAAAAAAATAAAAGGATTTAGAATTCAAATATTTTTTGGAAGTGAAACCGGAGCCTATAAATCTCGCGATGAATTCTCTTCTTTATTTCCTGAAAATTTTATTAAAATAGAAAATTTTCCTCCTGACTGGAAAGTTAGGGTTGGTAATTATAAAACCAGACTAGAAGCAGATAGTGCTTTGGTAGAAATTAAAGAGGCTTTTTTAGGGGCTATTGTATTATCTGAATTGATAGATATTTAGGCATTGATTTAAGCATAATAGCTTACATTCCTAAAAAAACATCAATATACCTGTTACTATTTGTTTGATATAATCACAAATATTTTTTTAATATCCATAATTTCTCTAAGAAAGTATTTTTTACCCTTACCGTATTGTAGTTCTAATTTTTAATTCCAACCTAAGATAAAGTTATATCTTTGTTCTTATGAATGAAAATTTAAATCCATCAGATGAAAATCTTTCTAATGAGGAATTAGACTTAGAAAAAAAATTACGCCCATTACAATTTGACGATTTTACCGGACAAGAACAAATATTAGAAAACCTAAAAATATTTGTAGAGGCTGCTAATCAACGCGATGAAGCTCTAGACCACACTTTGTTTCATGGCCCACCAGGCTTGGGTAAAACCACTTTGGCACATATTTTAGCAAATGAATTAAATACCGGTATAAAAGTAACTTCTGGCCCCGTGTTGGACAAACCCGGTGATTTGGCGGGACTACTTACTAATTTAAGTGAACGTGATGTTTTGTTCATTGATGAAATACACCGATTGAGTCCCATAGTTGAAGAGTATCTATACTCGGCTATGGAAGATTATAAAATTGATATTATGATAGAGTCTGGCCCTAATGCCAGAACAGTACAAATAAATTTAGAACCTTTTACTTTGGTTGGTGCAACCACCAGATCAGGATTATTAACTGCTCCCATGCGGGCACGTTTTGGAATCAATAGTAGGTTAGAATATTATCAAACAGATTTATTAACTACCATAGTACAGCGTAGCTCACAAATATTAGATGTGCCTATTTCTATGGAAGCTGCCATTGAGGTAGCCGGTAGAAGCCGTGGTACGCCAAGAATTGCAAATGCATTATTGAGAAGGGTACGCGATTTTGCTCAAATAAAAGGCAATGGAAGTATTGATATTGCCATTGCAAAATTTGCCTTAAAAGCTTTAAATGTAGACGCTCATGGCTTGGATGAAATGGATAATAAAATTCTAGTTACTATTATTGATAAATTTAAAGGTGGTCCAGTAGGAATAACCACACTGGCTACAGCAGTTAGCGAAAGTGCTGAAACTATTGAAGAAGTTTATGAGCCATTTTTAATTCAGCAAGGCTTTATAATGAGAACACCACGTGGTAGAGAAGTAACGGAAGCTGCTTACAAGCACTTAGGTAAAATAAGAGGTACAACTCAAGGGGGATTGTTTTGAGTTCGCTAACCCTCAAAGGGAATTCTTTAATCTAAAGAGCAAACATTGAAAAGTTTACATACTATATCACAACTTCAAATACTAATAAATAGAAAACAAATCCTTAAAGACCCATTGTCTTTCCATCGTGAAAATTTTGAAAAATACGGAGATTCCTTTCGCATAAGATTAGGCAGAAAGCATCCAGTAATTATAACTAGAAATCCCGTTTTCATTAAACATGTTCTTCAAAAGCAACATAAAAAATATCAAAAATCTCCTATACAAACTGTTGATTTGGCCAAGTACATCGGTTATGGTATATTAACTTCTAATGGCGAACATTGGCGTACCCATAGAAGAATGGTTCAGCCGGCTTTTCATAAAGAGAAACTAAAAAATTTAATGGGAACTATAAGAGTAGCTATTCAATTTGAATTACAAAGAATAGCACCTAATAAAACCCATGATGTTTTTCCTTTAATGCGAGATTTGGCATTTCAAGTAGTGGCTAAATCTCTTTTTAGTAGTGCTGACATTAGAACACAAATGGAACAATTACAAAGCATTACAGAATCTAATCAGCAAATGCTTGTCAAAGAAATGCGTCAACCCTATTTGAAGTGGTGGTTTTATTTAAATGGAAGTATTAAAAAACATTTGAATTTAACAAAAAAGGCTCAAATTTTACTTCATGAAATCATTGAGGAACGTAGAAATTCTGAACAAGAGAATGATGATCTATTAGATATGTTATTACAGGCAAGATATGAAGATGGTTCACCTATGCCTCAAAAGCAACTGATTGATGAAGTTATGATTCTATTTACAGCAGGACATGAAACCACTTCAAATGCACTAAGTTTTATGCTACTTCTTTTGGCTAAACATCCTGATATTCAAGAAAGAATTCACCAAGAGCTCAACAAAATTAATGTGTCTGTTGACGATATCATGCAATATGTTTTACAGTTACAATATACCAAACAGTGTATAGAAGAAACTATGCGATTGTATCCACCAGGCTTCATTATTGACAGAATATCAATTGCTCATGATGAATTTAACGGGAAAAAAATCTCTAAAAACACCTTACTATTATTATCAGTTTATGAAGTGCATAAACATCCTGATTTTTGGGAATCTCCAGAAAAATTTAATCCTAATCGCTTTGATGCTAAAAATAAAAAGGACTATTCAGATCAATACTTCCCATTTGGAGCCGGACCTAGAATGTGTGTTGGAAACAATTTTGCCATGTTTGAAATGATCTTGACTATTGCAGAAATTGTCAAAAAATATAGGATAACAACGCCATTAGAAAAAATAGAAATAAATCCGTTAATTACCTTAAAACCTAAAGAAGTTCCTCTAACTTTTACAGAAAGGTAGCTATTTTAACCCAGGTTAAATATAAAAAAGTAGGCACCCTACTTAAAAAAGGGGGAAAATCCCCTTTTGTATCTCGTTAAAATACAATAACTTAGTCCCTGTCTACTTTTTATAGATATCGTAATCTAAAGAATATTGATGCATTTTTTATTATATCATTGGGCCACCTGGCACTAATAATTTCCCGGATTCAATACATAGTAAGCATCTAAATAAAAACCAATTATTATGAAAATCTTAAAAATATTTTTGTTTTGCCTGATTATAATCTTCATGGTAAGTTCTTGTAATAACAAAACCCCAAAACCACTTCCTGATTTAGCATCATTAGATTTACTTAGAGGTGAACTTATTCTATGCAGTGGTGATCAATTTGGGGAGGTGAGCTTTGCTTTGTCTTGCAGTTATGAAACCAGAGAAACTTTTGACCTAGCAGTATCTTTATTACACTCTTTTGAATATGAAGAAGCAGAAAAAGCTTTTGTCCAAGTAATTGATGCTGATCCCAATTGTGCTATGGCCTATTGGGGAGTTGCTATGAGTATAACGCATTCACTTTGGTATCAATCAGATCTTAGTTATTTGGAAAAAGGTTCCAAACTTCTTGAAATCGCTAATACCCTTCCAACTGGTGAAAGAGAGAAAGATTATTTAGATGCCATTACTACATATTATAAAGATTGGGATACCTTGGACAATCAAACAAGGGCCTTATTGTACGAAAAGAAAATGGAAGCCATTTACATTAAATATAAAGATGATACAGAAGCTGCCGTTTTTTATGCACTGGCATTGAGAGCAGCAGCAGATAAGACAGATAAAAACTATTCTAATCAAAAAAAATCTGGTGATATTTTGGAAAAGTTATTTGTTGAACAACCCAATCATCCTGGAATTGCACACTATATTATTCATAATTATGATTATCCTGAACTTGCTCATTTAGCTTTACCTACAGCTAGACGCTATGCCGAAATTGCCCCGGCCTCATCACATGCCCAACATATGCCTTCCCATATTTTTACGCGGTTAGGCCTTTGGGATGAAGCTATAGCGTCTAATATTAATTCGGCAAACTCGGCACGTTGTTATGCTGAAGCTAGCAATATGGATGGTCATTGGTCTAACGAGCTTCATGCGATGGGATATTTAGTATATGCCTATTTACAAAAAGGTGATAATGAAAAAGCAAATGAGCAATATGAACTTATGAAAACAATGTATAAAGTGTATCCATCTAATATTTTTGCCATTGCTTATCCATTTGCCGCGATTCCTTCAAGGATAGCATTAGAAAATAAACAATGGAATATTGCAGCAAACCTTGAGCTTCATGATACGGAATTAAAATGGGAAGATTTCCCTTGGCAAAAAGCTTTACATCATTTCGGTAGAGCCGTAGGTGCCGCACATCTCAAAAATTTTAGTTCGGCAGAAAAAGAACTTGGGATTCTTAAATCATTAAGACAAAAAGTTATTGCGAATGGTAATCAGTCTTTCGCGAAACAGATTATGGTTCAGATTACAATTACCCAGGGCTTATTATATTATTTTGGTGGTGAAGAAAACAAAGGTATTGCACTTTTGAAAGAAGCCGTAGCATTGGAAGATGTTGTTGGTAAACACGGGATTACACCTGGTAAATTAATACCAGCTAGAGAATTTTTGGCAGAAGTGCTACTAGAGGTAAACAAATCAAATGATGCTTTAGCAATCTATGAAGAAAACCTTAAAGTGAATCCAAATCGTTTCAATGGAATTTATGGAGCGGCTATTGCAGCCAAACAAGCCGGAGATCAAGAGAAAGCTAAGAATTACTTTGAGCAATTGATTGAGCTAACAAAAAATTCAAATAGCAAAAGATCAGAATTGATAGCAGCACAAACATATTTAGAACGTATAAATAGATCGATCTAAGTAATTAAATAACTGATATTATATAAAAAAGGTTTCTTTTTATTTCAATTGCATTGGAACTCATGTATGATTGCAAGCAAACATCAAAAAAATAATAACCGATTTCTATTTTACGAGTTGCCAGAGTTCTTGTCTCATTATTACTGAGAATATGGCAAATTTAGGAGGCCATGTAATGAATAATAATATTATGTTTTATTCCTTTCGTGAACACCAAACATAGACAGCATATTTAAACTACATAAATATGCAACCCAAAAAGGAGTGATTGATTCAAAATGAAATGTTTCTACCAGCAATAAAAAGCACATTTATAAACTTTGTGGTGAAAGAGCGAAGTGTTTATGATGGTATGGTTACTAAAGAATTAAAACGTTTAACTAAGGGTATAAAAAAGTTCAAGAACTATTTTATTTTGAATTTGATTATTTTTAATTGACTTGACTAAAAACACAAGGCTTTGAAACATATTTGTATGTGTTCTCATCTTAGCTGATTTGATTGCTAAGTAATTTAATGCAAGTCTGAAAATTAAGCCTGAAATTTAATTCCAAAACCTATTATGCTGAAGTTTTCGTTTGATACTAGCTTTAGCAGTCACTTCTACTATACTATATATTTTCGTAAAAGGTTTATAAAAAACAAATTTTTATAAATAACTAACACTGAGTATGGTCTATTTCTATCAGTAATTGAACGAATTATGCTATTGATCCACAAAGTGTCTTCTTAATTTTACATTGTAAGCTAGCTTTTGATCTTATCAACTTTCCGAATAAAAGATGATAGACCTGGAACCCAAAAGGTTTCTTGAGTTAATACAATATTAAACTAAACATAAATCTATTATTATGAAAACACTTACCAAAACTGCAATTCTATTTTTACTCATAACATTTGTTTCATGTAGTACAGAATCTTCAGAAGAAATTGTACCAGACCCTTCTGCAATAGAAATTGAAAATCTTGATGGCAATTTCGATGCTAAAGCCTTTGAAGCACTTGAAAATCTTGAAAAACATGGAAATAGAGATAGGTATTTCGCCTTTTCAAGAGCCGATGTAATTAATCCAATTCTAGGTGAAACCGTTGGTAAATCTATATTGATTAGAGGTAAAAGAGGTGTCTGGGCAAAATACAGGTCTAATAAACTTACACCTGGATACATATATACTTTATGGTGGGTAATCTGGAACCGACCTGAAAATTGTGCAACTCCGGGACAATGTATTGATGCTGATTTTGCAAACCCAGATGTTGAAGTAGAACTACTTTATGCCTCCGGTCGATACGTCGGTCGAAATGGAAAGACCACTTTATATGCAAGGCTTCACGTTGATGATGACTCCGAATCAGTTAACAATTTATTTGGCCTACCTCCGGCTGGAGGTCTTCAAAAAGGGAATACTTTTCCTGCTGAAGTACATTTGGTATTGAGGAGTCATGGTCCAGCTATTCCGGGAATGATTTATGAACAAATTAGCTCCTATGAAGGTGGTTGTACAGACCCGTTTGCTATCGCACCTTTTACGGAAATTCCCGATGCCGTTGGAGAATGTGGAGATATTGAATTTTCAATTCACGCTCCTGTATATTAATTTTTTAAATAATGAGCTCATCTAAAAAAGAGAACTAAATAATAGTTCTCTTTTTTTATAAATTCAATTTCATACTAAGACCTTATGCTCATTTATATAACTAGACGTTAGTAGAATTAATTATTTAAACTCTATAGAAAACATATCTACCTCATATAAACCAAAGCCAAACGTCTCGGTTTTTTTTGTTTTTGGGGAGAAATCCCCTCTAAAAAAGGGGAAAAACCCTGTTGATTACTGATTATCAACGCACTACATTTGCTTTTTCTATTGGTTGATTTCTTAAAATTAACTACAAAAATACAAAACTCTTGAAAACAAAGTCTAATATAGAAAAGATAATAATTTGCGTAACTTGTATTTTTCTTTTTCCTATGATATACCTTATAGGGGTATTACTTATTGCTTGGTTCAAAGTATAATCATATTATCAAAATCATAAAATCCAGTACTATTTTTATAAGATAATTGTACATTAGCAGTATTAATTATTTATTTGAATTCAAAAGAAAAACATACTAATCTCATCAAAATCGAAGCCAAACGCCTCGGTTTTTTGTCTTGCGGTATTTCAAAAGCTGAATTTTTAGAAGAAGAAGCTCCAAGATTAGAAAAATGGCTCAACCAGAATATGCATGGCGAAATGCAGTATATGGAAAATCATTTTGATAAACGTTTAGATCCTACAAAATTGGTTGAAGGTTCTAAATCGGTCATTTCCTTATTATTAAATTATTATCCTTCAGAAGCTCAAAGAGATTTTTCTGCTCCGAAGATTAGCAAATATGCTTATGGAACCGATTATCATTTTATTATTAAAGACAAACTCAAAAGCTTATTGAACTTTATTCAAGAAGAAATTGGAGAAGTTCATGGTAGGGCATTTGTAGATTCTGCTCCAGTCTTAGACAAAGCTTGGGCGGCGAAAAGCGGATTGGGATGGATAGGTAAACATAGTAATTTACTCACACAACAAGTTGGTTCTTTTTATTTTATTGCTGAATTGATTGTAGATTTAGAATTAATCTTTGACCAGCCTGTTACAGACCATTGTGGCTCTTGCACAGCTTGTATAGACGCTTGTCCTACACAGGCAATTGTTGAACCTTATGTAGTTGATGGTAGCAAATGTATTTCTTATTTTACTATAGAACTAAAAAATGAAATCCCTACTTCGGCAAAAGGGCAATTTGACAATTGGATGTTTGGTTGTGATGTCTGTCAAGATGTGTGTCCATGGAATCGTTTTTCTAAACCTCACAATGAACCATTATTCAATCCGCATCCTGAATTATTAGCAATGACTAAAAAAGATTGGGAAGAAATTACTGAAGATGTTTTTCAAAAAATATTCAAAAAATCAGCTGTAAAACGCACTAAATTTTCCGGCTTAAAACGTAATATTATTTTTTTAAAAGAATAGTAAAATTATTAATGCCATTCTTAGCAAACGTAGTAACTTTGTATCATCAATTTTAATCATTTATCATGAGTACTCGTAAGCAAAAAAGAGAGGCCTTAGAATACCATTCTAAACCTAAGCCCGGTAAAATAGAAGTAGTCCCAACTAAAAAACATTCTTCACAGCGAGATTTATCATTGGCATATTCTCCTGGTGTAGCCGTACCTTGTTTAGAAATCGCTGAAAACAAAAACGACGTTTATAAATATACTGCTAAAGGAAATTTAGTAGCTGTAATCTCAAACGGAACGGCCGTTTTGGGATTGGGAAATATTGGTCCGGAAGCATCGAAGCCTGTTATGGAAGGGAAAGGTTTACTTTTTAAGATTTTTGCTGACATAGATGTGTTTGATATTGAAGTTGACGCTACAGATGTAGACAAATTTGTAGAAACAGTTAAAGCGATCGCTCCAACTTTTGGAGGCATCAATTTGGAAGATATTAAAGCTCCCGAAGCCTTTGAAATTGAACATCGTTTAAAGGAAGAATTAGATATTCCGGTAATGCACGATGACCAACACGGCACTGCAATTATATCTGCGGCGGCATTAAAAAATGCCTGTGAAGTTGCTAAAAAAGATATTTCTAAAGTTCAAATTGTGGTAAGCGGAGCTGGTGCAGCAGCAATTTCTTGCACAAGAATGTATATTAAAATTGGTGCTAAACCAGAAAATATTGTCATGCTAGACAGTAAGGGTGTTATTCATAAAGACCGTGAAAATTTAACCTCTCAAAAAGCAGAATTTGCAACTTCAAAAAACGTTAATACCTTAGAAGAAGCGATGAAAAATTCTGATGTATTAATTGGATTATCAAAAGGAGGTATCGTAACATCGGCTATGGTTAAATCAATGGCGAAAAACCCAATTGTTTTTGCAATGGCTAATCCCGACCCTGAAATAGAATATGACATAGCCATAAAAACTCGTGACGATATTATTATGGCTACAGGAAGGTCTGACCATCCTAATCAAGTAAATAATGTACTCGGGTTTCCATTTATTTTTAGAGGAGCACTTGATGTTCGAGCCACAGCTATTAATGAGGAAATGAAATTAGCAGCGGTTCATGCTTTGGCTGACTTAGCCAAGACTCCGGTACCAGAACAGGTGAATATTGTTTACGATGAAATAAACCTAACTTTTGGCAAACATTATATCATCCCTAAACCATTCGATCCTCGATTAATTTATGAAATTCCTCCTGCAATTGCAAAAGCTGCCATGGATTCTGGCGTCGCCTCGAAACCTATAACCGATTGGGATAAATATCGAGATGAATTGATGGAACGATTGGGTACAGGAAATAAAGTTGTTCGGTTATTACATAATAGAGCAAAAAATAATCCTAAACGAGTTGTTTTTGCTGAAGCTGACCATTTAGATGTTTTAAAAGCTGCTCAAATTGTAAATGATGAAAAAATAGGATTTCCGATCTTATTAGGTGACAAAGAAATTATTTTAGAATTAAAAGAAGAAATAGGTTTTACTGCTGATGTACCTATTATTGATCCAAAAACTCCAGAAGAAAAAGATAGAAGATATCGTTTTGCCGAAAAGTATTGGGAAGCACGACAACGAAAAGGAATTAAATTGTTAGATGCGCAAAAATGGATGCGTGAACGTAATTATTTTGCTGCAATGATGGTTAATGAAGGTGAAGCAGATGCTTTAATTACAGGACAAACACGTAACTATGCAACCGTTATTAAACCTATGTTAGAATTGATAGGCATGGCTAAAGGAGTTACTAGAATAGCCGCTACCAACTTAATGCTCACTAAAAGAGGACCTATGTTTTTAGCCGATACAACTATCAATGTTAATCCTACGGCCAAACAACTTGCTAAAATATCGCAACTCACTGCCTCATTAGCAAAAATGTTTAACATTAAACCAAATATGGCGGTACTTTCTTATTCAAACTTTGGAGCTTCACAATCTGAAAACTCTAAGAAAATTGCACAAGCTATTAAATATATTCATCGCTTTTTACCAAATGTAATTATTGACGGTGAAGTTCAAGCGGACTTCGCATTAAACCCTGAACTACTAAAAAAAGAATTTCCTTTTTCTAAATTAGTTGATAAAAAGGTAAATGTGTTGATCTTTCCTAATCTAGACTCAGCAAACATTACCTATAAACTAATGAAAGAATTGTACGCTGCAGAATCTATAGGTCCAATTATGTTAGGTATGAAAAAACCTGTACATATTTTACAATTAGGTGCCAGTGTTGATGAAATGGTAAATATGGCGGCTGTTGCCGTAATTGATGCTCAAGAAAAAGCTAAAATCTAAATATAATTTGTTTATTTGCAAACTAAATTCATTTATTTAAAATATTATATGGCATAAAACTACGCTTATACATTAGGTCAATAAGGTGGCTTCATTAATTAATTTTTTGAGTAGCTTAGACCGTTAAATTTAAAAATAAATGATTACTCATATAAGAGGAAAATTAGTTGAAAAAAATCCAACATATGCCGTTGTGGAATGCAATGGAATTGGCTATTTTCTAAACATATCTTTACATACTTATTCAAAAATTTCTGATTCAGAAGCAGTCAAATTATATACCTATCTCAATATTAGAGAAGACGCCCATACCCTATTTGGTTTTGCCGATAAAATTGAACGTGAAATATTTAAATTACTTATTTCTGTATCAGGAGTTGGTCCCAGTATTGGTAGAACAATGCTATCTTCTATGACTCCAGAACAAATTCAACATGCCATAGCTTCTGAAGATGTGGCTACCATACAATCTGTTAAAGGAATTGGAGCTAAAACAGCCCAACGTGTTATTATTGACCTAAAAGATAAAATTGTTAAAACTTATCAAATTTCAGAAGATTCTGTAATCCCTAACAATACTATTAAAGAAGAAGCGTTATCTGCTTTAGAAGTACTTGGGTTTTCGCGTAAACAAGTGGAGAAATTAGTACAAAAAATAGTTCAAGAAACCCCTGATACCACTCTTGAGAATATCATTAAACAAGCATTAAAAAACTTGTAAAAAGTTGAATATCAGCACAATAAAAACATATAGTACAATTTTTTTAGTACTCCTCTTTGCATCAACCACCATACATGCTCAAACACCCCCCGTTGCTCCACAACAAAAAGACTCAATTGAGGTAACTAACACTAATCCAGTAGTTAACACTGATGATATTGTAAAATCAGATTCTATTCCAGACCTCCCTTACACTTTTAACAATAACCAAAATGGTAGCTTATTTTTAAATGATATATCTGATTTAGAAATAATTTACGACGAGGAAACCAAACAATATATTTTTGTAGAAAAAATAGGCGAATACTATATCAAGCATCCTGCTTATATGACCGATAAGGAATATCAAGAATACCGATTAAATAGAGATATGCTTGACTACTACAAAGAAAAATTAAGTGCTGTTGGCGGTAGGAATAAAAATAGCAAAGAAGCACAAAAAAATCTGCTACCAAAATTTTATGTCAAATCTAATTTATTCGAAAATATTTTTGGTGGCAATGAGATTGAGGTAAATCCACAAGGTTCTGTTTTGGTCAAAATGGGTGTGCTGTTTCAAAAAGTTGAAAACCCTCAGCTGTCTGAACGTAATAGACAAAGTACTACTTTCGATTTTGATCAGGAAATTAGTGCCAGCTTAAATGCTAAAGTCGGGAAACGCCTTAGGGTAAATATGGCATTTGATACCCAATCTACTTTTAATTTTCAAAACCAGATCAAATTAGAATATACCCCAACCGAAGATGATATTATCCAAAAAATTGAAGTGGGTAATATTAGCATGCCTATACAAAATTCTTTAGTTACCGGAGCTCAAAATTTATTTGGTTTAAAAGCTCAGTTACAATTTGGAAAAACAACGGTAACAGGTGTGTATTCTCAACAAAAATCACAAACACGCTCAGTTGCAGCTGAAGGTGGAGCAACCATTTCAGAATTTGATTTAAGTGCAAGTAATTATGATGACAACAGGCACTTCTTCTTATCACAACGTTTTAGAAATGATTTTAACAATGCATTGACCTTATTTCCATTGATCAATAGCTCTAAGCAAATTACACAAATTGAGGTTTGGGTTACCAATAAAAATAATACCACACAAGATGTGCGTAGTATTGTTGCTTTAGCAGATCTGGGTGAAGGTGATGATATTAATATCAATTCTGGTCTTGTAAGTTCAATATTTGGAGAAAAAGACCCTTCTAATGCCGCAAACAACCTAAGTACATTTTTAACACCAACTAATGGTATTAGAGATATTTCTACGGTAAATTCTACATTGAATGGATATGAACAGGGTATAGATTATACCATACTAGAAAATGCCCGAAAATTGATTCTAGGTATAGATTTTACTTTAAATGCACAGTTAGGTTTTATAACCTTAAACAGACGTTTAGCAGATAGTGAAATTTTAGCAGTAGCTTTTGAATATACAGATAGTAATATAAGTGTGTCAGGAGAAAATGTGTTTAGAGTAGGAGAATTATCTACTGATGGTGTTACCGCACCAGATAATTTAGTAGTAAAATTATTACGCAGTGAAATTGTGAATACTACCATACCTATGTGGGATCTGATGATGAAAAACGTATATGCCCTTCCGGGTGCCTATCAATTACAACCAGATGGCTTTAGAATGGAAGTAATGTATCAAGATGATGAAGAAGGTGTGGCTTTAAATATTTTGCAAAATGCCGACACTCCGGATGCCAATAGCAAAACACTGCTCAACCTATTACGAATTGATAGATTAGATCAATCTAATAACGACATTCCTGAGGGAGATGGCCTATTTGATTATGTTGAAGGAATTACCATCAACTCACAAGAGGGTTTTATTATTTTTCCATCGGTAGAACCATTTGGTAACAGTAACACTTCAACAGCGGGCAACTCTGGTGAATTGGGAGAGCTACTCACAGCTGCTACTGATGATAAATATATCTTTACAGAATTATATGACAGAACAAAATCTCAAGCTCAAAACGACTTTCAATACAAAGATAAGTATCTACTAAGAGGATATTTTAAAACCGAATCTAATAGTGGTATTCCTCTTGGTGCTTTTAACGTATCCAGAGGTTCAGTAACCGTAACTTCAGGAGGAAGAGAATTACTTGAGGGCGTTGATTATGTAGTGGATTATCAAATTGGTACTGTTCAGATTATCAATCCTAATTTAACTGCCTCTAATGCACCTATCAATGTATCTGTAGAAAATAATAATGGTTTTAATCAACAAAGACGTACGTATTTAGGAGTAGATGTTCAACATGTATTTTCAGAAAATTTTGCTATCGGTGGTACTTTTATAAATATGAGAGAAAGACCATTCGGTAAAATGCAATTTGGCTCAGAATCCGTAAATAATTCAATAGCAGGTTTCAATTTGTCCTATCAAACCGAGGTGCCTAAATTTACAAAATGGGTAAATAAATTACCGAATATAGATACAGATGTTACTTCTAATTTTTCCATAAGAGCAGATGCCGCATATTTAATGCCCGGAACTGCCAAAAGTAGAAATGGAGGTATCAGTGGCGAATCTGCTTCATATATAGATGACTTTGAAGGTTCTCAAATTCCGTTAGATATTAGCTCACCCAGACAATGGTTTTTAGCCAGTGTACCACAAAATCAAGTGAACCCTGATTTGAATTTTACAGGAGACCCTAATGATACCAACTTAAGATTCGGTAAAAAAAGATCTCATTTAGCTTGGTATACCATTGACAGATTATTTTATGGTAATTCTCTAAAACCCAATAATATAGATGACAGTGAACTTTCCAGGGCCGAAGTACGACAAGTAAGTTTTAATGAATTGTTCCCTGAGTTAGATTTAGATGTAACACAATCAAATATAGTAAACACTTTAGATCTAGCATATCATCCGCAAGAGCGTGGTTCTTATAATTTTGATAATGATAATTTTGATACCAACAGTCAAACTTTTACTGATCCTGAAAATAGATGGGGTGGTATTATGCGTTCGTTAAACACTACAGACTTTCAGCAAGCCAATGTTGAATACATTCAATTTTGGTTGATGGATCCATATGAAAATTACTCTATCACACCTGAAGAAGGTGGTCCGCAAAACCCGAATATAAATGACTTTGGCGGAGAACTTTATTTTAATCTGGGTAATATTTCTGAAGATATTCTTAAAGACGACCGTAGAATGTATGAAAACGGTTTACCTGCAAACGGCATAAAAATACCTAAACCTGATATTGGTGCTAATGTTGACCCAACCGCTTGGTCTGATATACCGGTAAAGCAATCATTAATATACGCCTTTACAGAAAAAGATGAGGAAAGGCCTAATCAAGATTTAGGTTTAGATGGTTTAACAGATGCTGAAGAATTAAGTAGATTTGGTGATTTTGGATCGGATCCTTCTAATGATAATTATGTATTTTTTAGAGGCAGTGAATTGGATGCATCTGATGCTTCAATTATAAGCAGATATAGAAATTTTAACAAAACACAAGGTAACTCACCTACCATTAACAATTCAACGGAATCTTTTCCAACGGCAGCTAGCTCTTTTCCTGATATAGAAGATATCAATAAAGATCAAACTATGAGTTCTGTGGAAGGTTATTTTCAATATAAAGTTGATATTGATCCCAATAAATTTATAGTAGGACAAAATAATATTGTTGATGAAAAATTGGTTACCGTAAATTTACCAAACGGTACACAACAACAAACAAAATGGTATCAATTTAGAATACCTATCAGTACACCTAGTGAAACTATTGGTAGTATATCCGATTTCAATTCTATCCGCTTTATGCGAATGTTTTTGACCAAATTTAAAATTCCTGTGGTATTAAGATTTGGAGAATTAGAATTGGTACGTGGTGATTGGAGAAGATATACCAAAACATTAGTTGAAGAGATCAACCCGCCACAAGATTTATCAGAAGAACAAAATAGAGATTTTGAGGTTGGCGTGGTAAATGTTCAAGAAAACGAAAATAAACAACCTATACCTTATGTATTGCCACCAGGTCTACGCAGAGAGAGACTTCAAGGCACTACTACCCTTCAGGAACAAAATGAGCAATCATTACTGGTTAGGGTTAAAAATTTAAAACCGGGTCAAACCAGAGCGGTATTTAAAAATACACGTTTTGATATGCGTATGTTTAACAGTTTAAAAATGTTTTTGCATGCTGAAAATATTGCCGGTCAAACCGCAGTAGCGGATGATGATCTAGTAGCAGTGATACGCTTAGGTAGTGATACCAACGATAACTTTTATCAATTTGAAGTGCCCTTAAAAATAACGGGGACAACAGCCACTACAGCAGAAGAAATTTGGCCCACTGAAAATGAACTCATAGCAAATTTAAGAGCCTTTGGGCAATTGAAACTAACACGTGCTAATGATGGCTCTAATTTTACAGAATTATACCCAACTGTTGCCGCTGAACCCGACGCCAATTTAAGAGTGAAAGGTAATCCTAATTTATCCAACATAAAAACCATTATGTTAGGTATAAAAAATAATGCTATCCTAGAAGACAAAAGTGTTGAAGTATGGTTTAACGAATTGAGAGTATCAGATTATGATAATGAAGGTGGCTGGGCAGCTGTTGTGAATGCCGATGCAAATTTTGCGGATTTTGCAGATATTTCAGTTTCTGGTAGAGCTAACTCACAAGGTTTTGGATCTATAGACCAAACTGTTAATGAGAGAAGTCAGGAAGAAGTTAAGCAATATGACGTGATCACAAATATAAACTTAGGACAGTTACTTCCTGAAAGAGCGGGAATTAATATACCGCTAAATGTAAGTTATAGTGAAGAATTTGCAGATCCTAAATGGGATCCTAAATATCAAGATGTATTGTTTGATGAAAACAGCGAAAGTGCAGGAGATGCTAGAGATTATACAAAACGTAGAAGTTTAAACTTAATCAATGTTAGAAAAGAACGTACCAATCCCGAAAAAAAACAACGTTTTTACGATATAGAAAATGTGTCTGTTTCTTATGCATATAATGATACTTATCATAAAGATTTTGTAGTAGAAAAATTTGTAGATCAAAATGTACGAGCTGCAGCCAATTATAATTTTGGCTTTAAACCATTGGAATATATTCCTTTTAAAAAATCAGAGTTTCTGGAAAAAAATAGTTTGTTTAGGTTTATAAAAGATTTCAATATCAATTTTTTACCTACTTCAATTTCAGCAAATTCAAATATAATTAGAAGTTTCAATTCGCAATTGTCTAGACCGTTATCAGATAATCTAAGTACTGTAGCTTTACCCGAACTCACACAAAGACGCTATTTATTTGATTGGGATTATAACCTGGCTTATGATATTACCAAATCATTTCAATTTACTTTTAGAGCAGCAAATAGTTATATTAATGATACTTTTGAAAAGGATTCTAAGGGAGAAGTAACTAATGGTAGATTATTCGATAGCTTTTTTAGTTTAGGCAGACCAAATCAATACCACCAAACTATAGATGCTACTTATAGAATACCAATAAATAATATTTCATGGTTCGACTTTGTAAATGCTACATATAGTTATACAGCCGACTTCGATTGGCAAGCGGCATCATCCTCTTATGTTGATGATATAGGAAATACCATTCAAAATGCCAATACACATACTTTTTCTACCGATTTAGATATGACCAAACTTTATAAAAGAACGGGTATTTTAGATCTGGCAAAGAAAAAAGCAAAACGTCCAAAAAAGAAGAAAGCTGTAAAAGGGGAATCTAAAGAGAAAAAAATTGCGGCACCAAGACCAAAATCAAGAATCATAAAAACTAAAAATAAAACCGGTGGTCAAAAAGTATTGCAAGGCTTGGTAGATGTTGTGACTTCTGTTAAAAAAATAAAAATTGCTTATGCCGAGAATAATGGAACCATTTTACCGGGTTATAAACCTGAAATAGGCTTTTTAGGTAGAGATAACTATTCCGGTGGTTTGGCACCTAGCTTAGGTTTTGTTTTTGGAAGTCAAAAAGATATAAGAAGTTTAGCAATTGCGAATGAATGGTTGGTATCTAGACCTAATACTGATAGTGATTTCTACAGTAAAACATATGCAACAACTCATTTTAACAAATTAGATATTAATGCTGATGTAAGACCTTTTAAAGACTTTAATATAGAGTTATCTGCCAATAAAGTTTTTACCAAAAATAAGTCTCAGCAATTAGATGTCATCAATGGCGATTTTAACCCTGATCTTCCCATTAACGAAATTGGTAATTTCAGTATTAGTTATTTTATGCTAAAAAATGCCTTTGACGGAAATGGTGATGCTACTTTTGACAAGTTTAAAGCAAACAGGACAATTATAGCAAATCGTTTAAGAGAGCAAGCAAACCTTCCAAATACGGATGAAGGTTTTGGCCCAAATAGCCAGCAAGTATTGATCCCTGCATTTTTAGCTGCTTATTCAGGTAAAGATGCTAGTAAGGTTAAATTAAGTACCTTTAGAGATATTCCAATTCCAAATTGGCGTGTTAGCTATAAAGGTTTTATGAAAAACAAATGGTTTAAAAAACATTTTAGAAGTTTTATTGTTGAACATGGTTACCGCTCTACCTATTCTGTAATTGGTTTTAATAATAATTTGTTATACAATGAAGCAACAAAATTCTCTGACAAAGACGATAATGAAAATTATAGGCCAAGTAAAATTTTTACAGGTATTAATTTAATTGAAGAATTTTCTCCACTGATAAAAGTTGATATGCGAATGAAAAATTCATTTTCTGTCAGAGCAGAACTCAAACAAGACAAGGCATTAAATTTAAATACAAATAACAACACCATTACAGAAATTAGAGGTAAAGAGTATGTATTAGGGTTAGGATATCGTTTTAAAGATGTAAAAATGAAATTAAAAACCGGAAATACCACTACCACATTTAAAGGTGATATTAATTTTAAAGGTGATGTTAGCATTCGAAATAACTCAACAACCATCCGTTCTATAGATGTGTTGAATAATCAAGTTACCGGAGGTCAAAAATTGATTTCGTTTAAATTTTCAGCAGATTATGCCTTGAATAAAAACCTTTTGGCATCTTTTTATTATGACCAAAATTCTTCAAGATTCTTAATCTCTACCACTTTCCCAAGAAAATCTATTAGTGCCGGAATAAGTTTACGTTACAATATTGGAAATTAAATTTATATCCTTTAAATTAGCCGTTCACAAAATTATCATTTATGAATATTCCTGCAGAATTAAAATACACAAAAGACCACGAGTGGGTTAAAATTGACGGAGATATAGCTACTGTTGGCATTACAGATTTTGCTCAAGGTGAATTAGGAGACATTGTTTACATTGATGTTGACACACTAGATGACACTATTGATCAAGATGAAGTTTTTGGTACAGTAGAAGCCGTAAAAACAGTTTCAGATTTATTTATGCCCTTGTCTGGTGAAGTCGTAGCATTTAATGAAGGCCTGGAAGATAGTCCTGAAAATGTAAATACCGATCCTTATGGCACTGGTTGGATGATAAAAATAAAGATTAACGACGCTGCACAAATTGAAAATCTATTAGATGCTGAAGCTTATAAAGCAATTATTGGAGCTTAATGCAAGGTATATAGCAATTTTTATAACACTTCTTATAGCATTCTTGAGCTTAGTATCTCTCAAAGATGTTGCAAAAATTAACATTAGTAATTCTGATAAGATTGGACATTTAGTAGCCTATTTTACACTAGGTCTAAGCTGGTTTTATGTTTACAAACACAAAACCAATAAAATATATTTGGTTGCTTTAGCACTTATTATTTATGGCATCATTCTTGAAGGATTACAGGGAACAATAACCTCATATAGAACAGCAGATTTCTATGATTTTATTGCAAATACAACAGGTGTAATCCTAGCAATAATTGTATTTTCAATAGGGTATAAAAAATGAGAGAATAAAAATAATTCTTGTACACGTAAATTAATTTATTAAATTAGCAAAGAAATTAATCCCTTTTATCGATGGAAACTAAAAAAAATCCGAAAGCAAATTTAGAAAACTATAGCAAGTTATTTTTACAACTTGGTTTAGTATTGGCATTACTCATTACTTATTTAAGTATTGAATTTAAAACATTTGACAGAGAATTAGACGATTTGGGTATGGCCAATCTTTCTGAAGAAATAGAAGAAGATATTCCAATTACTGAACGTATAGAACAAATAAAACCACCACCACCACCACCACCAGCTCCTGAAAAAATTGAAGTGGTAGAAGATGAAAAGGAAGTAGAAGAAACCATGCTTGAATCTACTGAAACTGACGAAAATGAGGTAGTTGAAGTTGAGGAAATTGAAGAAGTGGTAGAAGCTGAAGAAGTATTAGATGATGTGCCTTTTGCCATTATTGAAGATGCTCCTATTTATCCGGGATGTAAAGGCAATAAAGCAGCCTTAAAAAAATGTCTACAAGAAAAAATAATGAAACATGTAAGTAGAAAATTCAATACTGGTTTGGCTGGAGATTTAGGATTAGATCCTGGTAAAAAACGAGTGATTGTAGTTTTTAAAATAGACAAATCAGGTAATATTGTTGATGTTAGAGCCAGAGGGCCACATGCTAGACTAGAAAAAGAAGGAATTAAAGTAGTGAAAATGCTACCTAAAATGATTCCTGGCAAACAACGCGGTAGACCAGTTGGTGTAAAATACACTTTACCTATAACATTACAAGTAGAGTAATATTATCCTTATAAAATAGCATGAAAGACCATCAAAATTGATGGTCTTTTTTTGTTTTTCAACTACATATTTATATGATATTTATCATTCTTTTAAAACTAGATAATTAAGAACTTTGTATTGTTATTACAACTTTGCTGATGAAGCATTCTACTCTTTGTAATAATTTTAGTCAAATAGATTAATTCTATTTCATTTAAATTTCTGAATTATGGAAACTAAAAAAAACCCTAAAGCAAGACTAGAAAATTATAGTCAATTATTTTTTCAACTTGGGTTGGTACTAGCCCTACTTATTGTATATCTTTCTCTACAGCATAAAGTCTATGACCGAACAATAGAGAATTTAGCAGGTATTACTACTGAAGAGACTGTTGAAGAAGATATTCCTATTACTGAACGTGTTGAAATTGAAAAGCCCCCTACACCTCCTCCTAGTGCTCCAGAAGTAATTGAAGTAGTAGAAGATCAAGCCGAGGTAGAAGAAACCATGATGGAATCTACTGAAACAGATCAAGATGACATCGTTGAGGATATTAAAATTGAACAAGTGGTTGAAGTTGTTGAAGAAGAAGACGTCGTCGAAGATGTTCCTTTTGCTATCATCGAAGAAGCTCCTATTTACCCTGGTTGTAAAGGAAATAAAGCAGAAAGAAAAAAATGTTTGCAAGAAAAAATAATGCAACATGTGGGAAAAAATTTCAATACAGATCTATCACAAGAATTAGGCCTAGATGCCGGTAAAAAAAGAGTAATCGTATTATTTAGTATAGATAAAAACGGAAATGTGGTAAATGCAAGAGCTAGAGGTCCACATGCAAGATTAGAAAAAGAAGCTTTAAGAGTTGTAAATGCACTACCCAAAATGATACCGGCAAAACAACGTGGAAGAGCGGTTGGTGTAAAATATACACTCCCAATTACCCTAGAGGTTAGGGTATAATATATAATATTCTAATTCAAATTAAAAAAACCATCTCGTGTATTCGAGATGGTTTTTTTAAGATATTACAACTCAGGTTAACTCGAAATTTCGGGACTGAACTCAATAAAGGTCCCGAAAAATTGGGAGGCCTATCACGCTTGAGGCGTGACAGAAAGGATCCAGGTATTAAACCAGAATCCCGCTGAAAAAGTGGGATTAGCCTACCTCTTCGGCAGGCGGGGTAGACTAACTAAAAAATTGAACTAAATTTTAGCGATTTACCAATAAAATTGATATTTATCTGTAATATATTTAAAACTATAATACACAGATTACCATATTGTATGATTCTTGGTATATTTATTGATGTTAACATATTTTTAACATATAAATATATACACTATGAATTTTTCAAAAAAAACCCAAAAACCTCAACGCCCAACCAAGAAATTCTTTAAAAGTCCTGCCCTATTTATGCAATTGGGTTTAGTGCTAGCATTGCTTATTGTTTATTTAACCTTAGAAATTACCTCTGTCAAGACCATTAGCTTGATAGACAATTTTGTACCGGATGAACCCATGGCATATCCTTATCCTACACCGCCTACTATCAACATTGATAAAGACCATGCTCCTAAGAAAAAACGAAAAAAAAAGAAAATAGCACCCCTAGTAGCACCCAAAATTGTACCTGATATTTTTCCTATAGAAAAAAAAACCGATGTTCCTGATAGTGATAATCCCCAACAATTAATAGATAAACTACCTAATATTAGTGACCCTGAAACAGAAATAGAACCATTGCCCTATATTTTAATTGAAGAGGCTCCTATTTTTCCCGGATGTGAAGGATTATCAAAAGTAGCATCAAAAAAATGCTTTACAACACAGATGTCTAAATTTGTAAATAAAAAATTTAATAGTGGTATAGCCGACGGACTTAATCTATCAGGAAAGCAACGCATTTTTGCTCTATTTACCATTGACAAAAACGGTTTGGTAACTGATATTAAAATTAAAACACCGCATAAAAGACTGGAAAAAGAAGCCTTAAGGGTTATAGAATTATTACCAAAAATGGTTCCTGGCAAACAACAAAAAAGACCTGTACCTGTAAAATACACGCTTCCAATTATATTTGAGGTATACTAAGCATAAGTTAATCCATTAAGAAATTATAAATCCTGCCCCAAAGCAGGATTTATTTTGTGATAAAATCACTATTTTCGCATCATAAATTATAATACACGTGAATATCAATCAATATTTAGATGCTACTTACTTAAAAATGCCCGCTCAGGCTAATATTTCTGAAAAGGAGACAGAAAAAAAAGTGATTGCATTAATTGAAGAAGCCATTCAAGAAAATTTTAAATTGGTAATGATCAGACCAAATTATGTGTCATTGGCCAAAAAATTAATTACAGATGCCAATAGTGAGGTATCTGTAGGTACAGTTATTGGATTTCATGAAGGTACGGCAAGCATAGAACAAAAATTAGAAGAAGCACAAAAAGCTATTGATGACCATGTAGATGAACTAGATTTTGTGATCAATTATACCGCATTTTTAGAGGCTAAGATAAACCTCATAAAAAGCGAGATCTTTAAAGGGACAAAATTAGCTTTAGATCATCATAAAATTGCCAAATGGATTATAGAAATTGCGGCCTTAAACAATGATGAAATTATTGCCATTACCCAACTCATAAAAGATATAGTACTTGCAAATTTTGGTGAAGAAAATGCAAAAAATGTGTTTGTAAAATCATCTACAGGTTTCTATAAAACAAATGATAATAAACCTAACGGAGCAACATTTGAAGCTATGCAACTCATAGTTGAAAATGCCAAACCACTACAAGCCAAGGCTGCCGGTGGTGTGAAATCTTACCAAGATGCGGAAAAAATGATTAATTTAGGTGTAACTAGAATTGGTACCTCTTCTGCAAAACTGATTGCAGATGGCGGTCAAACTAAAGATAACTATTAAGCAAATGAAAAATTCAAATTATTTTGCACATGAAACCGCGGTGGTAGATGACAATTGCACTATTGGTGAAGGGACTAAAATTTGGCATTTTAGCCATATTATGTCTAATTGTACTATTGGAGAAAAATGTAGCTTCGGACAAAACGTAGTGGTATCACCAGATGTAATTCTAGGTAATAATGTAAAAGTTCAAAACAATGTATCTATATATACCGGCGTTATTTGTGAAGATGATGTTTTTTTAGGACCTTCTATGGTTTTTACAAATGTAATTAATCCAAGAAGTGCCATTATCAGACGTGACGAATTCAAAAAAACCTTAGTAAAAAAAGGTGCTAGTATTGGTGCCAATGCCACAATTGTTTGTGGCAATAGTATTGGAGCATATGCCTTGATAGGTGCAGGAAGTGTGGTTACCAAAGAAATACCAGATTATGCTTTGGTAGTAGGCAACCCTTCAAGACAAATAGGTTGGGTAAGTGAATACGGCCATAGATTAAATTTTAATGATAAAGGATTGGCCATTTGTACTGAAAGCAAAGAAAAATATCAATTGAAGAATAATATGGTAGCCAAAATATATTGATACCTTTACCAAAAATAATATACAAAATATCATTAAATGAGAAAACTAATTGTAGTTGTCCTTTTTTTATTATGCTCAAACTTTTTAACCGCTCAAGAAGATATTTATCCGGTTTATAAAGGTTGTGATGCCGCCAGTGAGTCTACATTAGCCTCCTGTTTTAATGAAAAACTTACACATGATGTTTTAGAGGCATTTAAAATGCCTGAAATTGTTAAAACTGAAAATTATAACGGCTCTGTACATGTTATTTTTGTGGTGACTAAGACCGGTGAATTTGATGTTTTATATGTGCGTTCTGCATATAAAGCATTAGAAAATGAGGCTAAAAGAGTTTTTACACAATTGCCAAAAGCAAAACCAGCTACCTATAACGGTAGGCCTATAGAAATGAGATTTGGTTTCCCAATTGCCATTCCCCTAGGTTCTCAAGAAATTCCCCAAACCATTCAGAAACAAGAAACAAAAGAAAATGTTGTTGTAAGTCCTCCAACACATCCTTCCATTGATAAAACACCTAAAAAAGATATCCAACTAGCATTCGTTGATAGTAATTTCCCTGAGCATCAAAGTGAATTAAATATTCCCTTTACGCATAGCACATATGACGAGCTGAATTTTTACTATGATCAACAGGAGAATACACATACCGGATTTAAACCTTTTTTATATAGTGAAGCATCAAAATATGTAGACTTAGATGCTAAAAAATTAGCATTATTTAAAGATAAATCGTCAAAATCAGGGAAAAAATTATGGAATGAACATTTTTTTAAAGTGCAAAAAGATGATTATTGGTTTACCATCAACCCTGTGTTCGATTTGCAGATCGGTAAAGACAATTCAGACGATGTAAGTTATACCTATAATAATACCAGAGCTATTCAAATACAAGGGGGACTAGGTAAAGATTTTGGTTTCTCTGCATCCATCTACGAAAGTCAAGGTCGTTTTTCTGATTATATTAATGATTTTGCCAGAGTAAACCGTCCGTCGGGAGCTAGCTCTTTCGGTTTAGTACCCGGACGTGGAAAAGCCAAGGATTTTAAAGAAGATAGTTTTGATTATCCTGTTGCTGAAGCTTATTTGACCTATACCCCAAGTAAATTTTTCAATTTCCAATTTGGTCATGGTAAAAATTTTGTTGGTGATGGGTATAGATCAATGATGCTGTCTGATGTGGCTACTTCTTATCCACATTTAAAAATTAGTACAAATTTCTGGAAAATAAAATATACCAATGTATGGATGTGGCTAGAAGATGTGCGGCCGGCAGTTAATTCTAACGGCTTAAGTGCAAGGAAATTTGTGGCCTTACACCATTTAAGTTGGAATGTTACTAAAAAATTTAATGTCAGTCTGTTTGAAGCTGCCATTACAAAAAAAGATGATAATAACGGCTTTGACATCAATTATTTTAATCCGATTATATTTTACAGAGCTGTGGAGTTCTCTAGAGGATCTGGTGGTGGTAATGCTATTATTGGATTAGGAACAAAATACAAACTTTCTGATAATTTTTCTACCTATACACAATTTGTATTGGATGAATTAACCGTTGGTAAATTTTTTGATGGTAGTGGATATTGGGGTAATAAATTTGCTTTACAACTCGGTGCAAAGTATTATAACGCTTTTAACGTTGAAAATTTATACCTACAGGGAGAATTCAATTTGGCAAGACCATATACTTACTCTCATGAAACCCCTGAATTGAATTACGGGCATTATAATCAACCTTTAGGGCACCTTTGGGGAAGTAATTTTTGGGAATTTGTTGCTATTGCCCGATATAAAAAAGACAGGTGGTTTGGCAATGCTAAAATAAACATTGGAAGTAAGGGATTTGATGCTAATGGTCTAAATTATGGTGGTAATATCTACTTAACCAACGACGATAGAATTGCAGATACCGGCATAGAATTATTGCAAGGTAATAATACTAACATATTTATAGCAGATCTACAAGGGGGTTATGTGATTAATCCTTCTACCAACCTTCAATTATTTGGTGGATTGACCTTTAGAGATTTTAACCCGGCACAACCCACAACAGATTTTAATAAAGAAACCACTACTTGGTTTACCCTTGGTTTAAAAACAGATATTTTTAATTGGTATTTTGATTTTTAATACATAAAACATAGCTATCTGAAATCTATTATCATTAAAAATATTTAAAGAGGCTTATTCTAAAAAAACTGTCATTTTCAAAATTGGTTAGCACAAATTCTCTATCAGAAATATTTGAAAATAAACGCCCTTCTAATTCCAGTTTAAAACTGCTACCTATTCTTCGTGAAGCTTCTAAACTGAATATTTTACTGCTGTTGTTTACATCACAGATGCCTCCAATTAACAATGCTGTACTTTGCACATCATTAAAAGAAATTCTACTGGCGAAAAAAACGTCATTTTGTAAGGCATTCAAGGCAAATTCATCCCTATCGTCATACAAATATTCGCCCAACAGACTAATATCAATTCCTGAATTTTTGACATTGCTAAATGTATATTCTAAACCTGCTGTAAAGGCAAATACATCCTGAAAGGTATTCGTTCTGTAAATCGATTCTATCTTCCAAAGAAACGCATCATGTGTTATTTGCAAGTCTAATCCTGATTGATTTATAATAGGATAAAAAGCAGTTATATTACCCAATTGATCAAAATTAAAAATGGGTTCTCTGCCTGTTCCATAAAAATTAGAAATACCAATATCAAAAATGGAAAAACTATGTGACCACCTAAAAGCAATATCTTGATGCCATTCTTCAGCATCACTTTCAAATACGATATCGTTTTTGTCTATAACAATTGGGAAACGGAGTCGACTTTTATCACCGGCAAAGATCCTTTTTCTAAAAAAAGGCAAATAAAACAGATCAAACGTACCTACATTAGTAGTATAGGAATATTGAATCATGGGTTGCCCTAATTTTTTCTCGCCATCAAAGCTTTCAACCTGATCAGTTTGATTGATAATATCAACTAAATGATTACTTTCCGTAACACCCCAATATATTTTTTTTAAGCCTATGCTTAATTCATATTTCCCTTTTGCTTTTTGATAATACAATTCTCTAATATCAAAATGTGTGCGTTTATCATCGCTGTCAATTCTAAAAAATCCGGTAAAGTTTACAAGCTCTCTCCCTTTATTCCATTCTAGATTATATTTAGGTTTTATCCCTAAAGAAGGAAAATGAGCTGACTGATCTGCGAATTTTCCTTCATCAAAGAAATAACGATACTCAGCTTCCAATTCTAATTGGAAATCATGGATCACCTTTTTCTCATCTTTTTCTTGAGAGAATAATAAAGTAGTCAAAATCAACAAGAAAAAAGTTATGATGTATTTATTCATTTTACAATAATTTAAGCCTTTCCCTTAATTTTACTATTTCAGAAACAGGCTTGCATTAACGAAAAAAACCAAAATTTTTATTTACCAGCTCTTTTTAATGCATTCTGCGAAAAATCTTCATCCGTTAAACCCAGTTTAAACTTATAATCTGAAAAGGTCAGTTCCGTCTTTTTATTGGTTTGATGGTTTGTCATTGTCATGATATTTGCCCGCCAATGCTTATCTAAATATGTTTTATAATCCTTGTATATTAATGTCTTTAATAAGGAGTTCTTACGATCATAGAATTCAACTTTTTCTATTCTATAACCCTTTTCCTTGTTATAGCTAACCAATCTTCTGGTATATCCTGATTTAGGATCAACCGGATCTTGTTCAACGATAATTAATCCGTCTTTATCCTCTACAAACTTGTAGGTATATTTTTCTACTTCCTGCGAAGAAAGATCTTCATAAGCAAATTCACTTCCCATAAAGGGACCGGATTTATTATTTGATGAAATTCTTTTTACCCTACTTATTGATGGTAAAAATAACCACTGATCGTCTGCACCAACTTTATGTGTAAAAGTTAAGGTGGCAGTTCCTTTGACGTCTCTTGGACTTTCAAAAGTAATAAGTGACTTATCGCCATCTTCTGATAATTCAAGCGTTTTGGTTTTCATTTGTCTTGTACTTTTTTGCCCATTTCTATTGGTTAAAACCATGGTGAGACTCACCGAAGAACTTTCAAAGCCCAGATCGGCAGCATCTGCTTTTTTTGCTACTTCTAATCCTTTATTTTGTCCTGTAATGGAAATACTAAAAAAAAGGATGGCAATTATGATACTATGTGTTTTCATATTTATTAATTTTAATGATTATTGTTTTCTTGAAGTTAATATTAATAGTGACGGCAATAATATAAAGTCAATTAATAATGCCGATAAAATGATGATGGTAGATATTCTGGCCATACCATTATTCAAGCCAAAACTTGATTGTGACAATACACCAAACCCTGCCAACAGCACAATGGTAGTTGTTACCAATGCTTTACCTACAGTTTTAAATGCATATTGCACGGCTTCTGTAGCGGAATAATCATACTCACGTCTTGCCCTTATATATTTAGACATAAAATGGATGGTATCATCAACAACAATACCTAAGGTCATTCCAAAAACTACGACCATTCCGGTATTTATTTGACCGCTGTATAAGGCCCAAACCCCAAAACCAACAACTACAGGTGCCAGATTAGGAATGATACTTATCAATCCTAACTTTAAACTTTTAAGTGAAAAAATTAAAAGAATGGTAATGAGTATCCCTGCAATAATATTTCCGTTTAGCATACTGGCTGCTTGCCTGAATCCTAAATTTGAAAACATTAAAGTAGGACTCGTACCCAAGGCATGCATATACTTAGGTGCTTTGTCATCTATCCACTTCTCTGCTCTTTTTGAAAATGCAATTTGATCAGGACTTCTTAAATTTTTTGTTGTTACCGTTACCCTTGTTTCAGACTTGTCAACATTGATCTGATTGTTAAGATCTAACCCAAAGGGTAGAGACATTTCATATAATAATAAGTATTGTGCAGCTTCTTCTCTTGAAGCTGGTGTTTTATAATAGGCCAATTGATCTCCATGCATAGATTTATTTACCCTTTTGGCTACTTCTACATAAGAATTTACATGGATAACCTCCGGTTGTTGTTTTAACCAAATTTCAAATTCATTTAAGGCATTTAGATATTCCGGTTTATTGATACCTCCACTTTCATCAGCAGGTAATGAAAATTCAACTGTATACATACCCGTTAAATTATCGCTAATAAAATCTGTATCTGTTCTAAATTTTACCGTATGATCAAAATAGTTGACAAATTCATCGTTAAAGATATTTTTCTGTGCGATAAATCCGAAAATAAGAATAACCACACCAGATGTTAATGCCATTTGTTTTGGTTTGGCCGAAACATACTTGCCTAATTTTTCATACCAACTATCTTTTACTGTTGACGGGTCTTTTATTTTAATCCGTGCTGGCAAAAAAACCACTAGCAAAACAGGTAGTATGGTCAATGAATATAAAAACGCAGCACTCATCCCTATAGCTGTCATATTTCCCAAATCCCAAAACGGAGGCACATCACCAAAATTCATAGCTAAAAACCCGATAACTGTACTTAAGCTCGTTAGCAAAACCGGATTAAAATTAAGCCTGATACTTTCAATCAAGGCGTCTTTTTTAGATTTCCCTTTTCTCATTTCCATCAGTGCGGTCACAATAATATGAATACTATCGGCTACCGCTAAGGTTAAAATTATGGTTGGTGCTACTGAGGAAGGAGGCGTTAATTTAATGCCTAAATATCCGGCCGCTCCCATGGCAGTAATAATTGATAAGATCATTACTATCAAGGTGGCAAATGTACTTGAAAGGCTTTTGGTAAGTATAAAAACGGTCAGGATAACGATCAAAAACATAATGGGAATTAAAGTGCTCATATCTTTTTCTGAAGATTCAAAAAAAGCGGTGTTCATCATCACCATTCCTGACATGTACACGTCAAAATTCGTATACTTTTTAGAAAATTCAGACACCATTTCTCTTGCAAAAGCAGTTGTTTCAGGAATCTCACTCAATTCTTTTCCGGGTAACTTTACCGTTACATTAATGGCGGTAACACTGCCTTTTTCGTTGATCAAACGGTTTACCAATAAAGGCTCGTTTAGAGCAATCTTCTTTATTTCTGCAATTTCTATTTCCGTTTTCTTAGAAGACTCGTAGGATAGATCATCTACGTAAAGATCATCTTCAACGGACTTGGTATGCTGAAAGTTAGTGATGGCATCTACTCTTGAAGAGAAGGGCGTATTCCAGGCTTCTGCTGTCAATTCTTCAATGGCTTTTAAGTTTTCTTTGGTAAACACTTCTCCATTTTTTGGAGCCAATACAATAAAAACATTGTCATCTTTTGTGTATTTATCCTGAAGATCATCAAAGGCTTTTAATTCGGGATTCTCATCCGTAAAAAATACATGGTAATCACCGTCAAAACCTAATTTACTGACACCTGATGCCAGACCAAAAGCCAATATTAATGTAAAGATCAAAACCGGCCATTTAAATTTTATGACAAATTCCCCCCATTTTTTGGCGAAAACATTTGTTCCGTTTTTTAATTTTTTAAGTGCATTCATTTTTCAGTTTTGTTCTTAATTAGTTTAGTATTTGACCAGTCATCTTTTAAGAAATAAAAAATTAATCATTTATTGTATATAGATGCTTTGGTTTATGTATTTCTTCTGATTGGCTATTGATTAATAATGCATCTATTCTTTTGGTTAATTTTTTCGCTATGTTTTTTACAGTTCCTTTCTTTTTATAAGCAATTTTCCCTGATGGGTTTATGATAATATAGATTGGAAAAACTTTAAACATCCCTTTTTGATGTTCATTAAAAATTCTTTCCCCTTCTCCTTCTATCATATTTCTATAGTTACTTTTATTATTTTCTAAAAAAGCAATACTATTAATACGAGCATCGCCATCAGTAATGGCAAGAAAAACGATGCTATCATTTTTATATTTGTTTTCTATATCCTGCAATGTTTTTAGTTGATCAGGATATTCCGGATTCCAAATAATTACAACAACAATCTTACTTTTTAACTGATCAAGTGAAAATTTTTCTTCCTCCAAAGATGAAAAAGAAAGCTCTTGACTTATATTTTGTGAATAGACATTAGTAACAAAAACTAATACCATATAAAAAATAACAATTTGTAAATTTTGTTTCATTTCTTAATCATTTTATGTCGTTTTAATCGTGAAAGAAGCCGTTAAGCCAACACTAAAATTTCGTGGAAGTTTATCTACTCCAAAAATCGCCCGCGAATGTTTTCCTTTTTCTTCTAAAACCTTTAAGAATACATCAGAAGCACCATTTACAACAATTGGTGATTCATCCCAATTGTCAACCGCCTGAAAATAAGCGTCAATATGATTGAGCCCAACCACACTGTCAAATCCTATTTTATGATCCACATGAGAGAGTACATTTAAAGCACATAGTTCCATGGCTTTATATCCTTCTTCCGTTAATAGCTCACTTCCTAATCTACCTTGATAAAAATTTTTACCATTGCTGATGGGAAACTGTATGGCTATATAAGCAATGTTTCCCCTGATATTGACCGACACATAACTACCACCAGGTGTTGTGACTCCTGGCAGTGTAAGTCCCAACTTGTCAAGATTTTCTTTTGGATTCATATCTATATTGAACGTTTATCTTGTTTTTATTTTAATTGTTGATCTATAGTATCTTCTTTTCCTACAATATTTAACAAATATAATAGATGACCGGTCATCTATTACTAATCAAAAAAAATTACTTTAAAAACAGGTCCTTTACAAACTTTAAAAATATTTCTAAAGGCTCTGCACTTTGTTTTTCTTTCATGGTGATCAAAGCTCCTTTTCCGGCATCTTCAATAAAATCGACCATATCATTCGCATCATAAGTAGCGGAAATCTCATGCTGCTCTTGGGCTTCCATAAAAACATTGACAATATTTTTTTTAACCCTATTCTCTAACTGCAAAATGGTATTTCTAATATTCTCACTATGCTCAGACATTTCATTACCCAAATTACTTCCTAAGCAACCCAGTCTACACTTCATCTGATCTATCATTACATTATTTCTGAATTCGTAGAAATTGATCAGTCGTTGTTTTGGTCCAGTATTTACATCATTTAAAATTTCTTCGGCAGGTGCAAACATCTTATTAAAATATCTGTTCAATGCTTTAACCACAAAATCTTCTTTAGAATCAAAATAGAAATAGAAAGATCCTTTAGGTACTTCAGCTGCCTTTACAATGTCATTGACACTAGTGCCGTTATAGCCTTTACACCACAAGGCCTCTATACCCTTATCTAAAAGGTAATCTGCTTTGGCTTCATGTTTGACTGTTTTTAACATCTATTTTTGAATATTATTTGGCAAATATATGACCACTCGTCTACAAAACCTAATATTTGGGTAAAAAATTATTTTCGCCTCAATTTTTCATTCCTATTTTTATTGTATTTTTACATAAGCTGATAACAGATTTATTTAAATAAATCAATAAAATAGTAACAGATGGAACGTACAAAATGGGTTGATAGAAAGTTTAGTTTTGATATTCCTGAAGGATGGTTGCTCAATATTCTTACACGATTAGAGGGCACTATTGTAAGACTCAAAAGTTTAACAACTACTTTATCTGATGCACAGTTAAGCGAAAAACCGAATGGGGAATGGAGCATCAAAGAACATATTGGTCATCTATTAGATCTGGAAGAGATACATCTGGGTAGAATTTATGACTTTATAGATAGAAAAGCTATTTTAAGTGCTGCCGATATGAGCAATCAATAAACCCATACCGCCAATCATAATGACACAGAACTTGTTGAATTGATTGGATTATTTAGCACCAAACGATATTTTCTTATTAAGGCATTGCAAAAATTAGATGATACCACCCAACAATTTGTTTCAGTGCATCCACGATTAGAAGAAAAAATGAAGCCTGTTGATGTCGCTTTTTTTACCGCCGAACACGACGACCATCATATGGCTAGTATTAGTTCCATCATTAGATCTTTTTACTAAGTAAACTGTTGTACATTTTGAACAACCTATAGAAACGATATCTTTGAAAATAATTTAGGCGTTAAATAATTACTTTTTTCTTGCAATAACCTCCTGCATTTGCGGACATAAAATGGTAGCACCTGCTTGTTTTTCTAAGATATCAAAATCATGTAAAGCAGCCCTTACCTCGGTCGTAGTTAAATAACCTGACTCCACTAGTTTCGGTAAATAAATATGTAAGAAACTTTTAGGCCAATGCCAGGTAATATCTTTGGCAATTGCCATTTTAGTCATAGGTCTGGTACCAATTACTTCAAACCCTGTATTTTCAAAAAGCCTTGGTAATTTTCTACCAATATTTACGTTTCCGGGTTGGTCTTTTAAACTTTGTAAAGCGGCGGAAATACCTTTATTCAATCCAGCTAAGCTCGGTTCTGTTTGAAAAGTTAACCAGTCAAAATACTCATGTGTCACCACTACTCCACCCCTTTTTAAAGCCTTGTGTAATTTTCTAAGAATGACTTCGGGATTGGATATCCATGCAAAAGCCCAACGGGCATAAACACCATCCAAAGAATTATCTGCTAAGACCATAGCATCAAAATCAGTACACTGCGTTGTAATATTTAAATTGTATTGTGTACTAACGCTGTCTAGAAATTCAATAAAAGAAGGTGATTTATCAATACCTATTACCTTTCCGGCTGTACCTGTAATATAGGCCAGTTCTGTACTACAAAATCCCGGACCACAACCTAGATCTAAGATGGTTTGTCCTTGGGTAAAACCTGCCAATTCCCAACCTTTACAGGCTTCACTTGCCCATACCTGATGTTGTAAACCCAAGCGGTGTAATTCTGCGGTTTCTGTACCTAAAATATAGGCATTGTTTTCTTCTGACATTTTTTATGGTATTTGCTGAATAAATATATAAAATATAATTGAAAGTGTCGATCTGACTTTTTAGATTTGACTCAATAAACTTAGATTTCTCGTCGTTCTCCCGATTCCTCGGGATCACTCTGTCGAAATGACAAATAGCACCTAAATGTCATTTCGATATGAGTCCCGATCCCGAGTACTCGGGATTGGGATGATTGAGAAATCTCAGAACGAATTTAGAAGTGACGAGAAATCTAAATCAAGATAATAATACTATATTTAAATAAGTTCCAATCTAAATTTCTCGGGTGATGGGATGATTGAGAAAAGTGAGTTCGGCGTTGCCGCTAAGCGGAAGATAATGAAGAACCGTTGGTAGTTTAAAAATAATAATGATAACTTGCAGAGCATAGCAATCTATACATAAAAGCACATTGATAATGGCGAAAATCAGTTGTAGGCAGCTCGGTATTATTTATCCAATCCATCATGTAGTTTTGTTTATCCTAGTGTAGAAGAGTTTCACTTGGCTAATGTCAATAAAGCTTTGGAGCATCTAGAAAAAGGGAAGGCCAGCTATCGAAATATAATAAAAGTTTAAAAATATTATGACTAGTGTTGAAAATTTTATAGAACACTGTCCTTCACATATAAATCTAACAGACAGTAATCTCTTTAGAAAAATTGAAGCATGTGCCCAGCATTTGCAAGAAGATGAACTAGAACAACTAGATGTACAATTGGCAACCTCTCCGCTAACAACCTATAATGCTGTATTGGCTGTGAAGTTGGCAAAATCAAAAATTGCGATAAGCCAAATACATAAAAATACTCATATTACCTTCCTGTTTGCCGTCTATAAAGAAACAGAAAGGTTAAGTTTTGCGTATGAAACTCCATTGGGTGAAGACTGCCTTAATGAAAAGGTGAGACAAATAGAATGGTTAGTTGAAGGATTGCCAAATGTTACTTGGGATTTGCTGGTAGTAGATGACGGTTGCCCGGATAATAGCGGATTAAAAGCACAGAAAATCGCCAATAAGTCTGCCTACCGAGATCAGATTAAAATTTTGTTTTTACAAGAAGCCATCAATGCCAATTCACCGTTGGTTGGTCAATTGAAATCAACGGCCGACAGTCAAAAAGGAGGAGCCATACTTTACGGATTACGCTATGCGGCATCGCTAAAGCGAAAAAATAATATCATACTCTATACAGATGCAGATCTGTCTTCACACCTCGGCATGTCAGGTTTATTGGCAGAGGCCATTGCTAATGATCATAAGTCCTTGGCTATTGGCTCTCGTCGTGAAAAAACCTGTTTTACTTTAAGATCAGAATTTAGAGATCATCGCGGGAAATTATTTATTTACTTACGCCGACGCTTGCTGCATCCCATTAATTATATTTCTGATGAGCAATGTGGATTCAAAGCTTTTGATGCTTTATTTTTAAATGATTTTTTGGAAAATGTATTAGAAACTAAATTTTCCTTTGATGTTGAACTTTTATTGCGAACGGAACTAAAAAAATCAAACTCAATCGCACAAATTCCCATAGCCTGGATGGATAGTGATGAAGCTTCCACAACAAAGGATCTAGAGCCTTATGTACCGATGTTAAATCGTATGGTCGATTTCTATGAACACTATTTACCTAAACATCCGGAGGCAGAAGATTTCAAATCTTTTATTCGTGATCTAACTGACGAGACTTGGGATGGATGGATCCATCATATACCTGATGCTATCAAAACATGGGATCCTATTGATAATATTCAATTCAACGAGGTCAGTACGGACCAGTTAAGACAGTGTGCAGAATAGGGTTTAAAAAATGATCGAGGCTCTTTTTAGTCCCGAGTTCTTGGAATTTCAGACGGCTTGTTGACGAAAGGCAACTGTCATTTCGATATGAGTTTAACCTTAGTTAAACGATTGAGAAATCTCAGAACGAATTTATGAGTGTGAGAATTCTAACATTTTGGAATAATACTATATTTAAATGAGTTCCAATCTAAAATTCTCGGGTCATGGGATGATTAAGAAATCTCTATATTTGAAAAATGCTCTACAACTATTTTGTTTATATAACCACAAATAAAAATAAAACGACACTTTATATTGGTGTTACAAATAATATTCAGAAAAGACTATCTCAACATTATTTTGATAGTCAGTATTTAAAAAAATCTTTTGCCGGAAAATACAATTGTTACTACTTATTATTTTATGAAGGGTTTGAGGATATTAATGCTGCTATTGCCAGAGAAAAAGAAGTAAAGAAATGGCGTAGAGAGAAAAAGGAAATATTGATTACCAATTTCAATCCAGACTGGGAGTTTTTAAATGACCAAGTTATTTAATTTTTAGATTTCTCGTCGTTCGTTCCCTGACTTACCTTTTAAAAGCAGGCGGGCTCTCTCTGTCGAAATAACAAAAATGAATACAATGTCATTTCGATATGAGTTTAACCTTAGTTAAACGATTGAGAAATCTCAAAAAAAATGTGATCAATCGCCCATAGCCTCAAGAATTATTTCGAAATAACTAAGGTTACATTTAGCTACGCTTAATTTAGATTTCTCGTCGTTCTCCCGATTCCTCGGGATCTCTCTGTCGAAATGACAGCTAACTTTTTGACGCCACTTCAAGTAATCCACCTCTGGCGGTTAGTATCGAGAAGCGGTGAGAACTAAAAATTGTTCTAGATATTTCGGCTTCGGCTCAGACCCTTTCAATAAAAACATCTGCTAGGTTACCCATCATAAAAAGGTGTGTCAACACCCCATAAACGTGCAATCATATTGATAGCATGCTGCTCATTCTTAATCACTTCACCATCAGCATGGGCAACTTCAATAAGATCTGTTATCAATAATACTCCAAAATCAGTTGTGAACCACTTTTCTTTTTTTAAAGATTTGGCAACTCGTCTAACCTCCTTTATAATTTCCTGGTCAATTTTATGTTGAGCGGCATTTTCGCCTATGCTAGTATACCAATGAAATGCCTTATTAAATTTTTCTTGAACATCTTGGTGTGAATACCCTACACCTTCACCTGCTAGTTTTGACACAAATACATCCGTCTTTTCTATAATAACTTCAATTTCCTGCTCATCTAAATAAGCATCTGTAAATTCTGCACACGCAATCATTAAAAATAAACTACCATCTACCCAATCAAATGTTTTCTTTATCATTGCTAATCCTTTTATAAGTTGGTTCATTTAAAGTCTCAAAGTTACTTATTTTAAACATTTGCTCGCTATACAATGTACTTTAAATGTTAAATTTAAGGTGTATTCACATCCGATGGTCATCCCTTTTACTATCTAACACTAATTCCTTGAAAGGAAGGAACTGTAAAAAATAGCTGGTAGATTTGGCTTCGCTAAAATTAGATTTCTCATCGTTCGTTCACTGCCTCGCCAGCAGGCGGCCTCTCTCTGTCGAAATGACAAAAAGGAGTACAATGTCATTTCGAACTAGCATGTGAAAACATGCGTCGTGAGAAATCTCAAAATGAATGCAATCAATAACTCCATAGCCTCAAGATTTCTGCTCGTTCGTTCCCTGCCTCGCCAGCAGGCGGGCTCTCTCTGTCGAAATGACAAAAAGGAGTACAATGTCATTTCGATATGAGTCCCGAAGCTTCGGGACGATTGAGAAATCTTAATTGTATCACTTACAAATTATTCTATAATTTTTGAGAAGTGCTTTAAAATACTATCTTCGACACAACCAAACTATAACACAATGCCATGCCTAATAAAAGTAAATCCAATTTTTGGCTAGATATTTTAAGCCAGCTGGTAGATGTTTTTTTTAAAAGCTCTAGATCAAGAAAAAGAACCTGGCACCAACATGTAGTACCCTATGAAGAGGGTTGGGCAGTACGCCGTGAGGGCAATAAAAGAATCACTTCAAAACACAGGAAACAAAGCACCGCCTTGCGGAAAGCCAAAAGTTTGGCTCGTAAACACAAAGCGGATGTTATTATTCATCGGCAAAATGGTACTATTAGGGATCGGATAAGCTATGACTAAAAAAAGGGGGCTTTTCCTCTTTTTATTTAACGTATATACGATTTATGGTATCCATAAATGAATAATCGAGCTTAAGGCTGGTTTACACGAGTATTAATACCAATTCTAAATTAAAATGAAAATAGCCCTTACAAAAACTATTATTTGGTTAACACTATTCAGTATCGCTATGGGGTTTCTTGAAACTGCCGTGGTAGTTTACTTACGTAAAATATATTACCCTGATGGTTTTAGTTTCCCTTTGAATCCGATTGGTCAGGACATTGCTATTACAGAAATTTTGAGAGAAGTAGCCACTATGATCATGTTGGTAGGCATTGCCATACTAGCCGGAAAAAATGCTGTTCAGCGATTTGCCTTTTTCCTCTTTTCCTTTGCCGTTTGGGACATTTTCTACTATGTATTCCTTTATGTACTCATCGGGTGGCCTCAATCATTACTGACCTGGGATATTCTATTTCTCATTCCCATTCCCTGGGTTGGACCGGTTTTGTCACCCCTAATTATTACATTTCAAATGATAGTACTTGCCGGTTTCATGATGTATTTTGATAATAAAGGGATCAAGGCTAACATCAATCGAAGAGAATGGCTGTTATTGATTACAGGTTCCATCATTGTAATTATATCCTGGATCTGGGATTACAGTAATTTTATTCTTCTCAATAATCCAAATGCATCTTTTTGGTCGTTTTCCTCTAAAGAAACATTGTTTGAAGTCGGTCAGAAGTATGTTCCTCAATCATTTAATTGGTTACTATTTGCAGTTGGTGCTTTGATAATTTTATTGGCAATATGTTTTTACTCTATAAGAAATAGACGATTGGAACACTAAAGACTGCAAACTGAAGACTGCCAACTGAAAACTGAAAACTGCCCCAAAATGTCATTTCGACAGAGAGAGGAACGAACGACGAGAAATCTAACTGAAAATTTCTAGAATGAGATCCCTCATTTCCCTTCGGTCCTTCGGGATAAGCGATTCACACAAATTTAGCAAAGCTAAATTCGGTTCTCTGCTTACGGGAAAACCACATCTAAATTACGGGAAAACCGTACATTAACCCAATAATGATATTTGTCATACACCATTTATTTTTAATGAATTAGATTTGAGTTTTTGAAAGAAGTTGTAAACTAATTTTTCAAATGGAAAAAGGGGGAAAATCCCTTTTTTTGGTAAACATATATATAGTATTTTAGCACGAAGTCATATTTTATAATAAGTTATAAAAAAGAACTTACAACTTTATCGAATAACAATTATCTTTTGATAAATTTGAACTTTATAATATCACATGATCAATAAACTTACTTTTTCAGGACACGATACTTTTCATTGTAGATTATTTTGGCTGAAGAAAGGCTTTGACTACATTTCAAATGAAGGGAAATTCAGAGATGATTCAGGTGTAGAACTTGGTGTCGGTAGAAATATGGTTAACTCAATAAGATATTGGTTAAAGTCCTTTGGCGTAGTTAACGATAAAAATGATATAAATCCTTTGTTTCAAAAATTACTTGCCAATGAAGGTTGGGATCCATATTTAGAGAATGAAGCAACACTTGAACTTTTGCATTATGAATTATGCTCAAATAATTATTCTTCCATATATAATTTAGTGTTTAGAGAATTAAGAAAAATAAAACCAGAATTTACTAAACAACATTTTGTGAATTTTGTTCTTGATTTAGATTCTTCTCAAAATGTTAATATTTTAGAAAAAGATTTTTCTGTTTTTCTAAGAACATATAGTTCTCGTGGAGAAAAAAACAAGGAAGATAGTTACAGTGGATTGATGACTGAATTATCCTTAATTAAAGAAATAGGAGAAGATCAAAAAAAAGAAAAACTTTATAGGATTGGAAACAACAATCAAGTTAATATTCCTGTAGAAATTTTGCTTTATTGTATATTAAGCAATAGTAATTATGGTGAATCAATAAGTTTTAAAAATCTTTATTCTGATGTAAAAGGGATAGGAAATATCTTTTGTTTTGATCAAGATAAATTAGAGGATAAGCTTTTTGAAATTGCCGAAAAGTATGATTTTGTTACTTATAATAGTGAAGCTGGAGTTAAAGAACTTCAATTTAAGAATAAACCAGAGGCCCTAGAACTTTTGAGATTATATTATGAATAGTAAGATGTCGCAATCAGTTAATATAATTAGAGATGATAATCGAGAATTCGATTATTATGTAACACCGAATGCAAAAAAGACAGCGAATGAAATTTTCGAAAACTTTAATCGTGGAGTTCATTCATTTAATTTAATAGGTTCTTTTGGAACAGGAAAATCCTCGTTTCTTTGGGGATTAGAGAAATCTTTAAAAGACAATCTTGATTACTTTAATACTGAGTTTAATGGTAAAACAAATTTCATTAAAATAGTTGGAGATTATCAGTCATTAAAATCAGCTTTAAATGAAGAATTTAATATTACTGAAGACTTTTCGAGTAACCAAAAGCTATTTGATGCCATTTTTAAGAGATATCAAAAACTTGCAAAGAAAAACGGGTTATTAATAATTGCTATTGATGAATTTGGAAAATTTCTTGAATTCGCAGCTAAAAACAATCCTGAAGACGAGGTTTATTTTATTCAAAAACTAGCAGAATTTGTCAATGCACCTGATAGAAACATTATTCTTCTAACATCACTTCATCAAAGCATAGAATCTTATGGTTATGCTTTGCATAAAAAGGAAATTCAAGAATGGCGAAAAATTAAAGGCCGATTTAAAGACTTAACGTTTAATGAACCTGTTGAACAATTATTATTTTTAGCGTCATCTTATCTTTCAAAAAAAGAGAATAGAAAAGAGAACACTTCAAATAACAGTAAATTAATAACTGAATTTAATCTATTCAATATTCAAAGTAATTACTTAGAGAATATAGAAACTCAACTATCTCCCTTAAGTGCTATTAGTGGTTATACATTGGCTATAGCCTTGCAGAGATATGGACAAAATGAAAGGTCTTTATTTACTTTTCTAAATTCCATTAAATTCTCTGAAATAGAGCATTTAGATTCGGGATTCGAAATAGCAGAAATTTACGATTACTTATTTGAAGAGTTCTATAACTTCATAATAAGCAAATCAAATCTAGATTTTTCAAATTGGTCTGCCATTAAAGATGCCATAGAAAGGGCTGAAATAATACCTGATATAGATGTAAAGCTCTCAGATAGATTAATAAAAACATTAGGTATTTTAGCTATTTTCTCAAGAAAAGGGTCTAGAATTGATGATAAATTCTTCTATAATTATTTTAAAGAAAATTACTCTGAAAATCAAATTTCAGAAGTAATTAAGTTTTTAAACAAACATCAAATAATAAGATTTAGTAGGTTTGATTCTTCATATAAATTAGCCGAAGGTACAGACCTTGACATTGATAAGGCTATTATGGAAGCCGAGAATCAAATAGATAACTCAATAGATGTTTTATCAAAATTAAACTCTCATTTCGACTTCCCAATTATCACAGCTAAAGGAATAACTTATAAATTAGGAACACCTCGTTTATTCGAGTTCAAACTCTCAAATACTTTAACTAGCGAAACTCCCATCAATGAGATAGATGGTTTGATAAACCTAATTTTTAATGAAAAGAAAATTGCACTAAAAGAAGGATTAGAATTTTCTAAAAATAGACCTGTTTTATACGGAGTATTTTTAAACACATCTGGAATTTTTGAAACCTTATTTGAAATAGAAAAAACAAATAAGGTTTTGAAAAATGTTCAAGACGAGAACGATAGAGTGGCGATTAAAGAGTTGAAGTCAATTATTAAAAGCCAGGAAACATTACTAAATCATTATGTAATGGATAGCTTATACTCTAATAGAGTTACTTGGTTTTGCAATGGTAAAGAATTTAAAATTAGAGATAAGAAAGAGTTTAATAAAGCCTTATCATCTCTTTGCGAAGAAATCTATACCGAAACACCTAGAATTCAAAACGAATTGATTAATAGGCATAAAGTATCAAGTTCTATTGCAACTGCTAGAAAGAATTATTGGAAAGCTTTAGTAAATAATTATCAAGAAGAAGATTTAGGTTTTGATAGTACAAAATGGCCTGCGGAAAAAACAATTTATTACACGCTGTTAAAACAAACAGGTATACATCAAAAAATAGGAGACTATTATTCCCTTACGAAACCAAGTACAATAGATTTTATTCAATTATGGGACATTAGTAATGAGTTTTTAGATGAAGCTAAATCATCGAAGAAGAGCTTATTAGATTTCATTAAGCTATTGAGTTCTTCACCTATAAAATTAAAGCAAGGCGTTATAGACTTTTGGATACCAACGTTTCTATTTATAAAAAGAGGTGATTTTGCGCTTTATGGTGATAACGGATTCATTCCATATTTAGACGAAAATATTCTTTATATGATGACTCGTAATCCTAAAGAATTCTCAGTTAAAAGTTTTGAACTTAATACACTTAGATTAAATCTTTTTAATAAATATCGAGATTTTCTTCGTCAGGATAATCGTACTACAATTAACACAGATTCATTTATAGAAAGTATACGACCTATTTTAATTTTTTACAGAGATTTAACAAACTATAGTAAGAACACAAAAACAATATCTCCTGAGGCTGTTAAACTTAGAGAAGCTATAAGTAAAGCTGTAGATCCTGAAAAAACCTTTTTTGAAGACTTTCCAAGCGCTTTAGGATATACCTTAAAAGAATTGACAATAGACAATAAAATTTTTGAAGATTACATTATTGATTTTCAGAATAAAATTCAAGAAATAAAAGACTCTTTTGAAGATTTGCTTAACCGTTTCGAACTATTTATCTGTAATGAAATTGTGGGTAAAAAAGTTGATTTTAAAACATATAAATCAATTCTTCAAAAACGTTTTGCGTCTATAAAAGAACATGAAGCACTTACAAAACATAAAATATTTTTGCTTAGAATACAATCTAAATTAGATGATAGAGATAGCTATCTAATGTCTATTTGTCAAGCATTAATAGGAAAACCTTTAAATCAGATTAAGGACTCTGACGAAAAACAATTGATGGGGAAAATGTCATCAATAGTAAAGGAATTAGACAACCTTATTGATTTAAACAAAGTGAAAGTGGCTGAAGGGGAGCTTTTAATAAAGTTTGAGTTAACAACTAAAAATGATGGTGGCAAAGAACAAATAGTTAGAATACCAAGAAATAAGCGTGAAGAGTTAGATGAAAAAGTGAAAGATATTTCGTCTCTATTAGATAAAAACGAAAGCTTAAAAATACCTATATTAGTATCTCTATTAAAAAAAGCATTGGAAAAAAATGAATAAACCAAGACATATCTTAGGTATATCAGGAGGAAAGGATAGCGCCGCTTTAGCCATTTATTTGAACGATAAATACCCAACATTAAATTTTGAATATTATTTCTGTGACACAGGTAAAGAGTTAGACGAAACCTATGAACTTATAGCTAACCTAGAAAACTATCTTGGCAAAAAAGTTTTAAAACTAGAAAATGAAGAACTTAAGAGTTCAAAGGATGCACCATTTGATTATTATTTTAAATCATTTAGAGGTTATTTACCGTCACCACAAGCACGTTGGTGTACTGCATTAATGAAATTAAAGCCGTTTGAAAAGTTTGTAAACGGAGAACCAACAGTTTCTTATGTTGGTATTCGCGGAGATGAAGAGCGTGAGGGATACATTTCTAGAGAATCAAATATCCAGTCAATATTTCCATTTAGAAGAAATATTTGGAGCAATGATGTGTTGACTAAATTTTTCAACCCTAATAATCAAGAACAAGTATTATCATTTTTCAACTCATATCATAAAGGAAATAAATTTGATAAAGTTTTAGATATTTTAAATGAACCTATCACTTTTGATTTAAATTATAAGGCAGAAACTGCGAAAGCAATAAAATTAAAATTAAACACATCGTTAGATTTAGGGATTCCAGAATTTAATAGAGCTGTATTTGATTTTTTAAAAACTACAAATTACCCACTAGCATCTCAAGTAGATTTTGAACTTTTAGATAATGAAGATGTTTTAGTTAGAGATGATATTTTTAAAATTCTTAGAGAAACCGGAATAGGAGTACCCAAGTATTATGAAAAAATTGAGTTTGAAGTAGATGGGCAAAAAGGAGAATATGCACGTAGTAGATCTGGTTGTTTCTTTTGTTTCTTTCAACAAAAAATAGAATGGATATGGTTATATGAACAACATCCTGAGCTTTATAAAGAAGCTATTAAATATGAAAATGCAGATGAAATGTTTACTTGGGTTCCTAATGAATCATTACAAGAATTAATAGAGCCGCTAAGAATTAAACAAATTAAACTTGGGCATATACAACGTACAAAAAAGAAAGAATCAAAATCATCACCTTACCTTTTAGATATTTTAGAAGATACTGAACGCGATGGATGTAATACTTGTTTCTTATAGTTTATGGCATTATTTGATTTAGATTTTGATAGAAAAGGGGAATACAAAATTCACGTTAGAAAATTTTTCTTATTTCCTGAGTTTTGGATGGAGCCAAAAAACAAGTTGCCAATTCCGTTAAAATGGAAATCTGTTAAATTCTCAAATGTTAACAAGTCACGAATCCCGAGTGAAAAAGGAATCTATGCGTTTGTATTAATTCCATCGTACAATAATTTTTTTAAGACTCGATATTTATTCTATGCGGGTAAAACGAATAGAACATTAAAAAAGCGGTTTACTGAATACCTATCTGAAAAAGATGGAAAAGGTAAGCCACGAGCCAAAGTATTTGAAATGTTAAATCTCTATGATGGACATTTATATTTTTATTACTCTGAAGTTAAAAATACTAATGATGTAGATTTATGCGAAGAACAATTGATAAACACATTCGTTCCTCATATAAATTTTCAAATACCAATCGCAAAGATAAAACCTGAATTAAAATACATATATGAATAAAACAGGAACAGAAAAGTTAAATCTTCCTTGTCTTAAGGGAGTTATGGGCGATTGGATGTATTATGTTACTCTTCTTAAGTTTGGTTCAGTAGCAGAAAAAGTATTTCTTCCAGAAGAAATTGATGATAAATATATTGATAAGGAGGAGTTAAGATTAGGTGATTGGATTCAGCGAGATTTAGAACCTAAGAGAATCAAAGATGTAGTTAACTATCTTAAAGGACAAAAACAAAGATTTTTTAATAGTTTGATTTTAGGAATTTACGATGGCAAACCAAGCTATCGTGATCTTGAAGTAAAAACTTCAGAACATTATGATAAAGAGGAAGAAGTCGAATATTTTTCTAAAACTTTTGGGGTTCTAACACTCAATGGAGATGAGTCGATTTTTGCCATTGATGGACAGCACCGTGCTATAGCAATTAGAAAAGCGGTCAAAAACGACCCATCATTAATAGATGATGAAATATGTGTAATTTTTGTAGCTCACCGAACAGATGAGAAAGGAAAAGTTAGAACACGCAGACTTTTTTCAACACTAAATAGGTACGCAAAACCTGTCAACAAAAAAGAAATAATAGCTTTAAGCGAGGATGATAATTGCGCCATTTTAACGCGTAGATTGGTCGAGAAATACAAAAAATTTAATAACAAAATTCTAATTAATGGAAATAAGTCCGTTAATCCTAGTAATAAGGATTCATTTACAAGTATTATTCAGCTATATGAGATTGTAGTTTTATTGCTATGTGCTGTAAGAATAACTAGTGTTGGTAATACAGTCGGTAGAGAGAAAAAAGAGTTCACAACTAATCGAGTCAAAGAAAAGGAACTAGATAATTACTATAAAGCTTTAACTAGAATATTTAACAATACAGCGAATACGTTTAAGGATCTTAAAGCCATGCTAGATGATGGCAAAAGTATCGATAGAAATAGTAAGAAAGCTAATCTAATATTTAGACCGATTGGACAAGAAATATTTTTTAAAGTTTTAAAGGCAGGATTAACTAATAAAAAGTCAAAAGAAGTATATGCCTATTTTAAAAGTGCCAAATTCAATTTGGAGTCAAAAGTATGGAATGAAGTTTTTTGGGATGAGGAAGCAAATCTAATTATCACTACTGCCGAACGTCAAAAGTATGCATATCATTTAATAATGGAAAAAATAGGCATTCCAATTAACAGATCAAAGAAAGACAAAGAAGTGTATGCAAAATTTAATTTCTCTGTTACAGATATTTAAATTATATCCTTTATACTCTAGATAGACCATTCAGCGTTTAGGTGATACTTTCCTTCTAATTTTAGTTCATACTTTATATGATACAGGGCGTTTTCAAAAGCCTCTTTTACATTTTTTAGGCACTTTCATAAGTAA
>DEIV01000148.1 GCA_002352665.1 Flavobacteriaceae bacterium UBA2765
AAAAACTATTGGATTAACAGTTGATGACTTTAAATATATCGCTCTATCTCATTCACATTTTGATCATGTTGGACACGCCAACGCATTTAAAAATTCAACATGGTTAGTACAAGAAAATGAATATTACTTTTTTACAAGCGATTCTGCTCAAGTAAAGCAAGCAGATATTTATAATATGATCAAAGAGTTAAAAAATGTTCAAAAATTGAATGGAGATCATGATGTTTTTGGTGATGGTACGGTTGTTATAAAATCTATGCCCGGGCATACCATTGGTCATCAAGTTTTATATTTAAATATCGGATTAGAAAAACCACTTTTATTGACTGGAGATTTATATCATTTTGATGATAATCGTACTTATAAAAGAGCACCAATGTTTAATTATGACATTCCGATGACCAAGAAAAGTATGGAAGCATTTGAAGCGTTTGCCAAAGAAAAAAATGCCGATGTTTTTATACAACATTCTCAAGCAGATTTTGACAGATTACAAACATTATTAAAAAAATAAATTAGTGAAATGCTAGAAATAAAAAACTTACATGCTAAAGTTGAAGATAAAGATATTCTTAAAGGCATAAATTTAAATGTAAAAGCTGGTGAAGTACATGCTATAATGGGACCGAATGGTTCAGGTAAAAGTACCTTATCATCAGTAATTGCTGGTAAAGAAGAATACGAAGTTACTGATGGTGAAATCATTTTAGATAATATAGATCTAGATGATATGGCTCCTGAAGAAAGGGCGCATAAAGGTATTTTTATGTCCTTTCAATATCCAGTTGAAATTCCGGGAGTAACCGTTACAAATTTTATCAAAACAGCCATTAACGAAACGCGTAAAGCAAACGGAAAAGAGGAACTTCCTGCTAAAGATATGCTTAAAAAAATTCGTGAAACTGCGCAACTTTTAGAAATTGACAGAAAATTTCTATCGAGATCATTAAATGAAGGATTCTCAGGTGGTGAAAAGAAAAGAAATGAAATCTTTCAAATGGCGATGCTAGAACCAAAATTAGCCATATTAGATGAAACCGATTCAGGTTTAGATATAGATGCTTTAAAAGTTGTAGCTAACGGTGTTAACAAACTAAAAAGTGACAAAAATGCTGTAATTATTATTACACATTATCAGCGTTTGTTAGATTATATTGTACCCGATTTTGTACATGTATTACATGACGGTAAAATTGTAAAATCTGGAGGAAAAGAATTGGCTCATGAGCTAGAAGCAAAAGGATATGATTGGTTGAAATAACATAAAACAAATTATTTATTCCGAGTTTTTTGTTTCGTGTTTAGTTAACAAATTAAAATAATGGCTACAATTCAAAATTTTGAAGATTTAGAAATATGGCAATTGAGTAGGGTTTTATGTAGTGAAATTTATACTATTATTTCTTCAACTCCTTTAAAAAAAGATTATAAATTGAAAGAACAAATTAATGGTTCTTCGGGATCTGTAATGGATAATATTGCTGAAGGCTTTGAAAGGGATGGGAACAAAGAATTTAGACAATTTCTATCTATTGCTAAAGCATCTTGTGGAGAAACTCGTTCTCAACTATATAGGGTTTTAGATAGAAATTATATTAATGATGAAAAATTTGAGGAAACGAAACAATTAACCGTTAAAATTGGGAATAAAATAGGTTCATTTATGAATTATCTAAAAAATAATGAATTTAAAGGGAAAAAATATAGATAATGTTTCCAGACACGGAACACGAAACACGAAACACGGAACACGGAACACGGAACACGGAATAAAAGAACGCAGAATGGAATTAAAAGAAAAATTAATAACCTCATTTTTAGCATTTGAAAATAGTGTCAGTACTGATACCGAAACAAATGTTCACGATATCAGATCAAAAGCGTTTACCCATTTTGAACAAAATGGTTTTCCGACAAAAAAAGATGAAGAGTGGAAATATACTCCGTTAAAATCTATATTAAAATATGATTATAATGTTTTCCCTAAAGCAGATACTGCAATTGAATTTAAGGATGTTAAAAAGTATTTTTTACACGAAGTGGAGTCCTATAAAATTGTGTTTATAGACGGTATTTATAGCTCTTTTTTATCTGATACAACACATGACGGTTATGATATTTGTTTACTTTCGGCTGCTTTAAAAAAGCCAAAATACAAAATGGTTATTGACCATTATTTTAATACGATTGCCTCTAAAAAAGAAAGTATAACATCTTTAAATACTGCATTTTCTAAAGAAGGTGCTTATATAAATATCCCTAAAAATACTGTAGTACCTAAGCCCATCCAAATTGTTTATTTTTCTACCGGATCAGAAGCTCAGTTAATGTTACAACCACGTAACTTAGTTATTGTTGGTGAGAATTCGCACGTTCAAATTGTAGAGCGCCATCAAAGCTTAACCGATAATGTAGTTTTAACGAATGTAGTTACCGAAATTTTTGCAGGAACAAGAGCTATTGTTGATTATTATAAGATTCAAAATGATCAAAAAACAGCTTCTTTAATTGACAATACCTATGTGCAACAACAGCGGCAAAGTGTTGCTTCAGTAAATACATTTTCTTTTGGTGGTAATTTAACACGTAATAATTTAGAATTTTACCACGAAGGTGAACACATTACCTCTAACCTTAACGGAATAAGTATTATTGGCGACAAACAGTTGGTTGATAATCATACCTTGGTGATGCATAAATATCCGAATTGTGAAAGTCATGAATTATATAAAGGCATCTATGCTGATAAATCTACCGGTGTATTTAACGGGAAAGTAATTGTGGAACAAGAAGCACAAAAAACAAATGCTTTTCAACAGAATAATAATATTTTAATTGACGATGGTGCGACAATAAATGCAAAACCTCAACTGGAAATTTTTGCTGATGATGTGAAATGCTCGCATGGCTGTACAATTGGTCAATTAGATAAAGATGCTTTGTTTTATTTACGCTCACGTGGTATACCAAAAAAGGAAGCCGAAGCATTATTATTATATGCCTTTGCTAATGATGCCTTACAGAAAATTAAAATAGCAGAGTTGAAGACAAGAATCACTAGGCTTATCGCTAAAAAATTGGGCGTAGATTTAGGATTTGATTTGTAAATCCTTTCCTCAACTCTCTATAAAGATGAAGATTTAATCCACACAATTAACAATTTCTTTTAAAAACTCATTAAAATCGAACACACCTGAATTAGCTAACCCCATTCGAACTACCACCAGGTCTTTTGAAGGAATAATAAAAACGCGTTGTCCTTGAAAACCATTTGCCGAGAAAATATCTTTAGGTGCATCAGGGTATTTACCACCTGAATTTAACCAAAAATGCCCTCCATATTCGCCATCTGAAGTAGCGGTTGGAGTTTTTACATAATCAACCCAAGACTCATTAAAAATTTGTACTCCATTCCAATTACCCTTGTGTAGGTATAACAATCCAAATTTAGCCCAATCACGAGGTGTTGCCCAACCATAAGATGAACCCACATAATTACCGGATAGATCCGTTTCAATCAACATAGAATGCATCCCAATCTTATCAATTAAACTACTATACCAAAAATCTAAATATGCTTGATGGGTACTAAAATAATTCCGCAACATTCCAGAAAGTAAATTAGTAGTTCCAGACGAATAATTCCAACTTTCGTTTGTTTTACCGTCAAACATCTTTTCTTTTTGAATCTTAGACATATCTTTTGTTAAAAATAACATTTTTGTTACATCAGAAATACCAACATAGTCCTCTTCCCAAGCCAATCCACTATTCATATGTAACAAATCATTTATAGTAATATTAGCACGGTCATCATTTTTCCATAAATCAATTGGTGCTTTATCATTAATACTGAGCTTGCCCTGTTTTTGTAATATACCATATATAGTACTTGTAATACTTTTAGTCATTGACCAACCCAATATTTTTGAATCCTTATCAAAACCATCATCATATTTCTCTGCAATAATCTGATCTTTATAGATGACTAAAACTGCTCTTGTTTTTTCAATTTCATTTTTAGAAAAAGCATTGTCTGTAGCATATTGTAAAGCATTATAATCAACTGCTGAGAATATAGTATCCTTTTGCTCTAAATCTCCATAAGGGTAAGGTAAATTCGTATTAATTTTTGTTCTTTTAGGAATTAAAAAAGTTGTGTTTTCATCAAAACCTTCCGTAATTAAAATACTTCCTAAACCTTCTCTGTAAATAGCTTTTCTGGTAAGAAGACCATATACTGAGGCTGTTGCAGATTTATGTTCTTTATCTACCCTATCATCGGCAAGGCTAATAGGAGAAAAACTATTGTCATTATTATCCGTAAACTCGGAAGTTCTACCTGCCAAAAAAACAGAAGAACTCATATTTTTCGCAGAATATCCTGCAATAATATTTAACCGAGGATAATTGGCATATGCATAATAAACAAGCAATAATAGACCAATTAGCAGGATATACTTTACAATTTTCTTCATGTAGATCTATCTTTAATTTCATTCAAAAATAACATTTATTTTGTCATATCAAAAATAATATTTACTTTTGTCAACTAAATGGTTAAACTTTATGGTTAAACAAAATGGTTAAAACTAAAAACACAACAACAGAGTCGCAAATCTTAAACGCAGCAAAAAGCATTTTCCAGCGTAAAGGAATGATTGGTGCAAGAATGCAAGAAATTGCAGATGAAGCTGGTATAAATAAGGCAATGTTACACTATTATTATAGAAGCAAGCAATTGCTTTTTGAAGCCGTTTTTAAAAAAGCTTTTTTACTATTAGCCCC
>DEIV01000153.1 GCA_002352665.1 Flavobacteriaceae bacterium UBA2765
ATGGTAATTGGATGTGGTATCAGAAAACCCAAAGGTGTTTATGGAGAAAGGTTTAGAATACCCTTTGAAAAAGTTTGTAAGGAATGGTAATTTTTATTCACTAAGTAATCCTAATTTAGCATTTCAGAATTTATTAAATTATGTCATTGGATTTCATTATAAAAAAAATACAAGCTCACAAAAAAAAGCCTAATCTCGATTTTAGTCTTAAAAATAAAACTGAGATCTTTACAGATAAATTATTTCATACACTTTTTGATGCCAACATCTCTGTTGACAAAAATATACGACAATTAGGTCAGGATTTTGATGAAATTACCAGCATTGCTTGTTTTGATCCTGAAGTTTCTTGCGAAATTGTGTGGAAAGCCTTTCTAGCAAAATTACCTGAAATTATAGAAAAACTAAATTTAGATGCTCAAGAAATTTTAGACAATGATCCGGCTGCAAAAACAATTGAAGAAATATATCTGGCTTATCCCGGATTTTATGCCATTGCGGTGTATCGTTTTAGTCATGAATTCTATTTGATTGATATGCCATTAATCCCAAGGATGATGAGTGAATATGCACATAGGCTTACTGGAATTGACATTAATCCTGGAGCTAAAATAGGTACACATTTTTTTATTGACCATGGTACAGGTATTGTTATTGGTGAAACTGCCATAATTAAAAATCACGTAAAGATCTATCAAGGGGTTACATTGGGTGCTTTACAAGTATCTAAAGATATGCAAAACAAAAAAAGACATCCTACCGTTGAAGATAATGTGACTATCTATGCCAATGCGACTATTTTAGGTGGTAAGACCAATATTGGCAAAAATTGTACTATTGGAGGTAATGTTTGGATAACGGAATCCATTCCTGAAAATTCATTGGTTTATCACACTTCTCAGACAAAGTTAAAATCTAAAAATAAGTGATTTTGAAAACAAATAGTTTTTTACATTTTATAGGAAATACCCCATTAGTAAAAGCAAATCAGCTAATTAAAAACAAAAATATTACGCTTTTATTAAAATTAGAAGGAAATAATCCCGGTGGCAGTGTAAAAGATCGGGCTGCCTACAATATGATTAAATCTGCTTTGGATAGAGGCGATATTAAAAAAGGCGATAAACTCATAGAAGCTACCAGTGGCAATACAGGTATTGCCTTGGCTATGATTGCCAATGCTTTTAACTTAGATATGGAGTTGGTCATGCCTGAAAATTCTACCAAAGAACGTATACAAACTATGCGAGCTTACGGTGCAAAAGTGATACTCACCTCTTCTGATACCGGCATTTTAGGCTCAAGGGATTATGCAGATAAAAAAGTCGCGGAAAAAGGCTATATCATGCTTAATCAGTTTGCTAACGACGATAATTGGAAAGCTCATTATAAAACCACAGGTCCAGAAATATGGAGAGATACACAAGGTAGCATTACGCATTTTGTATCGGCCATGGGCACCACTGGGACAATTATGGGTACTTCCACTTTTTTAAAAGAGCAAAATAATTCCATTCAAATTATCGGAGTACAACCGACTGACAATTCTAAAATACCGGGAATTAGAAAATGGCCAAAGGAATATTTACCTAAAATATTCAATCCTAAAAAAGTAGATCAAATAATAGAGGTTAGTGAACTTGAAGCTAGAGCAATGACCAAGAGATTGGCTAAAGAAGAAGGTATCTTAGCAGGTATGAGCAGTGGTGGTGCTGTAACGGCAGCGTTGAAACTGGCTGAAACTCTTGATAAGGGTGTATTGGTGGCTGTAATATGTGATAGAGGTGACCGATATTTATCTTCTAATTTGTTTGGATAAAGTAGGAAACGGTTCAAAACCTGAGTTCAAAGCATTTTCAAATCAATAATCTCCATTAATTCTTTTTTCCTGCTTTTACTAATGGGTAATTGATATTGCCCAATACTTATTATATTATTTTGGATAAAATTAATTTTTTCAAAATTTATAATATACGACCTGTGTATTTGTATGAATTTTTCATTAGGTAAAAGTTCAATGAGTTTAGATAAAGACAATAAGGCAACTACTCTTTTATTTTCTAAATAAAACCGAACATAATCGCCCATACTCTCTATATATATAATTTCATCAATTATAATTTTTTGAATTTTATAGTCAGATTTTATAAAAAAGTAATTATCCATTTTTCCACTTACCGATTAAAAAAGTGCATCCAGATGAAATTCCTATCAACTGGTCAAATAAACTTTCAGAAACAAAATTAGTGATATACCTTTACTTAAAATATAATAAATATCATGTTTATGAAACTAAAGAAAAATATTGCAATTAGCGAAAGTGGATTTGTTTTTAATCCAGAAATTGGTACATCTTTTACTACAAATTCTTTAGGTGTTGCTATTTTAAAACAATTAAAAACAAAAACTTCTACTGAAGAAATTACAAGCTCCATAATAAAAAGCTATGATGTAGATTCAATAACCTGCGAAAAAGACCTAGAAGATTTTATAAGAATTTTAGAACAGTTTAATTTAATTGAAGATTAGTTTTGAAAAATAAAAAAGACATAACAGTAGCTGTTACAGGCCTTAATGCCATTGATAGTCCTGGACCCGGAGTAGCCGTAATTAGAGGCTTAAAAGAAAGTGATTTTTACAATGTAAAAATTGTTGGTTTAGCCTATGAAATTTTAGAACCGGGAATCTATATGGATGAATTGGTAGATAAAGTCTATCAAATACCAATTCCTTCAAGTGGTTTTGATGCAATGCTAGAAAGATTGACCTACATTCAAGCTAAAGAAAAAATTGATGTTATCATACCAAATTTTGATGCCGAGTTAATGACTTTTATAAAGTTAAAACCACATCTTAATAAAATAGGAATCCATTTATTGATTCCCACAAAAGAGCAATTTGAAGAGCGGCTAAAAGGAAATTTGAACGAATTTGGTAAAAAACATGATATAAAAGTACCTCAAAGCGAATCTGTATATAGTATTAATGAATTGGAAGATGCATTAGAAGAATTTGATTATCCGGTAGTTATTAAAGGGAAATTTTATGATGCTTATGTTGCCCATTCTATCAATGATGCTAAAGACTATTTTTTTAAAATTTCTGCAAAATGGGGAGCTCCAATCATTATACAAGAATTTATCAAAGGGCATGAGTTTAATGTAACTGCTTTAGGTGATGGAAAAGGCGTTATGATGGGAGCTGTGCCAATGCGAAAAACATTCTTAACAGACAAAGGAAAGGCGTGGGCCGGTATTTCTATTGACGATCCTAAGCTGCTAAAAATGACCAATGATTTTATAACAAAAAGTAAATGGGGTGGTGGCTTAGAAATAGAATTAATGAAAGAAGACAAATCCGGCGATTTATTTCTTCTAGAAATAAATCCTCGATTCCCCGCTTGGGTATATCTAGCAGTAGGCTGTGGCCAAAATCACCCAGAAATGTTAGTTAAACTAGCCATGAATGAAGAAGTAAAACCATTAAAAAAATATGATGTAGGCAAAATGTTCATCCGTTATTCATATGATATGATATGCGATTTAGATAAATATGAACAAATATCTATACATGGAGAAGTATAATTCTAAAAAGAACTAAAATGAGTAAACTTAAATACGAAAGTCCGATAATAAAACAAATTAACGCCGGTATTACCAGTAAATTTGGGGAGTTAAGTACACATAAACCTACAACACATATTGCTAATGTGCCTGTAAAAAGCCTTATCGAAAAATATGGTTCTCCGCTATTTGTTATCAATGAACAAACTATAAGAAATACATATCAAGAAGCCTATCATGCTTTTTCTACCAGATATCCTAATGTTCAATTTGCATGGTCTTATAAAACAAATTATATAAATGCGGTTTGTAAGGTTTTTCATTCTGAAGGAGCCTGGGCAGAAGTAGTATCTGGGTTTGAATATAAGAAGGCTTTAGACAACGGTGTACCCGGTGATAAAATTATTTTTAATGGTCCTGACAAATCAGATGAAGATTTAAAATTGGCTGTAGAAAACGGTTCTCCAATACATATTGATCATTTTGATGAATTGTACAGCTTAATTACCATTACCGATCAATTAGATAAAAGGGCTAAAGTTGCCATAAGAGTCAATATGGATACCGGCATAAAACCTTTATGGGATAGATTTGGATTTAACTATGAAAACGGTCAATCGTGGGAAGCCATTAAAAAAATTATATTTTCAAAAAATTTAGATCTAATAGGACTTCATACACATATAGGTACTTTTATTCTAGATCCAAATGCCTATTATATAGCCGCTACTAAACTAGCGGATCTGGCTATTAACATAAAAAATAAATTCAAACACGACATTCAATATATTGATATGGGTGGAGGTTTTGCGTCTAAAAACACTCTAAAAGGATCGTATTTAAGCGGAACTGATCTGGCTCCATCCTTTAGTGATTATGCAGATAATATAACCCACGCTTTATTAAATGCAGGATTCAGTAGTGAAGATCTACCATTATTAATACTAGAAACCGGTAGAGCCTTAATTGATGATGCCGGATCACTATTAGGTACCGTTTTGGCAAACAAAAGATTATCTGATGGTAGAAGATCTATGATCATGGATTTTGGTGTGAATATTTTATTTACTTCTTTTTGGTACAATCATTTAATTTCTCCGGCACAAGAATGTAGTTTATATACTGAAGAAACCGTTATGTACGGACCTCTTTGTATGAATATTGATGTTATTAGAGAGAGTATTAGTCTGCCACCTTTAAATAAAGGAGATCATGTTGTAGTGCATAGAATTGGTGCCTATAATATGACACAGTGGATGCAATTTATCACTTTAAGACCAAAAGTTGTTATGATTGATACCGACGGAAAAACTCATGTTATTAGAGAAAGTGAAAATAATGAATACATTTCAAAGCTTGAAATTACGCCTAAATATCTAGAACATATTGATCTGTAATTTATATGACCATCAAAAATGAATATTGGCAATTTTTAAGTAACAGCATTTTAAATAGTTACGCTCAAATATTTTTTTCTAAAAAAAAGATATTCGCAATTTTGTTATTAATCGCCACTTTTTTAAATCCGGAATTAGGTATTTGGGGCATATTAGGTGTACTATTTACAAATGTCTTAGCTGATGCCCTTGGCTTTAACAAGCAACTGATTGAGGAAGGTTTATTCGGTCTTAATTCGCTATTGGTTGTATTAGGGTTAGCGGTATTTTTTAAGGTGAACATGACCTTCATTTTTGTTTTTATAGCCGTTAATATCTTTACTTTAATTCTTTCAGTTGGTTTGTCAAATTTAATGTTGCGACATGGTTTACCATTTTTAGCATTTCCATTTGTAATTGCTATCTGGTTTACGTTTTATGTAATGAATAGTTATAGTAACCTACAAGTAGACGAAGGAAATGTTTATTTTTTAAATGACATTTTTAAAATTGGTGGGCTGACCTTTATTGAAATTTACGAAGCCTACGATAATTTACCTATTCCTGATATTATTATTGGCTATTTTAAATCATTATCTGCCATTATTTTTCAATTTAACTGGATTGCAGGATTGCTTATTTCCATTGGTTTATTAATGTCCTCAAGAATTTCATTTGCCCTTTCTATTATTGGATATTTATCTGGTTATCTATACTATTTTATTGTAGGAGAAAACATTCAAAACCTACATTATGGATATATAGGTTTCAACTTCATACTCTTTGCCATTGCCGTAGGTGCTTTTTATTTTATTCCGAAGCGGAAAATACATCTGGCAGTTATTATCTTAACTCCTGTATTAGGATTACTCATAACGGGATTAAGCGGGTTTTTATCCATATTTAATTTACCTGTTTTTGCATTGCCATTTATGATCATGACCACATTGATTATTTATGTAATGAATTTTACTACTAAAGGCTACATTTTTCCTAAAGTTGTTTATCAAACTTATTCTCCTGAAAAAAATCTTTATAATTATTACAATTATTTTCAACGATTTGGAAGCGATAAATACCTCACGAAAATTGGCTTACCTTTTTTTGGAAAATGGAAAGTATGGCAAGGCCCTAATGGTAAACATACCCATAAAGGAGAATGGAAAAATGCCTGGGATTTTGTAATTGTAGACAAAGATCAAAATACCCATAAAAATGATGGATTTTATCTACAGGATTACTATTGTTATAATGCCCCGGTTGCAGCTCCGGCAGATGGCACCGTTGTAAATATAATTGATGGTATTGAAGATAATGACCCTGGAGAAGTCAATATGGTTCAAAACTGGGGTAATACCATAGTTATAAAGCATGATGACTTCTTATATTCTCAAATAAGTCATTTAAAACAAGATTCCTTTAAAGTTAAAAAAGGTAGTTTTATTAAAAAAGGAGAACAAATTGCCAGTCTGGGTAATTCAGGTCGTTCACCACAACCGCATTTGCATTTTCAATTACAGTCAACTCCATATGTAGGTTCAAAAACATTAGAATATCCGCTCAGTTATTATATAACCTATAAGGATAACCAAGAAGAATTTTTAGCTTTTAAATATCCTAAGGAAGAAGAAAGTATTAGTGATATTAAAATTAACAAAACAGTAAGCAAAGCTTTTAAATTAATACCCGGAATGGTCTTTAAAGTAAGTGCTAATAATAAAAACTTTAACAATTCAGAATGGGAAGTTCATACCGATGCCTTTAACTTAACCTATATTACTTGTTCAGATACTGATTCATTTGCCTATTTTGTAAATGATGGTACTGTCTTATATTTTACAACATTTGAGGGTGATAAAAACTCTTTGCTTTATTATTTTTATTTAAGTGCTTTTAAAATATTTTTAGGGGATTATAAAACCTTAAATATTGAAGATTCATTACCAATTCATTCCGTTTTTAATGGCTCAGTAAAATACATTCAAGATATTATAGCTCCTTATTATCAATTCTGTAATGCCAATTATAAATCTGAATTAACAGAAATAAATAAAGACATTAACAGCTTTGTTATACATTCATCAATTGATAAAAAAATAGCAGGAAAAAGTAAAGAAAAAATTGATTTTCTAATTTCTGGTGATGAATTATCTATCCATAACATCAGTGTAAAAACTAAGGTAACATCTTTTGATATTCTTATAAAACATTTAATACATTTTTAGCCATGAAAAAAGCATTCTTACTATTTATGTTTGGCTTAACTTCATTAGTATTTGCCCAAACAAGCGATTATAACACCGAAACCCTAAACCTTTTTAATGAAGGTAAGTGGAAAAGACTAATTACCATAGGTGAAGAGGCTATTGTAAAAAATAAATCCAGCTACGAAATTGAATACAGGTTAGCAGTAGCCTATTATAATTTGAAAAAATATTTTGACAGTTCAAAACATTTTGAAAATATTACTACTAATTACAATATTACCAATGATTATACCCAAGAGTATTTGTATTATTCTTATCTGTTTTCAGGCAGATCTCAAGATGCTTTACTAATTTCGAAAAAATTTCCATTTCATTTACAACAAAAAATCAATACAAAATCATTTGAATTTATAGATTATATTTCTGCTGAAGGTGGCATTAAATTAAGTAGCAGAAGAGATATTGATATTAAAGATATGACATATTTTAATCTAGGTATAGGTCAAAAATTAGGTTATAAATTAATGATAAATCATGCTTTTTCTACCCTCTCTCAAGACTATATTGATTTTGATTACAATCAAAAAGAATATTATATCAATGCCAATTTACATTTAAGCAAAGGCCTTACCCTTATTCCTGCCTATCACTATATTAATATTTCAGAAAATAGTGTTTCTAACAACACCAGGGGAAATAATTCTAATAATGAAGTTACGATCACTGAAGAAGGTAAAATAAATATTTTTCATATAGCTTTAAAAAAGCAGTGGAACAGATTTACATTTATGCCAAATATTACTTATTCCAAACAAAATGATGTAGCAGATGATATAAGTACTACGCAATACGGTTTAGATTTGGGCTATACATTAAATGCCTTTAACGATAAACTTTGGCTAGGTTTAGGAGCCAATGTTCTAAATGAAGAGAATCAAAATAATACTATATTAAATGCCAAAGCCCATTATCAAATAAATCCTAAAGCCTTTTTATATCTAAAATATGTTGATGCAAATACGTCTAATTTTTCAGATGACAATGCAATGTTCTATACCAATGCTGTTTCCTTATTTAACAATAAAATCAGTACAACGTTTGGATATTATATAACGTCCAAATTTTTATGGTATGCAAATTATCAATTTGAAAATGCCGAAGATATAGAAAATGGTTTTTCATTTACCTATAACACTTTTATAACCGGAATTAAATATGATTTTTAAAATAAAAACACCCTGAAACGAGTATGTTGAAAACGTTATCAACCTAAGGAATGATTAACGCACCTGCCGGCGTGGCAGGTAGCGAACAGTTTCGACGCTTCGGGATCCATTAAAAAACATTAAATATAAACACATGAAAAATATAATTCTAACCACTGCATTTTTATGTATCACTTTCTTAGTAAGTGCTCAAAAGGATAATTTGGTGACAGCATTCGAAAAAAGTTATACAAATGAATATAATCTTGAATATAACAAAGCCGTAAATGATTTGGAAAGTGTATATAAAAAATATACTTCTAATTATGAACTGAATTTAAGATTAGGATGGCTTCATTATTTATCAGGCAACCTTAAAGAGTCTGAGAAATATTACACTAAAGCCATGGATCTAAAACCTTTAGCTCTTGAAGCTATTTATGGAAAAATATTACCAATGTTGGGGCAAGAAAAATACAATTTGGTATTAGAAGCGGCTAAAAAAGCACTTTCTATAGCACCAAATGATTCTAAAGCCGAATACTACATTGGCTTGGTTCATTATTATAAAAAAGAGTACCTAAAAGCGGAAAAGTTCCTAGAAAAAGCTATTAATAAATATCCATTTGATTTAGATCTAAACCTAATGCTAGGATGGACTAAATTTGCAATGGGAAAAAAAAATGAAGCCAAAGTTCTCTTTCAAGTAGCACAGAGAAATTCACCAAATAATGCCGCTGTAAAATCTGCTATTGAATTAATTAACAAATAATTCAACCCATTGATCTTTAGATAAGAAAACCTATGTGCAATTTGGAGTTTTTGTTGGCGGAAAACACCAACTAAGGTATTAATATACTACTTCCCTAATACTCATTATTTATTTAGATTAGAAATAAATGTTTCTTGAAATTCCTTTATAATAGTTTCCATTTCGACTTTCTTTTTAGATAAAACACTGAACTTCGATATAAATA
>DEIV01000108.1 GCA_002352665.1 Flavobacteriaceae bacterium UBA2765
TAAAAAGCAAACTTAAGATGTATATAGTTTATGGCGGGTAAGTGCTGAAAATGAACAGTATAGCATCAAATGAAATTCGTAGCAAATTGAAAGATTTGTGTTTCAAAAACCGCCACAAACCATATACTAAACGTTGGCAACAACCTAAAGAAACAACCGTAACAAAAGAAAAATCTTGTATTTAAAATATGATTTCTAAAGATAAAGTAAGGGAATACAGAAAATTGAAAGGACTTACTCAAGAAAGACTCTCATCAGAGTCAGGATTATCTTTAAGGACAGTTCAAAGAATCGAAAAAGGCACATCCGAAGGAAGTCCTTATACCTTACAATCTCTTTCAAATGCTTTGGGAGTTTCAAATCAAGAATTAATGCTTGAAAAAGAGAATTCAATCAAAATAGTAAATGAAGAAATCACAAAACTGAAAGTAATTAATTTAAGTGCACTTTCTGTCGTCCTACTTCCATTAGGAAACCTAGTTTTTCCATTTATTTTCCTTTGGAAATACCGTTCAATAAAATCAATTAAAATGATGGGACGGAAAATTATAAGCTTCCAAATTATCTGGACTTTGGCGAGTATTTTTATGCTCATATTTTCCCCGTTTTTTAGGTATCCTCTTAATAAATTAGTACAAGAAGAAAATTTTACCGCTGACAAAATGCCTTTATTAATGTATATCGTTTTAATCGCCTTGAACGTTCTTATAACAATAAAAATTGCATACGACATTAATAAGGAAGAAAAAATCCCATCATACATTCCTAATATTCTATAACAAACGGTAAGTCATAAAAATGTCACAATAATGACACACCATCTTTAGCCCATTCAAATCTTTTCATTCATAGTTTTGTCTAAAATTTATACATAAAATTATGAGATATTTAAAGTACGGTATCATTACAATCATATCAATTACACTCTGGACTGGGTTTGTTTCTCTTGGTAGAAATTACGGATTTTTATTACGGCCTATTGAGCATTCAGGAAATCCAATAGCATTTATAGATGCTATAAAGGAAAAAGCCATAAATGAAGATGTTGATAATATAGCAATTGCACTTGTTAAGAATGGCAAAATAGAAGGAGACTTTTATTATTCCAGAGGAAAGCCAGTTGATAAACAGACTTTATTTCAAATGGCTTCAGTAAGTAAATGGGTAACCGCTTGGGGAGTTTTCAATTTGGTAGAGCAAAAAAAACTGAACATTGATGAACCTATAAGTAAATATCTAACTAGATGGCAATTACCTAAAAGTGAATTTGATAATGAAAAAATTACAATTAGGAACTTACTGAGCCATACCGCAGGGCTTACTGATGGTTTGGGTTATAATGGATTTGAGCCAAACCAACCTATACAGTCGATTGAAGAATCACTCAAAAAAGCAGCAGATGCAGAACCAAATATTAGTGGAGTAACCAAAGTAGGAATTGAACCTGACACTGCTTTTAGATATTCGGGTGGTGGTTATACCATTTTGCAATTAATTATCGAAGAAGTCAGCGGACTTACATTTCAAGAATATATGGCAAAAAATATTTTTGAACCTTTGAAAATGGTTAATTCGACATTTGAATTAACAGAAAAATCATATTCAAATTTAGCTCAATCCTATAAATTAGATGGTACTGTAGATACTAACTATAAATACACCGCACTTGCAGCAGCCTCATTATACACTTGCATTGACGACTTAACGTTATTTTTGAAAGCAAATGGTAATAATAATCCAGTAATTAGCAAATCAACTCAAGACTTAATAAATAAAGAATACATTAAAATAAACAACGACTTGACCCACGGTTTAGGTCCCTTTATTTATGGTAGCAGCAAGAGTGGAGACTATGTTATTGGACACGACGGTAACAACAGAATGGCTATTAACACGTCTGTAAGGCTGAATACCACAACGAATGATGGAATTATTATTTTAGAATCAGGAAATCCAAATTTAGCTTCAAGTTTGGGAGATGAATGGGTTTTCTGGAAAACAGGTATATTTAACTTTACTATCTTGAATTCAAATAGAAATAATATATTGAGCTGGTTGATAATTGGAAATATTCTTATTGTAGGCATTTTGGTATATTTATTCAGGAGAAGAACGTGAGAAAAGGCAGTTCAACAACGTGTAAAAATAATTGCTTAGTTCTTGCCTACTTGGAAAATCCTACGGATTTTCCTCTCGTTTGGTCTATTTTTAGTAAGTTAGTTGCTTAATTACGCAACTATCCTTACACCAACCGTTACCCTTTATTAAGAAAAACAAATGAGAATTCAAGAATTTAGAATAACTTTAATAATTATAACCTTATTCATTGGAGGATTTTGTTACGGACAAAATTCATATATATATTCAAAACCTAAAGACCTTGGAGATGGATGGAAAACAAACGACCTGAAATCACAAAATATTGATACAACTTTAGTTTATAAGATGTTCAACCAATTGAATAATAGAGAAAATAAAATCCAAAGCGTATTATTGGTAAAAGGTGACCAAATTATTATTGAGGAATATCTAAATGGGCAAGTGTCAGACCAAAAACACGACCTTCGTTCTGCTACGAAAAGTATAAGGTCGATTTTATTGGGAATTGCAATCGACAAAGGATTTATCGATAATGTTAACGACCCTATTTCAAAATACCTCAAAAGCCCAATACCAAAGAAAAATATTGACGAAAGAAAAGAAAAAATTACAATCAAACACCTTTTAACAATGTCAAGTGGACTTGATTGTAACGATTGGGACAAAAAATCAAAAGGACAGGAAGATAAAGTTTCTAAAAAGAAAGATTGGCTTCAATATACGCTTAACCTACCAATGGTTAATGAACCAGGAACAGTTTCAAATTACTGCTCTATGGGTGCAATCTTGATTGCAGAAATAATAAATCAGGCTTCAGGAATGACAATTGACAAGTTTACTGAAGAATATTTATTCAAACCTTTGAATATTAGCAATGTATATTGGGAGCATACTTCCAAAAAAGAAATAATTTCTTCTGGAAAGAGATTGTATATGACTTCTCGGGATATGGCAAAAATTGGACAACTAACACTCAACAACGGAAAGTGGAATGATAAACAAGTCGTATCCGAAAAATGGATTGCAGAATCAACTACGCCAAAAACAAAGATTACTGGAATTGATTACGGTTATTTATGGTGGAATATTCCTTTTAGAGTAAACGAAAAAATATTTGTTTCTAAAACAGCAACTGGAAACGGAGGGCAATATATTTTTGTTTTTCCAGAATTAGATATGGTAGCCGTTTTTACAGGAAGTGCTTATAACTCACAAGAAGACAAACTGCCTTTTAGAGCAATGACGGATATATTATTACCAACATTTACAACGAAAAAATAAGAAAAACAAAGGGTAACAAAGAAGTATAAAAATAATAAGGGTTTTGGTGCTTAACCCAAAGTGTAGTGCACTTTACAAAGTCCGCAAAATTTACAATTTTGCGGGTCTATTAAATAAAGAAAAATTGTAAATTTGGCTAAGTGATAAATTGAAAGTTCAGCCCTTCGAAATCCCTTACTATTCTTACACAAGACCGTTACCCTTTATTAAAAAAATCATCAAAAGTTCGTGTTTTGAGAACAAAAGTATTATATTTGCATCAGATAAGAAAATATGAAGCGAATAATAGCGAAAAGAACTTTGCGAGAATTTTGGGAAAAACACGCAGACTCGGAGCAATATCTGAAAACTTGGTACGAAACTGCTAAAAATTCAGATTGGAACTCTCCGAATGATATAAAAAAGATTTATATCAATGCAAGTATTTTAAAAGACAATAGAGTTGTCTTCAATATCAAAGGAAATTCATATAGACTTATTGTTAAATTTAACTATGCCAGACAATGGGCATTTATCAGATTTATCGGAACACACGCTGAATATGACAAAATTAATGCTAACATAATATAAAACAAATAATTATGGAAATTAAACCTATCAAAACGGAAAAGGATTACGAAAAATCTCTCGAAAGACTTGAAGTGATTTTTGATGCAAATGCAAATTCAAAAGAAGGAGATGAAGCGGAAATTTTATCAATGTTAATTGATAATTACGAAAACAAACATTATCCTATTGATGCTCCAGATCCAATTGAAGCAATTAAAATTCGAATGGAGGAAATGAATCTAAAACAAAAAGATTTAGTTGGAATAATTGGAGGGAAAAGCAGAGTGTCTGAAATCTTAAATAAAAAGAAAAAACTGACTGTAGAAATGATAAGAGAATTGGAAAAAATCCTACATATTTCTGCCTCTGTTCTTGTGAATAACTATCAATTAGCAAGTTAAGAAAAACAAAGGGTAATAAAGCTATCCCCTTCTCATCGTATCATTATCGTATATTTTCAAATCATATCGTATCATTTCTATCGTATCATTACCATATATTTTCGTGTCATATCGTATCATTTGTAAAAAATATTTCTTAAATTTGTTCATATGACGGGAAAAGTACATACACTTAATATAAATATTGATTGGAAATTAATAGATGAAATAAGTAAGGTTGATCGATTTGATGCATCCTGGACATCAATTGAAAAAAGAGAAGGACAAAGTTTAAAACAGCTAAAATCAATCGCAACAGTTCGTAGTGTTGGTGCTTCAACAAGGATTGAAGGTTCTAAACTTAGCAACGAAGAAGTTGACGTTTTATTAAAAGGTTTGACAATTGAAAAACTTGAAGATAGGGACTCCCAAGAGGTCGCTGGTTATTTTAAAGTATTAGATATTATTTCTGAGTCTTATGAAGGAATTGAAATTTCCGAAAATTCTATCAAAGGACTGCATAATGCTTTAATGAAGTATAGTGAAAAAGACCAATGGCATAAAGGAGATTATAAACAACATAGTAACAGCGTAGAGGCGACACTACCTGACGGAACAAAACAGATCATATTTGAAACAACACCACCTGGACATCAAACTGAAGATGCAATGAGAGCCTTGATAGAATGGTATAATAAAGACGCTTCTACCCATCCCCTTGTAAAGAGTGCCATATTCACTTATGAATTCGTCAGCATTCATCCATTCCAAGACGGAAATGGAAGATTAAGTAGATTATTATCAACTTTACTTTTATTAAAATATGGATATAAGTGGATTCAATATGTGAGTTTTGAACACGAAATTGAAAATCGAAAAACGGAATATTATAGAGAACTTCGCAGCTGTCAGGCTCAAAGACCAAACGAAAATATAACTTCCTGGATTGACTTCTTTTTTGATGTATTAATAAATATACAAGAACAACTACTTACAAAGCTAAAAACAACAGGTACAATTGCTCAACTTTCTCCAAGAGAAAAGAGTATCCTCATATTTATAGAAAGTAATCCCGGTTGTAAATCTGGACAAATTGCCGAAAAATTAGGAATCCCAAATCCAACAGTGAAAAGAATACTCACGGAAATGGTCAATAATAAATTGATTGAAAAATTTGGTGTTGGCCCTGGAACGAATTATAGTATAACATAAACAGCACCTAAGCTGTATAAAATTAATGTTTAAGGTCAGTGTCTATCCGAAGTATAGGAATATTTATAAAGTCCGCAAAATTTTTCAAATTTTGTGTTCAGCGGAAAAATAAGATGAAATTTAAAAAATTCTGCTAAGTGCTAAACTCGAAAATTATTGTATTTTAACCAGCACTAATTTTATACCAACCGTCAGACTACGCAAAAACTCAATATTTTAAATTTATTAATATTGATAATCAGATGGTTATATTAATTAAAACAGTAAATTTAAGGGTTATTGCGTAGACTCCCGTTAGCATACATTATGGACACAAAGGAATATTTAAGTAGAATCGAGTTTTTTGGTAAAACAAAAGTGGACTTAAATACCTTGAATCAACTTCATCAAAATCATGTATTTCACATCCCTTTTGAGAACCTAGATATTCAAAACGGGCAAAAACTACATCTGGAAGAATCAAAATTATTCAACAAAATTATCAATTCTAGAAGGGGTGGATTTTGTTATGAACTGAATTATTTATTTCTGTCTTTGTTGAAGAATTTAGGCTTTGATGCTAAAATGATTTCTGCAAGAATATTTGACAATGATGATTTTGGACCTGAATTTGACCATATGGCGATAATCGTTAGTTTGGGAAATGAAGAATGGCTTGCGGATGTTGGGTTTGGAGATTTATTTATCAAACCCCTGAAAATTAATCTAGAAATCGAGCAAATTGACGGAGGGAATACCTTCAAGATTAGTCTATTTAGTGAACAGTCATATTTACTTTCCAAGTCGGAAAATGGACTTGACTTTGAAAAAAAGTATGTCTTTGAGACCAATGAAAAAAAATTGGAACAATTTTTACCTCAATGTAAATTAAAACAGCAATCTCCGGACTCATATTTTGTACAAAATAAGGTCTGTACAATAGTGCAAAAAAGCGGGCGAAAAACAATTTTCAATTCTAAATATATTGAAAAAAAGCATGGAAATAAAACGGAATTGCTAATTAAAAATAAGGAACAAGAAAAAAGAATATTGGAAAAAGAATTCGGCATGACGGAAAATAACGTATGCTAATAAGGGTAATCGTTGTACAAGAGATATAAAACCAGTCAAGAATAATTGATTTAGGCTATTTTTAGGATAGATGCTATCTTCAAATTAAGATAATTTCTGAATTTTTAAGTTGCTTAAAAGTACTTATTTGTAGTATGATGACCTGTTTTAGTTGATTTAAGGTACTGAAGATTTAGGCAATGGAATTTGGAAAGTATTTTATAGAAACGTATTTTTAGGTTTCTTTAATGAAACACAATTAAGAAATAAAGAATCATCAACAAGGTTAGAAACCAATTTAGTGTAAAGTCTAAGCTTTAACTTGTGTAAACCGTATATCTTAACGAACATGATATGAAACTAAAAACACTATCTATAATACTGTTATTTTATTTGCAAAATTATGCTCAAACTTCTGAATTAATTTTTCAATCAGGGTTTGAACCAAATACTACTGAAACAACCAGAGGTAATGACATCATTGGTATTGATAATTCAGTAAGTCCACCTAACAATTGGGTTAATGATTTAGAAAATCACCCTAATATTGGAAATTTTTCTATCTTTTATGAAGGCGGTGATGATACAATGAGATTTGCAAAAATAGTACAAGATCCGACTGACCCAACAAATAAAATATTGCATTATTGGTTAAAATACCCGAATGTTACAGGCACTAAAGGACGTGTCCAATCTGAACTTTATGGAAATAATAACCTAACAGAAATGTCTCAAAAAGTGAGAATTTATTTGCCGAATGATTGGAATATTATTAAAAATGCCACAGGAGGAACAGTAGAATGGATGGTTATTATGACCTTATGGAACAACGCAGGTTGGACAACTGAAGGAAATCCGTTTAAAATTAGTTTAGGGATTCATAAAAGAAATCCTTGGTCTAGTGATTTAAACTTTAATCTCACGGGTGATATAAAAACAACCTATTGGCAACATATTTGGGAGGAAAGTGATTCAAATTATTCTATTCCGGTTGGTCAATGGTTAACTCTTGAAACTTATTTTAAAGAAGGAAACGCTTCAAACGGACGTTTTGTTTTAGCAGTTACACCGGATGGAGGAACAAGACACATTATTTTTGATGTTACGAATTTCACGCATCATCCATCAGATACTTCTCCAGACGGAATGAGGCATTATAATCCAATGAAACTATATACTTCTGATGTTGTAATTGATTATGTAAGAAATAATGGAGGAGTATTGCAATTGTATTGGGATGATTTTGAAATATGGAAAGACACGAATATTGTATTAAACGTTCCCGAAAATGAAGATTTAAACAATTTTAAATTATTTCCTAACCCTATGAGTAATTATTCCATTTTAGAATTTAATAATTCTACAAGTGAAAATCATACATTAAAAATTTATGATATTCAAGGTCGAATAGTGAGAACAATAACGAACATTAAATCAAATCAAGTAATAATAAAAAAAGACAATTTGATTAATGGATTATACTTTTTTCAACTTTACACAAATAAAAAAATAAGTATAGCAGGAAAATTGATGATGGAATAAAGCACTATATATAATAACTAAGCGTTCGTGAGATGCATAGCACCCAACATGAACGCCGTGTTGCTCTATTATAGGTTTCTAATAAAGGTTATGTATTTGGAAAGTATTTTATAGAAACGTATTTTTAGGTTTCTTTAATGAAATTCATTTAACAAATAAAGAATCATCAACAAGGTTAGAAACCAATTTAGTGTAAAGTCTTATCTTTAACTTATGTAAACTAGGTATCTTAACGGACATAAAACAAAACAAACTAAATGAATTATCAACTTATTTTTATCTCTCTGCTTCTAATAACTTCTTGCAAATCGGAAAAGGAAAGTAAAATCCCAAAAAAACACAATCCTTATGAAAATATTGAACAGAATTTAGAAAATGAAAAAGCTATTGAATTATATCATCAAGGACTAGTTTTTTACGAAAATGGAAATTTAGAATCTGCAATGGAATCGTTCAACAAATCATTTAAAATCGAAAAAAGTGCTATAATCTTAAATGAACTCGGAACAATTGAGTTGGCAAAAAAAGACTACCAAGAAGCTCTTAACTATTTCAACCGAGGAAGAACGCTTGACAGTAATTATTGGCCAATTTATATCAATGAAGCAAGATGCCATGATAAGCTGACTGAATTTAAAAAGGCGGAAAATATACTTTTAAAACTAAAGGAACTTAGTAATTCTGAATATTGGATTACCTATGCCAACTATGATTTGGCCAAAATATATTTTAACAGTAAACAAGGTTGTGAAAAAGTTTATGAATTTATAGAGAAAGCTAAGAGCATGGCTTCGGATCCTGAATTGAGTGAACAATATTTGAATTTCAAAAGTCATGTGACAAAAAACTGTGGCCAATAACTAAGCATTCGTGTAGTACAAAGCACCCAACATAAGCGCCGTGTTGCTCTATTATGGGTTTCTCGTAAAGGTTATGTAATTGGAAAGTATTTTATAGAAACGTATTTTTAGGTTTCTTTAATGAAACACAATTAAGAAATAAAGAATCATCAACAAGGTTAGAAACCAATTTAGTGTAAAGTCTCATCTTTAACTTGTATAAAACGTGCATCTTAACGGACATATAAACCTATTTTGAATAGTAGTAATTTCGGGGAGGTATTAATGAAAAAAAATAAAATATGGGGAGCTCAGAGATTGAAATTAGGTGAATTTGTTTTCTCCCATTCTAAGCCATTTGAAAAATGAAACTTGAGTATGTAATAGAAGAAAATGATTTTTTAGACTTTCAGCTGTTCACAGCTTCGAAATCTAAAAGAATTAATAAAAAGAAGAAAAACGGTTGGTTACTACTGACAATTTCAGCCATAGTCATGGGTATATATTTTTATATGAACCAAAATATGCTAATGACAATATACTTTGGAATTGTTTCTTTGACTTGTGGACTATTTTATCCGAAATATTTTAAATGGAGATATAAAAAGCACTACAAAGCTTATATAAATGAAAACTATTCTAAAAGATTTGGACTGATAGAAATTATTGAAATTAATGACAACTATATACTTTCAAAAGATAAAATAGGAGAAGGAAAAATTAAATTATCGGAAATCGAAACAATTAATGAAACAGGCAATCATTTCTTTTTAAAAGTCTCAACTGGCATGTCACTAATTATACCCAAAGACAGGATTAACAATCCAAACAAAGTTAGGTCTGAATTTGAAAAATTAGGATTAAAAATAAATAATGAACTGAATTGGAAATGGAAATAAAAACTTGCTGCAAGCAAAACCTGTGATAAAAAACATAAATGGCAATGACAGAAGAGAGAATATTTAAATAATTTACTTAAAAGAATAGGTTTGCTATCCAAAGTATTAATAAAAGAATTCAATCGCTATCAAATAGAATACAGTACTTAAACAACCATGATAGAAGACCATTCCATAATTAAGAAAAAACAATTATTCCTGCTTAAAAATGTAGCATATCTTGGTAGCATAGATTTCATTGAAAAAATAAAACAAATCCAATCTTAAAATGATTTGTACACTTTGTAGTTCGGCACTTATAAATAAAAAGGATGCGTATTATTATAATTGTAACATTTGTAAAGCAATTGTAAAAGATGAAAAATATTACTTGACAGCTGACAAAGAAAAAGCAAGATATATAACGCACAACAATGACGTAAATGATATTAGGTATCAAAACTTTGTATTGCCGATTACCAATTATGTAATTGAGAAATTCTTACCAGAGCAAAAAGGACTAGATTTTGGTAGTGGTACCGGTCCAGTTATTTCAAGAATGCTCATGAAGAAAGGCTATGATATTGTTCAATATGATCCATTCTTTGCTCCTAATCGAAACTTATTGAATAATATGTATGATTATATCTTTAGCTGTGAGGTATTTGAACATTTTTATAAGCCCAAACTAGAAATTGACAGACTTACATCCTTATTAAAAGTTAACGGCATGTTGATTATTATGACATTGTTATATAATGACCAGATTGATTTCAATACGTGGCATTATCGAAAAGACCCTACACATGTTTTTATATATAGAAAAGAAACAATCGAATATATTGCGAATAAAAAGAAACTTGAAATTGATATTTTAACAGACAGATTCATAGTGTTAAGAAAAACCGACTACAATTAAGAACTTTGATTAAAACATATAGAATTTCACTATTTTTAACCCTAAATTAGGGTTGATGTGATTCTCCTGTTAATTAACATTTTATGAAACAGAAAACTAAAAATTTTTTAGTAATTATTTTGATTTTAGTAGTAACTATAAATTGTTCTAATTCATCTTCACAGGATAAGAACAAAAAATTTACAGAATGGGCCATGAAAAACTCGCAGAAAATGGAGACCATTGAATTATCTGAAAATCATTCCGACTTAAATTCATTAAAGCAAATTGTTGGAACATCAGAAGTAGTTTGTCTTGGAGAAAATAGACACGATATCCACGAGCAGTTTAAGTTAAAACATAGATTTATAAAATATCTTGTTGAAGAAATGAATTTTAGAACATTTGTATTAGAAGCGAGTTTTCCATATTCAAACAAAATAAATGATTATATTCTTAATGGAAACGGTAATATTGATGAACTAATGGCAGATATGCCTGGGTGGTTTTTGTGGGACACCCAAGAAATGACGAAAATATTAAATTGGTTAAGAGATTTTAATCAAAATCCTAAAAACAAAAAAAAAGTAAATTTTTATGGAATTGATATTGTTGCACCAAATAATGCACTTGACCAGATATTTGAATACTTACAAAAAATAGATAAAACTTATTTCGAGAAAATTCAAAACAACAATTTTGCTCGAAATATAATTGAAGATACACATTGGCAAACATCTTTGCAACGTTATTCAGATCTTTCACAAGAAGAAAGACAAATTTTGATAAAAAATTACAATGAACTGTATCAACATCTAAAACAAAATGAAATAAATTACATTGCTAACTCTTCTGATAGTGAATATAACTGGATTTTAAAGCTTTCTTATGCTGCAAATGAAGCGAACAAAATGTTTACGGAAAAAGAAAGATTCAATATGGGATTAATTCGAGATAATGCAATGGCAAATATTTCTTTGTGGATAAAAGAGAGAAATGAGAAATTAATTATTTGGGCTCATAATGTTCATATAGCCAAGTCAGAATTCACAATGAATATGTTTCCAGAAAACCCAATTCAAGGCATGGGATATGTTTTACATCAAGAACTTAAAGATAAAATGATTTCTATTGGTGCTTCATTTAATCAAGGAGCGTTTCAAAATGAAAATATAACTTTTAAACCTGCCGAAGAATACACCATTGATGGCACTCTTACAAAACTAAAAATTGATTACTTTATTCTTAATTTTAAAGGGAAATCAGAAAATGAAGAAGTTAAAAGGTGGTTAAGTACTGACCATGTAATTCGTGGACAAAATTTTGAAATGACTTGTATACCGAAGAAATCTTTTGATGCTATGTTTTTCACAAATACTATTTCAAAAGTTAATTACAATTCAACAACACTTGAAAGATTGAGAAATTGAAAAGAAATGAGAAAAAACGCCCTAAAACAAAGAATTATGCAAAAAACAATTAAAATTTCACTATTTTTAACCAAAGAGCTTCTATAGTTTTCATTATATAAAACAATACAAGAATTTGAATGGAGAAAAGAATTTACATTAAAGACTGGTTAGAATTAAAACCATATAAAAAACAAACAGAAACAGATAGTTATTACCTCAAAATTTGTAATGTTATTAAAAGAGCTATTACAACTAATAGACAATCCTTTGTCTTACAAAAGTATTTAAACAAAAAATATATTGATTATTTAGCGTGCTTTTTAACCTCTTATCTTGAAGATATAATATCTGAAACAAATATTTGGAACTCTTTTGTAAAAAAACATCAACTATTGTACAAGAAACAACTTCCGTTTTATATTTTAGATGAATATTATGAAAAAGAAATAAATCCTCAGGACATAAGTTTTTTAATTTGGTATTTTCTTAATACAGTACAAGAAGATATATTTATTTTACCTTTTAACGATTTTATTGTTGAAACAGCAGAAAAAGTAATGGAAGTGTTCGATAATGCTTGGGAATACGCTCCAGAGAATGAATATTTACAATCGGTTTATCAAATAAGTGAGAATGAAGCCGACTATTATGTTGCACGTAATTTGATTGACACAATTTTATTTAAAACATATCTATTTTATCCTGACACCATATTGAAGTTACAGGAGCAAGAATTGGAAATAATTGAAGATGGCAAGGATAATGAGGATATTATGATGTTCTTAAACGAAAATAGAGATAGTACTCTACATAAAACTCACACTCGATTGCTTAGTTTAAAGGGAAAAGAATGGTCTTCTGAAATATTAGGAAATAACCATCAACTACATAAAGATTTTTTAAGTATTCCACCAAGGATAAGGGGTTTCTTTTTGTACAAAGGGCAAGACAATAATAGTATTTTTATTGAGCATATTGCATCAAGCAAAAAATTTAATTTAACAAAAAAATCTTTTGACCAATCAGATACTTTAAAAGAAGTGGATACAATATTGTATATGGGTATTGCTCAATGGAAGGATGAATGGTGGTTTTCTGGTGTGTTTTTCCAACAACCATTCAATCCTGATTTAATTTTAGACGAAAAGAATTCATTAGAAAGTAGAATGGTTGTTAATTTTATAGACCATCAAAAAAAAGAAACTGATAAATTGCTTGAAATGCAATTAACAGCTTTTAAAGACTTTAACAATGGTTTGCCAATAGCGTTTATGCCTTCCCAAGAAATTGATAATTATGTCAAAAATTATACAGAGTATTTCAATAATTCATTAGGCTTATCTCCCAAAGAAAAGGAGGAAGCAAAACAAAGAGCCAAGAATGATGGCTTTTTTGGAACAGAAGAAGATCCAAAAAATTATTCTGAAGTATCAGAAACCGGTTTGGTATTTTTTAATCCTAAAAGTGGAGTTGAAATTGCTTTGGCTGTGAATTCTGCTTTTCCTTTACCCAATAATCCTTTCTTTAGTGTTGAAGAAAGCGAAGATGATATTATGTTATTATTAATATCTGATGAAATGTCAACAGAATTGGCTATGTTTTGTATTGATAACTGCAAAAGTGATTTGCCATTTTTCAATGAAGGTATAGGAAAAAGGTATTTAGATGATATTGATTTTTTACTACGTTTTTGGAAAAAAGATACCTATTTTACCAAACCTTCAATAACGTATACAGGACAAGACAAACTGCCAACAGGTGGCAAAGGCCTTCTATAAAAAGCACTAGCTGAGCAATCATTGTACTACTTTACGTGCCTTTTGGCAGGAGGTTTTTTGTTTTCTCATAATTATGTTTTTGGAGTGTTGAATTGTTGATCATTCTTAAGATCTGACAGATTGATATTCAATTAATGAATACTAAATATAACTTGTTCCGCATCTCTACCTGCCGGTTAGCAGGTTTGGAAGAACAAGCAGGCTATAGGCAAGATTCTAAGTTAATCTTTACTAATAAAATTGGACTTGAACTTCTTATTTAATGCTAATTTCACTATTTTTAACCCTAAAATAGGATTGATGAGATTCGCCCCTTAACATTAATTAAAAAAAACATGTTAAATTTAAGGACAATAATTTTTCCTATAGGCTTTTTGCTTTTATCCAATTGCATATTTAGTCAAGATAAGGATAACAAACAAAAAGATATTTGGAGTGGAAAATATCAAATAATACATCAATCAAAAAATATTATTGACGATCAGAATTCTCCATTTTATATCATTGAAAAAACCTTAGATGCAAAGCCTGAAAATGTAACAAATAAATACGAAAATGATCTATTACGTTGGCATATGTTATTCCAAAATGATGTAGAAAAAGATACTGTTTTATTACGAAGATTTTTAATAAATGATGATGACAATGAGTATGAACAATTTGGTTGGACAGCATTATATAAATCCGGAGATATGAAATGTTTAGACGGAGGGCATTTTTTTATATGCAAAACTACTGTAGGTAGTACCGTTATAATAGATGAAGAAAAGTTTATTTCTAAAACAGGATATTTTGGAATTATGCTTCATCAAGGACTGTTTGACTTATATAAAATCGACTAATAAGATGTGGATCATAGTAGGAAAACCAGGATACTTAGCCTTTGAAATTAAGTTAAGGAGGATATTCCCTTTCTGCACCCTTAAAAAAATATTATGAAAATTGATCATCTTGCTATTTGGGTTAAAGATTTAGAAAAAATGAAAGCATTTTATACCAAATATTTTAACATGAAATGTGGTAATAAGTATAATAATGAAGATAAAAAAATCTCTTCCTATTTTCTATCGTTTGATAGTGGTGCTAGAATTGAAATAATGTATCGCCCAGATATTTCTGAACACAAGGAAAATAGAGGAATTACAAATGGAATCACACACTTTGCCATCTCTGTTGGTCATAAAGAAAAAGTGAACAACTCACTGAATTATTTAGAAATGATGGTTTTGAAATTATTGGAGAACCAAGAACAACAGGAGACGCATATTATGAAAGTGTTATTTTAGATCCAGAAGGAAACAGTATTGAAATCAACGAATGAATTAAATAATAAATCCATTTACGTACTTCAAGAGCTATTTGACAACACTATTTTATAATTAATCTGGGTTGGATGAGAATACAAATACAATTGAATATTTTGATGATACAATAAATAATAAAACATTACCTTCGAGAAAGGAACAGTTACACAGGCGAGCTGGCCGGCAAATATGCTATTAACTGATCTGGAGAATAACACCATTTAATAGCTCAATATATAATATAATGGTATGGTATTTAGCCTAAAGTAAATTAAACAAGATTCTAGCAGCTCTCAAATAAAATTTTACAAACAATAAAAAGCATATGAATTTAACAACACAAATTGCAAAACAATTCAGAGAGGTCTTTCTACATGGTGATTGGGTTGCTAGCACTAATTTAAAAGCCGAATTAGCAGGTCTAACTTGGGTACAGGCTACAACTAATATAAATTCATTTAATTCTATAGCTGCACTAGTCTTTCATCTTAATTATTATATAGTGGGTGTATTAAATGTATTGGAAGGAGGTTCACTCGATATCAGAGATAAATACAGCTTTGACCTTCCACCGATCAAGTCAAAAGAAGATTGGGAAAGCATATTAAAAAAAATGTGGGACGATGTGGAAAAATTTGCCTTAGCACTGGAAAAAATGCCTGATGAAAAACTAGAAGCAATTTTTGTTGAAGAAAAATATGGGCATTACCATAGGAATATTCTTGCCATTATTGAGCATAGTTATTATCATTTAGGACAGATTGTGTTGATTAAAAAAATGATCCTGCAAAATGACAAACATTAATTCAACACCAATACATGATAAAATATATATGAGCCTAAACGTACTATAAAAAATAATGGCCTTTTATAAAACAACCCGGTATCTTAATTAAAAATATTTAACTTTTCTTTAGACAATACTTCCTCGGTTACATTAAACACTTCTTTTTTAATAACTCTAAAATTCTTAGTGAGTCTTGCTACTTCTAATTCTAATAAGCCATGATCTTCTCTAATTTCTTGTTCATCTGTGCTAAAGGTATTTTCTATTAAAGAATTTATATGACTTAAATGTCTGTTTATCATTTTTTTAAGACCTTTCTTTTCCTTATTAAATTTTTTTAGATTACGCCGTACTTGTTCTACTTCAGCAACATACTTATCATCTGTTATCCATATAAAATATTTTTTGATCAGTTTTTTTAAGAATTTTATTTCTACAGTATAAAAATCTACATCAGATTGCCAATGTTTGGTAATTGCATAAATACTTTCCCAACTTACAGTTTTTAAGTATTCATTTTTTGACACCATTTTATCTTTTTCCATCTTATGAATATTTAACGTTTTTTACCTTATAAATATCAAGAATATTCTAAAGAATCACTATGATAAATATCATATATGACATTTAACTAAATTGTATAATAGCCTTATGATATAAGTTGTAAAAATACAATTTGGGTTAAAGAAAATAAAAAAATTTAGATCCTAAAAGCCCTTAAATAACTCAAATATTCTTAGTAATTTTGCAAAATCAAAAAATGATGTAAGCATATGTTTAATAATTTAAGTGACAAACTAGACAAAGCAATTCATGTTTTAAAAGGACATGGACAAATAACTGAAATTAATGTTGCAGAAACCCTTAAGGAAGTCCGCCGTGCCCTTCTTGATGCAGATGTTAACTATAAAATAGCCAAAGATTTTACAAGCAGGGTAAAAGACAAAGCCCTTGGTCAAAATGTATTGACCAGCTTAAATCCGGGACAGTTACTGGTTAAAATAGTAAAAGATGAATTGACCGTATTAATGGGTGGTGAAACCGTTGGTATTAATTTGGGTGGTTCTCCAACCGTTATTTTAATGTCCGGTTTACAAGGTTCAGGTAAAACTACTTTTTCGGGTAAACTGGCAAATTATCTTAAAACTAAAAAATCTAAACAAGTATTATTAGTTGGTTGTGATGTTTATAGACCGGCTGCCATCAATCAATTAAAAGTAGTTGGTGAGCAAATTGGTGTAGAAGTATATGCAGAAGAAAACAATCAAAATCCTGTTGAAATATCTAAAAATGCCATAAAACATGCCAAGGCAACAGGTAAAAATGTAGTTATTATAGATACCGCAGGTAGATTAGCTGTAGATGAGACTATGATGACAGAAATTTCTAATATTCATAAAGCAGTTCATCCGCAAGAAACTCTTTTTGTAGTTGATTCCATGACAGGGCAAGATGCTGTTAATACAGCCAAAGCTTTTAACGATGTTTTGAATTTTGAAGGGGTAATTTTAACCAAATTAGATGGTGACACTCGTGGTGGTGCAGCACTATCTATCAAATCTGTTGTTGACAAGCCTATCAAATTTATTGGTACTGGTGAAAAAATGGAAGCGATAGATGTTTTTCATCCCGATCGTATGGCAGAGCGTATTTTGGGTATGGGTGATGTGGTTTCTTTAGTAGAAAGAGCTCAGGAGCAATATGATGAAGAAGAAGCTAGAAAAATCCAGAAAAAAATTGCCAAAAACCAATTTGGTTTTGATGATTTCTTAAAGCAAATTCAGCAAATCAAGAAAATGGGAAATATGAAAGATCTGGTAGGTATGATACCAGGTGTTGGCAAAGCCATGAAAGATGTTGATATTGACGATGATGCCTTTAAAGGAATAGAAGCTATCATTCATTCTATGACCCTCAAAGAAAGAAGTACTCCATCTACAATAAATGCCAGTAGAAAAAAACGGATTGCTAACGGATCTGGGACATCTGTACAAGAAGTAAATCAATTGATGAAACAGTTTGACCAAATGAGCAAAATGATGAAAATGATGCAAGGTGGTGGTGGTAAAAAGATGATGCAAATGATGAAAGGAATGAAATAGGTAAACTCTCATTCACTTTATGATAAATAACCCAACTAAGTTTGGATTATAGTACTAATTTAAAAACTGCAGACTGATCTCGAAAGCTATCTGGACTGCAAACTGAATACTAAGACAATGATTCTACTCGACGGAAAAGCCACTTCAAATACCATTAAAGATGAAATTGCAGAAGAAGTTTCAAAACTTAAAGCTCTAGGTAAAAAAACACCGCATTTAGCTGCTGTTTTAGTAGGAAGTGATGGAGCCAGTATGACCTATGTGAATAGCAAGGTAAAAGCATGTGAACGTGTAGGTTTTAAATCGACCTTAGTAAAATTAGAAGAATCTATAAGCGAAGAAGCTTTATTAAAAGAAATCGAAAAACTAAACAACAATATAGATATAGACGGATTTATTGTACAACTGCCCTTACCTAAACATATAGATGAACAAAAGGTAATTATGGCAGTACATCCTGATAAAGATGTGGATGGCTTCCACCCTACCAATGTTGGAAAAATGGCACTAAACCTACCAACTTTTTTACCAGCAACACCTTATGGTATTTTAGAATTATTAGAACGTTATAATGTAGAAACCAGTGGTAAACATGTTGTTGTTATTGGTAGAAGTCATATTGTTGGGGAGCCTATGAGTATCCTTTTGGCTCAAAAAAGAAAATATGGAAATGCCACAGTTACTTTAACACATAGTCGCACAAAAAATCTAAAAGAAATTACTTTACAAGCAGATATGATTGTAGCTGCTTTAGGCATTCCTGAATTCTTAACAGGAGAAATGGTTAAGGATAATGTGGTCATTATTGATGTGGGTATTACCCGAGTAGATGATACAACAAAACCAAGAGGTTATCGCTTAGCCGGTGATGTACATTTTGAATCTGTAAGTAAAAAAGCAAGCTACATTACTCCTGTACCTGGCGGTGTTGGCCCAATGACCATTGCCATGCTTTTGAAAAATACATTATTAGCTTGTAGCAGGAACGATTAAATTACGAGATACAAGGTTTTTGGTAAAACATGAGCTAAATAATTTGAAGTAGTTTATTTTTTTTCAATGCTCTGACTAGTGTATATAAAGAGATCATCAAACGACAGATCTACTTAATTTTGTTCCAAATATCAAGGTATATTTTCCAATTATTATCCACCTTTTTCCAGACAATAACATATTTACCTTTGAATTCAGATATTTCCTTCTTTTTATTACTCGAGCTCCCTTGGTAATATCCATAATCATAAGCATAATTTTCTAGAACATTTATTTCTTTAGGTGTTACTTTATGAGAGATAATATCAACACCTTTAGGCAAAGTCCATCTTGCTTCAATAGCAGCATACCCTTCAATAATATCAACTCCATCCGGAAATATTTTCCCATCTTCACAATAAAAAGAAGCTAACTTATTAAAATCTTCTTCCATATATGCTTCAGAGAAGTTTTTAATATTTTGTAAAATCATGCTCACATCCTCTCCTTTTCCGGAATATTCTTGTCCGAAAAAGTGGATACTAAAAAACAATAATAAAAAACTAATTTTTAAACGCATTATGATTAAAAAATTAAGCAATTATTGAAATAATTGTAAGCAATACAGCGATTATTATTTTGACCAAAATCATAATTTATAATTTGAAATAAAAATACAAATAATATGATTACTCTTGTCAATTTTTATGACAATTAGCAAAAATTTAACCTTTACTTTACAAACATCTGATCTATTACTTTAAAAGACTTAAACTCTAAAGCATTTCCTGCAGGATCTAGAAAAAACATAGTAGCTTGTTCTCCAGATTCACCTTTAAATCTGATATAGGGTTCAATAATAAATGCAATACCTTTAGCCTTTAATTTTTGGGCAAATTCATGAAAAGTATGCCATTCTAAAACTACACCATAATGAGGAACGGGCACCTGCTTGCCGTCAACCGGATTGGTATGCAATTCATCTTCAGGTTTTGGTTTGTAATGAATGACCAATTGATGTCCAAAAAAATTAAAATCGACCCAATGCTTACTACTTCTACCCTCTTCGCATCCAACAATTTCATTATAAAATTTGCGGCACTCAGCCAAGTTATGAACAGGTATATACCAATTTAATTATAAAAGAAGCCAATACTAAATTGAACTATTTTTTGTTTAGATAAGGCAAAAAAATAAAGCATAGTCCTTATTACGTTTTATTTATTTAACGAAGTATAAGCGAAAAAGAAGTAATTTATTTGACTTGTTTTATAGTTAAATAGGTATAACTATATGGAATGGTTGTAATTTTTTCATGCTTCTCTGTGAACCAAATTCATTGAAAAAGCAGGTAAGCAAATAGCAATATACTCGCAAGCTTCATCAAATGGATTTGAATATTGTACGCTGTTATGCTTATTTATCCTAATGGATTGACCCGCTTCTAGAATAATAGTATCTCCTTCAATAATAAATTGCTTTTTCCCTTTTATTATAAAAGTATATTCATCAAACTCGGGGGTCTGAAAAGGTTCACTCCACTTTGGAGGAGCAATCATATGGGCAATACTTAATGGTGCATTACCGTCAGCAGCTAAACCAAAATGTTCTTTAATAGTTTTACCATCATCCGTAGGTACAACAAACGGCGATTTTTGTACAATGTAATTCTTCATTATACAAATTTAATCAATTAAGATAATACTTAACAATGATTAGGTGCTTTAGTAAATAAATTTACATGTATTTTGAAATAAATTTGAAGAATTCATCTTTCAATTCGTGATATAGACCTCGTTCTGTTTCCATAATTGCCTTAATCTCCTCATGTCGTTTGAGATCTGGTATATCAATAACATTAACGTGAATTTCATAATGTTTTGCAATGTTCATTTCATGTCCATTTATTTCTTCCAAATAATCTTTAACATGCCTTTTATGGATGACAAAACTATTTTTAAACTCGCCTAGTCCTTTTAAAATATTTTTATCTGTCCACCTGTCCTCTAATTCATCTATTCGATTTTGAAAAGTTTTAATTTCATCATTCCAAAATAACAACTCATTTTTCCAAAGTAAATGCTCAAAATGTAAGTCTGAATTATAAATAACTGCTGTTTTCATAATAATATATTTTTTTATCCTATAAATGTAGCATAGAATTTTGAGGTGTAAAATGACAATGCTCAGTTTTCAATTATTATCTTCAAAAAATTGCAATCTATTATGTAGCATTTTAATTTCTTCTTGCAATATTTTTACCCGTTTTAAAAGTTTATCGACAACATCTATCCCTTCCATATTTAGCTCTAAATCAAAATGTAATCTTATCATTCTTTCTATATGTTTTATTTGTGTTTTACGAATGTAAGAAGTGCTATTTACAGTTATAACTTCAATCAGCTCATAATCATATAAAGTATTTAAAAATACAGCAGGCACATTATAATGAACAGAAAATTGTTGTATTGATATATAATCATTTGTATCCATAACTATTTTAATTTTGCCAATTCGTTAAATAATTCTTTCTCTTTTTCTGACAGGTTTTTAGGCATTTTTATTTGATATGTAATATATAAATCTCCAAATTGACCTTCTTTTTTATATTTGGGAAATCCTTTTCCTTTTAGCTTCACCTTGGTTTCATTTTGAGTTTCAGGTTTTACTTTTAGCTTGACCTTACTGTCAAAAGTAGCTACAGTAACTTCTCCACCTAATATAGCTGTATACAAGTCTATAGTTACTGTTTTAAATAGATTGTCTTTATCTCTTTTAAATACAGTATTATTAATGATAGAAAATTTTATATATAGATCGCCATTAGGGCCATCATTAACACCTTTACCACCGTAGCCTTTAATTTTAATAACTTGCTCATTTTCAATTCCTGCTGGTATGCTAATTCTTATATTTTTACCATTAACCGTCAAAGTTCGTTTATGACTGGTATAAACATCTGTCAAATTTAAATGCAATTCAGCGTTATAATCTTGACCTCTAAATTTAACACCACGGCTACTGCGTTGATTTGTAGTACTGCGTCCGCCAAACATAGATTCAAAAAAATCAGAGAAATCTTCTCCTGAAAAATCTCCTGCCTGGCCTTGATGTGATGTTCTTTGATATTGCTGCTGCTGTTTTGCTTTTTCAAATTGTTCTGCATGCTGCCAATCTTTGCCATAGGCATCATATTTTTTACGATTTTCAGGATTGCTTAACACCTCATTGGCTTCATTGATCTCTTTGAATTTCTTTTCAGCTGTTTTATCATTCGGATTCAAATCAGGATGATATTTTCTTGCTAATTTTCTGTACGCCTTTTTAATGTCTTTATCGGATGCCTTTTTAGGCACTTCCAATATCTTATAATAATCTATAAATGCCATAAATTTATTTTTTAAGTACGTATGCTATAAAGGATAATTTCAGCTTATAATACTACCATCTTCCATGGTAATTATGCGATCTGTTCTCTTGGCAAAATCTTCATCGTGTGTAACTACCAGTAAAGACAGGCCTTTTTCATCGCTCAACTGTTTAAAAATATTAAATACATTATCAGAATTATAACTATCTAAGTTACCGGTTGGTTCATCTCCCATTATGATGGAGGGATTATTAATAAGGGCTCTGGCAATAGCAACACGTTGTTTTTCACCACCCGAAATTTGAGAGGCTTTTTTCCTTGCAAGATGCTCAATATTTAGTGTTTTTAGCTGTAAAATGGCATTGTGTTCTATTTCTTTTAAAGTTCTTTCAGCCAACTTCTTAGCCGGAAGCATCACATTTTCTAATACTGAGAATTCTGACAATAAATAATGAAATTGAAACACAAAACCTATGTGCTTATTTCTAATATATGATAGTTTTTCTCGACTATCTCCGGTAACCAATTCATTGTTCAAATATAATTCTCCTTCATAATCTGTATCCATAGTAGAAAGTATATACAATAATGTAGATTTTCCACAACCTGATTTTCCCATGATAGAGGAAAACTCTCCTTTTTCAATGTTAAAACTAATGTCTTTTAGCACATGAAAACGAACTGGCTTTATAAAGAATTTATTAATTTTTTTTGCTGCTAATACTATACTCATTTTATTGTCCTCTTATAATTTGAACAGGATCTATTTTTTTAGCTTTTTGCGATGGCAAATACCCTGCAAAAAAAGTAGAT
>DEIV01000083.1 GCA_002352665.1 Flavobacteriaceae bacterium UBA2765
TTTTATGTCGAACTCACGTTAAATTAAAACTATTACAAGTTAAATTTCACCCAAGTTTCACCCCCAAATACTTCGCCGTATAAGAATCTTTAGATTTTATCAGATCTTCCGGGAGGCCTTGAAATAATAATTCGCCTCCGTTTTTACCACCATCTTTACCTAAATCTATAATATAATCAGCACATTTTATGAGGTCTAAATTATGTTCTATTACCACTATGGTATGTCCTTTCTCAATCAAGGCATTGAAAGAAGCAAGGAGTTTTTTGATATCGTGAAAATGTAATCCTGTTGTAGGTTCATCAAAAATAAATAGTACTTTGTCTTTGGTAATGCCTTTTACTAAAAATGACGCTAATTTGATTCTTTGGGCCTCACCTCCAGATAAGGTTGATGAAGATTGCCCTAATTGCACATAGCCTAAACCTACATCTTGCAAGGGTTTTAATTTGGTTACAATCTTTTTTTGTTGATGTAGATGAAAAAATTCTGTGGCTTGGTCAATAGTCATTTCTAATACATCAGCAATTGATCTATCTTCAAATTTAACTTCTAATACCTCCTTCTTAAAACGTTTGCCATGACAAGTTTCGCATTGTAAATGCACATCGGCCATAAATTGCATACCAATGGTTACTTCACCTTCACCTTTACAAGTTTCGCATCTACCTCCATCTACATTAAAAGAGAAATGTTTGGCCTTATAGGCTCTTATTTTTGATAACTTTTGCTGAGTAAACAGAGCTCTTATGTCATCATATACCTTAATATAAGTAACCGGATTTGATCTGCTTGACCTACCAATAGGGTTTTGATCAATAAATTCAACACTTTTTATTGAAGTGAAATTCCCATCAATTTTGGTGAATTGACCAGGCTTTTCTCCATAATTGAATAATTTTTTCTGTAATGCCGGATATAAAATACTTTTAACCAATGTACTTTTACCACTTCCTGAAACACCAGTGATAACGGTGAGCGTATTTAATGGAAATTGAACATTGATATTTTTAAGATTATGTTCTCGGGCACCTATAATATTAATATAGTTATTGGGTTTTCGTCTTTTTAATGGCACTTCAATTTTTAATCTTTCCGTTAGGTATTTTGCCGTAAGCGTTTCTGCTTCTAATATTTCATTATAAGTACCTTGTGCTACCAATTCACCACCAAAAGTACCTGCTTCTGGTCCTATATCAATAATATGGTCGGCAGCTTTCATAATATCTTCATCATGCTCTACCACAATTACAGTATTTCCTAAATCCCTTAACTCTCTTAAAACTTTTATCAAACGTTCAGTATCTCTTGAATGTAAGCCAATACTAGGTTCGTCTAAAATATACATAGAACCTACCAAGCTGCTACCCAAAGAGGTGGCCAAATTTATACGTTGACTTTCACCACCAGAAAGCGTATTGGACGCCCTGTTTAAAGTTAAATAATTTAAACCAACATCAAACAAAAATTGTAAACGATTATTGATTTCTTTTAATAGGCGTTTGGCGATAGATTGGTCGTGTGATGAGAGTTTTAAATGTTTAAAAAAATCTATCAATTCATCAATAGGTAAGTTGACCAAATCAGTTATAGTAGTATCATTTATTTTAATATAAGAAGTTTCCTTTCTTAGTCTTTTTCCATTACAAGTGCCACATTTAGTTTTGCCACGATATCTAGATAACATAACACGGTATTGAATTTTGTACGTTTTTTCTTCTAGATGCTTAAAAAAAACATGTAAACCTTGAAAATAAGAATTACCATCCCACAACAGTTGCTTTTGCTCCTCTGTTAATTCGAAATATGGTTTATGGATTGGAAAATTAAATTTATAAGCATTATCAATCAAAGCTTCTTTGTATTCTAAAAAGGAATCTGTACGCCATGGTACTATAGCATCATCATATATAGATAAAGAAGTATTTGGAATGACTAAATCTCGGTCAATACCAATAATATTTCCGTACCCCTCACAAGTAGGGCAAGCACCATAAGGATTATTAAAACTAAATAAATGGGTGTTGGGTTCTAAAAATGAAAGCCCGTCCAATTCAAATTTATTATTGAAGATATGTTGTTCTTTATTAGATAGGTCTTCAATAATGCATTCGCCTTTACCTTCAAAAAATGCTGTTTCTGTTGCATCAGCTAATCTGTTGTAGAAATCTTCGTTGTCTTGAACCACTATTCTATCAACTACCAATTGAAACTGTTTTTGATCGGTTGGTTTAAAATCATTTATTCTAAATACTTCATGATCAACTTTTATTCTAGAATATCCTTGTTGTTCTAATATTTCTAATACTTTATGGATATTCCTATCATTATCCATATGTATAGGTGCTAACAATAGTAATTTCGAATCGATTTTATAATTTTTAATGTGATCTATTATGTCAGAAACTGTATTTTTTTTTACTTCATTTCCAGAAATAGGCGAAAAAGTTTTGCCTATTCTAGCATATAATAACTTTAAATAATCATAGATTTCTGTAGATGTGCCTACTGTGGAACGCGGATTGGTGCTGTTTACTTTTTGTTCAATTGCAATAGCCGGTGCTATACCTTTTATATATTCTACTTTAGGTTTGTTTAATTTACCTAAAAATTGTCGGGCATAAGAGGATAAACTTTCTACATATCTACGTTGACCTTCTGCATACAAAGTATCAAAAGCTAAACTTGACTTTCCAGAACCGGATAGACCGGTAATGACTACCAATTTATTTCTAGGAATAGCCACATTTACATCTTTTAGATTGTGTAATGCAGCTTTTTTAATAATAATATACTCTTTTGGATTGAGGTTGTCTATCTTCACGTAAGCCCTTTAAAATATGAATAAGTTGCAAAGATAGTGACTTATTTTTGTAAAAAAAATATACTGTAGCATAAAATATTTTAAAAAAAAGTTTGTTATATTAAAAACTTTGTTCTTATATTTGCCCCGTTCAACCTAACCAGTTGGATTAAAATTATATCGGAACTAGTTTCCCCTAACTAAAAAATTAACGCTTATAGTATAGTTCTACTTTTTAAATTTAATTAACGAAGTCTCATAGCTTCATTAACAAAAAAGGGAATTATGCAAAAACAAAAGTTAGACGATAGCGTCTTAGTTAAGAACTACATTAACGGAAGTGAAAGATCATTAGAAATCTTAGTTGGTCGTCACAAACAAAAAATTTACAGTTTTATTTATTCTAAAGTATTAGACAGAGATGTTGCAGAAGACATTTTTCAGGATGCTTTTATTAAAGTTATTAAAACTTTAAAATTAGGTAATTATAATGAAGAAGGTAAATTTTTACCTTGGGTAATGAGAATTTCTCATAACTTGGTTATAGATCACTTTAGAAAAAGTAACAGAATGCCTTCATTCAAGAATACAGAAGAATTTGATATTTTCTCTGTATTAAGCGATTCATCTTTAAATGCTGAAAAAGAAATCATCAAAAATCAAATTCATTTTGATGTGAGAAGAATTATTGAAGAGCTGCCTGAAGATCAAAAAGAAGTTTTAATGATGCGTATTTATAGAGATATGAGCTTTAAAGAAATATCCGAGAACACTGGTGTTAGTATTAATACTGCCCTTGGAAGAATGAGATATGCATTAATTAATTTGAGAAAAATTATTGAGAAAAATAAAATAATTTTAACGAATTAACAATATTGTAAATTTTCTTGCGTTATATATACAACCCTAATTAATAATTTTAGTATATATGAAGAAAATTTACACTGAAGAGTTGCAAAATCTGCAATTCGAACCAAAGAAAAGTACTATCTCATTTATTTTAAACTACTCCAAATCTATTGAAGTTGTTAAAAATGAGAAACACAAATCAATTATGTTTAATTTGAATTAGAAAGAAGGCTTGTAAAATTTACAAGCCTTTTTTTTATAATTTCTTTTAAAGATCTGCCTACGGTGGATGAATTTTAAATAATTAAATATCCTGATAACTATCAGGATATTTTTGTTTTATACCTTTGATACAATTTAGACCTAAATAATATTTGTTACAGACTTTTTTCTAGACAATTATTTGTAATATTCAGCAATTACACGTTTTCTGCCAATTTTTTTGGTGATTATATCCTTATCCAGATTCCATCCTCTTGCCGGTGAAAATTCCCTACCATAGTATATAATTTGTAAATGCAGTTTATTCCATAATTCCTTTGGGAATAGTCTTTTGGCATCTTTTTCTGTTTGTACCACGTTTTTTCCGGAACTTAAATTCCATCTATACATCAATCTATGGATATGAGTATCTACAGGGAAAGTAGGAATATTAAAGGCTTGAGACATAACCACAGACGCAGTTTTATGACCAACGGCCGGTAATTCTTCTAAATCATCAAAATTGGCAGGTACTTTGCCATTATGTTTTTCTATTAATATTTTTGACAAACCGTAAATGCCTTTTGATTTCATAGGCGATAATCCTACCGGTTTTATTATCTCTCTAATTTCATCAACGGTAAGTTTAACCATGTCATAAGGATTATCTGCCCTTGCAAATAATTGAGGTGTAATGATATTTACCCTAGCATCTGTACTTTGGGCTGAAAGTAAAACTGAAATTAATAAGGTATAGGGATCTTTATGTAACAAAGGTATTGGAGGTTTTGGGTATAATTTTTCTAATGTATTAATAATAAAAATTACACTTTCTTTTTTAGTCATTTTTTTAATTAGTTTTGTTTAACAAAAATAACAATTATGACGACATTAAAAATAGGGGACAAGGCACCTGATTTTAAAGCCCAAGAAAAAGGAAATACCATTAAATTAAGTGACTATAAAGGTAAAAAACTAGTTTTATTTTTTTATCCCAGGGCTAGCACTCCCGGTTGTACTGTTGAAGCTTGTAACTTGAGAGATAATTATCAAATGTTTCTAGCCAAGGGCTATGATGTATTAGGAGTAAGTGCAGACACGGCTAAAAAACAAGAAAATTTTATAAATAAAAACGATTTACCATTTCCACTTTTGGCTGATGTTGATAAAGTAGTTATCAATTCCTATAAAGTTTGGGGACCTAAAAAATTTATGGGTAGAACATTTGATGGTATACATCGAACTACTTTTGTGATTGACGAGAAAGGTGTCATTGAAAATATTATAACTAAAGTAAAAACCAAAGATCATACTGCTCAAATCTTTAATTGATGATTTATTAATTATAAAACTATTTTTTGTGTAATCAAGCGTATATAATGTATTAATCTTATTAGATGATAAGACTTGAGAAATTTGAAAAAAATGATTTCAATAGATTGATAAATTGGATCGATTCTGAAGAGTCAATGGTTTTATTTAGTGGGCCAATTTTTGATTATCCTATAACACATGTGCAACTTGATGAATATATCAATACGGATAATAGATTGACATTTAGGGTTGTAGATATTAATTCATCTAAAATTATAGGTCATGCCGAATTAAACAATATCGACTTAATAAATAAAAATGCTAGAATTTCTCGTGTTTTAGTTGGCGATAAGCAAGATAGAAATAAAGGTTATGGAAAGGCCATAATAAATGAACTTGTTAACATGGGATTTAAAGAATTAAAATTACATAGATTAGATTTAGCGGTTTATGATTTTAATAAACAGGCCATTAAATGTTATGTAGACTGTGGCTTTGAAATTGAAGGGTTATTTAAAGATAATAAAAAGGTGGGTAACAAATACTGGTCAACCTATAATATGAGTATTATAAATCAGGAAAATTAATTGGCTTGCAAAAAATATATAATTTCAATAATTATTTATCTTGTTTTGCAAATCGCCTTCTGGAATAACCAAATAATCGTTGTTCTTTGATAATATCTGAAATACCTTGTGGTAGCATTTCTTCCCACCCTTCTTGGCCTTCAGCAATCATTTGAAGTACATTTCTTGAGAATACATCTAATATTTCAGGATCATAGTCTTTAATATCAAGCATTTTTCCATTGTATTTAAAGAATTTATACAACTCTTTCATACGTGGATGTACTTTTAAAGTTTCACTGGTGATAAACTCTCCAGACTCTTGATCTTTAAGAGGATATAAATATATTTTTAAATCTTTAAAGAATAATTTACCAAAAGCTTCTAATATACCACCACTTAAATGTCTATAATATTTTTCATCAAATATTTGAACTAAATTATAAACACCCATAGCTAATACCATTCTTGCTTTGGTAAATTCAGAAAAATATTCAACCAATTTATAATATTCTTGAAAATTGGTTATCATTACATTTTGCCCAAGAGAGCATAGCAATTCTGCCCTATCTAAAAAGTCACGTTCATTAATTTCTCCTTCAGAACGTAAGTTGGCTAAGGTAATTTCAAAAATAACTTCCGTATGCTCTTTGTCGACGGTTTTTTCTTTTAAAAATAATTCTTGAGCCCTTTCAAACATATCCATATTTACTTTTGTAACTGGTCTAAAGCTACCACGAAGGGCTAAAATATTCTTTTTATAAAGTTGATGTGCAGGTAATAAATTATTACCATTAGCATCGAACATTACGGCATCTGTCATGCCATTTTTCACCAATTGCAAACTCATCAATCTATTATCGACATACATAAATCGAGGTCCTGAAAAGTTGATCATATCAATTTCTATCAAATCATGATCAAGATTGTCATAAAAAGACCTTAAAAGCTCCTTGGGTCTGTCGTTCATATAAAAAGCTCCATAAATCAAATTAACACCTAAGACTCCTAAGGTTTCTTGTTGTAAGCGTGCATCTGTTTGTCTAAAGCGAATATGTAATACAATTTCATTATAATCTTCAAGTGGATCTAGTTGAAAACGAACACCAACCCAACCATGACCTTTAAAATTCTTTGCAAAATTTATAGTGGCTACGGTATTGGCATACGAGAAAAATAATTTTTCAGGATGCTTTGTTCTACTTAATCTATCTTCAATAAGCTCAATTTCATGAGCTAACATCCTTTTTAAACGAGGCTGAGTAACATATCGTTTGTCTGGTTCTATTCCATAAATGGCATCAGAAAAATCTTTATCATAAGCTGACATTGCTTTGGCAATTGTACCTGAGGCACCACCAGCTCTAAAAAAATTACGAACGGTCTCTTGACCAGCACCAATTTCCGCAAAAGTGCCATAGATATTTTCATTAAGATTAATTCTTAATGCTTTTCTTTTTATACTGGGGATATTCTCAATTTCTTTATCACCTTTAAGGATAACAGACATTTTATTAGCTTTTTTTAATTTTCACAAATGTACTAACATTACATAATGTAATAAATTATTTAACGTAATTTTTCTGAAAAGATTTGAATTGAAAATATTTTTTAAAGTGTAAGTAGTAAAATGTATTGATAAATTAAGATGTAATAATCTATTTAAAATAAGGAAATTAGATAAAATATGGTCATAAAACATTGTTATGACCATATTTTAGAAATAAAATTTACATCCCTTTTAATTCTGTGATTAAAGCTTGAATAATAGTTTTGGCATCACCAAATAACATAGAAGTTTTTTGATTATAAAATAATTCATTTTCAATACCTGCATAGCCGGGTTTCATACTTCTTTTATTTACAATAATCTGTTTTGCATTTTCTACATCTAAAATGGGCATTCCGTAAATTGGACTTGACGGATCATTATGGGCTGCAGGATTTACTACATCATTTGCACCAACTACAAATACAACATCTGTATTTTTAAATTCAGGATTTACATCTTCCATTTCGGCTAATTTGTCATAATCTACATTAGTTTCGGCCAATAACACGTTCATATGTCCTGGCATTCTACCTGCTACAGGATGGATAGCATATTTAACTTCTATGCCTTTGCTAATAAGTAATTGCTCTAATTCGTGAATAGCATGTTGTGCTTGTGCTACTGCTAAACCATAACCTGGAACAAAAATTATCCTTTGTGAATAATTCATCAATATAGCAACATCACTAGCTGTAGTTTTTTTAATTGTGCCTTTAATAGCACTCGAACCACCTTCTGCACTTGTATCTGTATCGCCAAACCCTCCAAAAATCACATTAAATAAAGACCTATTCATAGCGTCGCACATGGCAAAAGTTAATATAGTTCCAGCAGAACCTACTAAAATACCTCCTGTTAGCATCACCATATTGCCATATAAAAATCCTCCAAGAGCAGCAGCTAAACCTGTAAAAGAGTTTAAAAGAGATATTACCACAGGCATATCTGCTCCACCTATAGGGAGCACAAATAGAACGCCATAGGCTAAGGCTCCAAAAAACAAAATATATAGATATAATTGACTACTGCTACCGATATAAGCTATATAAGCCGCAAAAAATATTAATACAACAAAAATCACATTGTTTAGTAGATTGTATTTGGGCAATCTCAACGGCTTGTTTATAGTGCCATTAAGTTTAGCCCAAGCAATCATACTACCAGAAAATGAAATACTACCAATAATTACTCCTGCTAATATTGTAACAATTGAAATGGTATCTCCAACATAATGATGAAATTCTATCAAACCAATTAATGCAGCACTTGCACCACCCATACCATTAAATAAGGAAACAAGCTCAGGCATTTTTGTCATAGCTACTTTTTTAGCCACTAACCAACCAATAATTGTTCCGATAAAAATTGCTAATCCTATAAAGGCATAAATTTGTGCTGAAACCTCTCCTTGATATAAAAATAATGTACCAAAAATAGCTAACGTCATACCTCCGGCGGCTATTAAATTACCTTTTCTTGCAGTTTCCGGATGCCCAAGCATCTTTAGACCCAATATGTATGTAATTGATGCGATTAAGTAAATAAACTCAAGACTAAATATATATTCCATTATTTTTTCTTTTTAAACATTTCTAACATGCGGTCGGTAACTACAAATCCACCAACCACGTTTAAGGTACCTAATAATACAGCCACAAATCCTAATGCTTGTGCTAAGATGTTGTCAGCATCAGTGCCTAGCATCACTAAAATAGCACCAATAATTACAACCCCATGAATGGCATTTGCACCTGACATTAAAGGGGTGTGCAATACGGCAGGTACGTTACCAATAATTTCTACTCCAACAAATATCATTAAGATAACGATATAAATCATTTGGAGGTTGTTGCTAATAAAATCTATAAATTCTGTCATAATTATTCAGTTTTACTGTTTTGTCTAATATTTCCGTTATAAACTATTAATGTTTCGTCTGTAATTTGTTCTTCTAAATCCCATTTAAATTTATCGCCCTCTGTTAAATGAACAATATAATTATACATGTTTTTTGCAAAGAGATCACTAGCATTAGTGGAAACACTTTCTGGTGAAATGGTGGTGCCAATAATTTTTACACCATTTTTAACAATTGTTTTATTCATTTTACTTAATTCGCAGTTGCCACCTTGTGCCGCTGCTAAATCAATAATTACTGCACCATTTTTCATTTGTTCAACTTGTTCTTTAGTAATTAGAACTGGAGATCTCCTACCTGGAACCATAGCTGTAGTAATGACTAAATCTGCTTTAAAAAGAGATGCATTAACAGCTTCTTTTTGTCTTTTTGCATAATCTTTAGAAGCTTCTTTTGCATAGCCGCCTTCAGATTTTTCTCCTTCATTGTCTACCGTGATAAATTTAGCTCCTAATGATTCGGTTTGTTCTTTAGTTTCAAGCCTGATGTCTGTTGCTTCTACTACAGCACCTAGTCGTTTAGCAGTGGCAATAGCTTGTAAACCGGCTACACCAACACCATAGATCAATACTCTAGACGGTGTAATGGTACCAGCGGCAGTCATCATTAATGGAAATATTTTAGTCATCTCATAGGCTCCTAAAATTACGGCTTTATACCCCGCCAAATTATTTTGTGAACTTAAAACATCCATATCTTGGGCTCTAGAAATTCTAGGCATGGCATCCATAGAAAAGGCTGTTGCACCTTGTTTAGATATGATTTCTATATCATTTGGATGAGACTTGTGAAAAAGTTGGGCTATAATAATTTGTCCTTTCTTTAATTTTTTTAATTCATTATTGTCAAAAGGATTTATTTTTATCAATACATCTGCTTTTTTAAAAATATCTTCTTTACTGCGAATAGGGGCACCTGCCTTACTATAATCAGAATTTTTATAATTGGAACTAGAGCCGGCGTCTTCTTCAACCCTGACTTCAAAACCTCTTCCAACTAGTTGTTTGGCAATTTGTGGTGTTATGGCCACACGTTTATCACCTTTTTGAGTCTCTTTTAAAATACCTATTTTCATATGAACCTATTTTTGTTTAGAATTAGACAAATTTTAGAAATATTAAAAGTATATTATATGATTTATATCATTTTTGATATATAATAGTTACTTAAAGTAAATTATTAATTAAAGTAATGTAAATAATTTAAAAATAGATATGTATTAATTATTTATTTATTGTAAAATCAATATTGTTACAATAATTACACAATTATGTTGCATTTTGTGTCCTAAATAAATTTTAAATTAGGAAAAATATAATATAATAGTAGATTTGTAATAAAAATATAATAAAATGAAAGTTACTTTCTTAGGTACAGGTACTTCGCAAGGCATACCCATAATTGGTAGTAAACACCCTGTTTGTTTATCAGAAGATAATAAGGATAAACGTTTGCGGAGTTCAATAATGGTGGAATGGGAATCGTATAGATATATTATAGATTGTGGACCGGATTTCAGGCAACAATTATTACGTGAAAAAGTAGATGCCATAAGCGGAATTCTATTTACGCATGAGCACGCTGACCATACCGCCGGATTGGATGATATAAGACCTTTTACACATAAAATGGGTGATGTGCCTTTATATGTTCCGGAAAGAATTGAAGATAATTTGCAACAACGTTTTTATTATATTTTTACGAAAGTGAATAGGTATCCCGGAGCTCCTAGTGCTTCATTAGAAATAGTATATAACAAGCCCTTTGCATTGGGGATGAAAACTGTGATTCCTATTGAATTCATGCATGGAAAAATTCCTGTTTTTGGGTATAGGATTGATAATTTTGCTTATTTAACCGATCTAAAATCAATTTCTAATACTGAAAAATTAAAATTACAAGGAGTGGAGGTGCTTGTTGTTAGTGCATTGCGAATTGAGCCTCACCCTACACATCTGAGCTTGGAAGAGGCACTAACATTCATTAAAGAAGTAAAGCCGAAAAAAGCATATTTAACCCATATCAGTCATAAATTGGGGTTTCATGCTGAAGTTGAAAAATTACTGCCTAAAAACGTTTTTTTGTCTTATGATGGATTGAGTTTTGAAATTAGAAATTAAAGAATTTATAACCTATCGATGATTAAAAATCAATAAAAATACAACCGAAAGTAGTATATTGGTGAAGTATTGTTTTGTAAAGAATATACTTAAAGTAATGATTTGTTATTTGTATATAAAAATCTAAAAAACAAATGTTTATATGTTAAGTATAAATATTATCTATAATGAATTTTTTCTTAAATTTGAATTGATTTCTTTGGATATGATTGATTTCTAAAAAATTAAATTGTTATATGGTTGACTTAATTTTATCGATCCATTGTATTGAAAAAACTGATGAGTTTACATTTGCTTCTTAGTACAAAAATACCTATTTCTAATACTTTAAAACTTTATGCCTAAACTTATCAGATCTTTTGCCAATTGCGAGGCATTTTTAAAATGAATACCATGAATACCTAAATTATTTGCCGCTACCACATTGTCAAAATTATCATCAATAAAAACTGCGTTTTCTGGAATAATTTGATAGCGATCCAAAATAATTTCATAGATTTTTGGAAAAGGTTTTCTGGTTTTTTCTTCACCCGAAACTACAATACCCTCAAAGTGTTGTAAAAAATGATAACGTTCTAATGCTACAGGGAAGGTTTCAGCACTCCAATTGGTTAATGCAAATAGGCTAAGGTTACTTGTCTCTTTTAACTTATGTAATAGATCTACATTTTCTATAATTGGTCCACCGAGCATATCTGCCCATCTGTCATAATATATTCTAATCCATTCCTCATATTTGGGGTACTGTTTTACCAGAAGTTCGGTACCATCCTTTAATAACCTACCAGCATCATGCTCTACATTCCAATCAGAAGTGCATATAGTATTTAAAAACCACGCTACTTTTTCCTCATCACCATTAAAAACTTCTCGATAAACATATCTAGGATCCCAATCTATCAATACACCCCCTAGATCAAATATGATTGTTTTAATATTTTTCATAATAATAAATTAATTATTCTTGTCCTGCTGCCATCAAATACGATTTTATAAATCCATCTAAATCGCCATCCATTACTGCATCTACATTACCGGTTTCATGTCCGGTTCTTACATCTTTTACCAGTTTATAAGGATGCATTACATAGTTTCTAATCTGTGAACCAAAATCAATTTTCATTTTATTGGACTCTATCGCATCACGTTTTTCATGTTGTTTTTGTAGTTCAATTTCATAAAGCTGAGATTTTAACATTACCATAGCTTTTTCACGATTTTCTAATTGAGATCGTGTTTCAGAATTATGAATAACAATACCTGTTGGATGATGTGTTAAAATAGCTTTGGTTTCTACTTTATTAACATTTTGCCCTCCTGCACCACTAGACCTGGCAAAATCCCAAGAAATTTCAGCGGGATTGATTTCTATTTGAATAGTATCATCTGCTAAAGGATATACATAAACCGAGGCAAATGAAGTATGTCTTTTAGCATTGCTATCGAAAGGTGAAATACGAACCAATCTATGAACACCATTTTCACCTTTTAAATAACCAAATGCATAATCGCCATCAATTTCTATAGTTACCGTTTTAATACCAGCAACATCACCATCTTGTAGGTTGAGTTCTTTTACTTTAAAACCTTGTTTTTCACTCCACATTAAATACATTCGCATTAGCATTGCTGCCCAATCACAACTCTCAGTACCACCCGCACCTGCTGTTATTTGTAATACGGCACTTAAATTGTCACCCTCATCGGAAAGCATGTTTTTGAATTCTAATTGCTCAAGCAAATCATTAGTTTCGTTATAGGATTTTATAATTTCCGCTTCAGATGCTTCACCATCTTTGTAAAAATCATATAAAATTTGCAACTCTTCATTATTGTTTTTCAGAACATCATAGCCTTCTACCCATTTTTTCTTTGCTCTTAATGATTTCATCAAGACCTCGGCAGCTCTTGGATCATTCCAAAAATCAGGATTGGAAGCATTTTCCTCCTCATTACTAATTTCGATCAACTTTTGATCAATATTTAAATAATCTTTTAACTTTATAATGCGTTCAGTAATATTTTTTATATTCTCCTGTGTAATCATATAAGAGCAAAAATAAACTAAAAAATAAGATTAGATATTTATAAATGTATCGAATTTGTCATAGTTATTACATAATTTTGTCAATACCTATGTTTTTGTTGCCATAAAAATTAATAAAGAAATATTAAATAATGATTATAAATCTATTAAGTGATACGGTAACCAAGCCTACTCAAGGGATGTTAGAGGCCATGTGTAAAGCAGAAGTAGGAGATGATGTTTTTAATGCAGATCCTACGGTTAATGAATTACAAGAAAAGATTGCTAAGCTTTTTGGCAAAGAAGATGCATTGTTTTTCCCTTCTGGTACTATGGCTAACCAGGTTGCTATAAAATTACATACCCAACCCGGTGAACAAATTATTTGCGATAAATGGGCACATGTGTATAATTTTGAGGGTGGTGGTCCGGCATTTAATTCTGGAGTGTCCTGTAAATTAATAGATGGAGACCGTGGTATGTTTACTGCGGAACTGGTATTAGAAAATATTAGTAATAGAAAAGATATTCATCAAGCAATTACAACCTTGATAACTATTGAAAATACTGCTAATAAGGCGGGTGGGGCCTGTTGGGATATCAATGAAATAAAAAATATAAGTTCTGTTTGTAAAGAAAATGATCTGTCCTTTCATTTAGATGGTGCAAGATTATTTAATGCATTGGTAGCTAAAAATGAAACACCCAAACAATATGGTGACCTATTTGATACCATTTCTATTTGTCTATCAAAAGGATTGGGTTGTCCTGTTGGTTCTTTGTTACTAGGAACGAAAGCTCATATTCAAAAAGCCTTACGTTATAGAAAGCTGCTGGGCGGCGGTATGAGGCAAATTGGATATTTAGCAGCGGCAGGGTTATATGCCTTAGACTATCACGTAGAACGTTTAGAAGAAGACCATCGCAATGCAATAAAAATAGCCGCTGTTTTAGAAAAAGCAACATATATTAAAAAAGTTGAAAAAGTTGAAACTAATATTATTATATTTTATACAAATAATACTATTGATGATACTAATTTTGTTAAAATATTAGCAGATGAAGATGTTTTAATTACAGGAATGGGTCAAGGAAAATTAAGAATGGTTTTTCATATCAATATTACTGATCTAATGATTGAAAAGTTGGTAGTAATACTTGGTGATTTAAAGTTTAAGTAATTGATTATAATTGTATTCTCAAAAATAAAATCTAAATATAGGTGAAATAGCAGAGGCGAAAATACTTTTATCGTTATACAATATATCATATTGTAGCCCCGCTGAGAATGAGCCTATGCGATAGGCGGCTCCTATATACAAGGCAGGATAATCAAAACTTGATGTATAGATATTTGATTTCTGATTGACAAATAATTGCTCAAATTCGGCTGAAAGTTGAAATTGCTCCAACGGATTAAATAAAGTAATTACACTAGCTCCAAATACATTTGACTTTACATCATGATTTTTTGCGTATAAATAACTAGCACCCAAACCGGCCGAAAAATATTTATTAAAATTATATATAGTACTTGGTGCAATAGCAATTGTGGTCTGATTTGAACCAAAGCTTATACCTAAACCTCCGCCAAATTGTACATTGTCCCAAAAATTTGGTTGATTTTCATTTTGAGAAAACCCAATAAATGAAATAAAAAAAATAAAAAAAAATGGCAAATTTTTCATAAAATGATGTGTTTAAATGTCTAAAATAGATAAATATTTCTGAAATTTGACATATTAGATAAAACTAATATTTTAAAATTTTGAAAATAAAATTCAGGCAAATGAAAGCAATTCTTACCATTTTTATTACATTTTTTATCACAGTTTCATTCTCACAGAACGATATTTCTAAAATGCTGACTGAAATAGCTGTGGCTCCATCTGCAGATCGAATTGAAAAAGATATCAATGTATTGGTAAACTTTGGAACACGCCATACATTGTCAGATACAATTTCTGATACTAGAGGAATTGGTGCCGCAAGACGTTGGATTAAATCGGAATTTGACTTAATTTCTTCAAATTGTAATAATTGTCTAGAAGTAAGTTTTCAACGAAATTTAGTGCCTAAGAATGAAAGGCGGATTATTAAAGATACATGGGTAGTCAATGTATTGGCCATTCAACGAGGTACGGATCATCCAAATAGTTATGTAATTATGTCGGGTGATATTGATTCACGAGTTTCAGATCCTAATAATTTCACTTCAGATTCACCTGGTGCCAATGATAATGCCTCTGGAATGGCTGGTACTATGGAAGCCGCACGTGTATTAAGTAAATACAAATTTCCTATATCTATTATCTATGTTGGTTTATCTGGTGAGGAACAAGGATTGTATGGAGGTCAGTATATGGCTAAAGTAGCAAAAGAACAGAGTTGGAATATTATTGGAGTTATCAATAATGATATGATTGGAAATATTAAAGGGATAGATGGTGTGATTGACAATAGTACTTTTAGAGTTTTTTCAGAAGCTATTTCAATGGAAACTACTGACAAACAAAAAACAGCGATGAGATATTATGGAGGTGAAGTTGATGGCCCTTCTAGACAATTAGCTCGTTATATAGATAGATTGACCGAAGCGTATATGACCAATTTAAATGCCATAATGATTTATAGATTAGATAGGTTTGGTAGAGGAGGTCACCATAGACCGTTCAATGATGCCGGTTTTACAGGCGTTCGTATTATGGAAACTCACGAAAATTACAATGAACAACATCAAGATATCCGAAATGAAAATGGTATCAATTATGGAGATGTAATCTCATCAGTTAATTTTGACTATGCCTCTAAATTAACTGCAGTTAACGCTCTCACCTTAGCTTCTTTAGCCTCAGCTCCACTTGCTCCACAAAATGTTAAAATTGGAGGTGCGGTACAACCCTCTACACAATTACAATGGGATGCAGTAGCTAGCAATGATTTATTGGGTTATAAAATATATTGGAGAGATACGACTTCTCCACAATGGCAATATAGTCGTTTTGTAGGAAAAGTAACCGATTATACTTTAAAAAATATTGTCATTGATAATTATTTATTTGGTGTGGCTAGTATAAGTAAAAATGGAGCTGAGAGTTTGGTACAATTTCCAAATAAACTTATTGGAAGGTAAATTTAAGTTTTCATCGTTAATGTCTAAAAGTTTATAAAAAGAAGGTGCTATAAACGATTTACCAGTTGGAATAAAATCTGAAAATATCATTTTTGAATAAATTTTATTTAATGTTAAAGTTTTCTTAAGTCTGTAATTTATTTACACTTAGGTCGTCTTATATTGTAAATTTATGGAATGATAAAAAAGAGTATTTTTTTTGTTTTTATTTTATCTTTATTTTCTTGTAATTTGAAGGCAGAAGAATATAAAGAAACACAAAGTTTATTAACGAACAATCAAACCATGGATGGATTAGAATTAGCGACTTTTGGTAACGGATGTTTTTGGTGTACTGAAGCCATTTTTCAACAATTAGAGGGCGTTACTAAGGTTGATTCCGGTTATGCCGGAGGTAAGAGCAAAGTCCCAACTTATAAGGAAGTATCTTCGGGTACAACGGGTTATGCCGAAGTGATTAGGATTACATTTGATACAAATAAAATTACTTATAATGAATTGTTAGAAGTTTTTTTTAGCACACATGATCCTACAACCTTAAACAGACAAGGAGCCGATGTTGGTACACAATATCGTTCTGCAATTTTTTACCATAATGATGCTCAAAAAGTAGCAGCTGAAAAAATGATTGCAGACCTTACGACTGAAAATATTTTTGATACAAAGATTGTAACTGAAATTACCCCTATAAATAATTATTTTGCTGCTGAGAATTATCATCAAGATTATTATAACAATAATAAAAATCAGGGTTATTGCAGGGCAGTTATCAATCCTAAATTAGAAAAATTTAAGAAAAAATTTAAAAGTAAACTCAAAAAGGAATAAAAATTTGGTTGATTTTTGGTTTGGAAGATTTGTCGTCAATTATTTTCGGCAAATCTTCTTTTTAGTAAGACTTTATTATAATATTTGAGTTCGAATAAA